>CAOKMT010000010.1 GCA_948469885.1 uncultured Sporosarcina sp. | reverse complement strand
GACACTACTTTAGGCGCCAGATCTTAGCTTTGGGCGCGGGAGACACTACTTTAGGTGCTAGATCTAAGCTTTGGGCGCGGGAGATACTACTTTAGGCGCCAGATCTTAGCTTTGGGCGCGGGAGATACTACTTTGGGCGCCAGATCTAAGCTTTGAGCGCGGAATCCATCGCTTTAGGCGCCACCATCTTTTCAAAATGACTTCGGAGCAAATTCAAAAAGCCCCGTATCGAATTTTCGATACGAGGCAGTGTGCTCTACTTATTTTGCTTGGAACAAACTTCTAAGTAAGCTTTCAATCATATGTGGCATTTCAACGAATGCACTATCTACATGTAGACGTTCCGTACGCTGGTGTGGATCTTTTCCGAATGGACCAACGTTGAATACAGGCGCTTTTAAGTCAGCCATTTCCTCAAACGGAATGCTGTACGTATCGCCCCAAACTGGCGTATTTCGTTCGAAGGCTGTCCAACCGTCGCCATCGTCTTCATAGTTTACATAGCTTAAATCGGAAATCCCGTTGAAGTAGTGAACTTGCTCCACTTCAAGGTCAAATTTACTTGCTTCTTTTTTAATTAACTCAACCGATTCTTTCACAAGTGGATCATTCGATGAGTTGATCGCTGGGTAATACGGTGGTGCATATAAAATGACTGTCGCTGGTGCCAATTCTTGACACTGAATCATTAAGTTGTCCACGATACCGATCGACATGTCGCGATCGTCCCATTCCGGATGATCCAAAGCAAGTTCTTTAAGTCTTTGTACTTCATCTGCACCCAACTTTTCCGTTGCATACGTAAGAAGCTCTTCGTAACGGATAACACGGACTTCCCCGACGCCTCTTGTATTCTCTCTTTCGCAAACGGCTTTATATGCTGCATTACAATTAGCCATTGCTTCTTTCGCCACTTCTTCAAACAAATCCATCACTTCGGTTGCATTCCGTTTCATAAGGAATACATTATAGAGCGCAGCAGCACGGTATGGCGTCTGTGTCGAGTATTCCGTCTTCAAATCTTTTTGTTGTAAAGAAACCGGCAACGGCGTGCTTTCTCCTAAATCGGATTCAGCGAAAGCCGGGTTCCATTCCATAAGTTGTGTCAAGAATGAAGCGATATAGTTCGCCGTCATCCCGCGCATCGGCTCTCCGACGTGCGTTTCTTTTCCATAAAATAAAGCAGTTGGCATAATTTTACCAATTGTTCCCGAATAAATATATTCTTTATTGTCCTCTGGTCCTTGGGAGAAAGACGGCTCACTATTAAAGAACATTTTATACGTCAAATTATGCTCTTCGCGTAAACGAACAAGTTCTTTTACCGCAACACGCATTCCGGCTGAGTTCACTTCTTCATCTGGCACAGCTGTCAAGATCAAGTTAAGCGGCCATTGCTCCTTTGTCGCTTTTTCAATCATCGCCATGTGAAGCGTGAGACCCATTTTCATATCCATCGTTCCGCGACCGAACAGATACTTACCTGTTTCAAGATCGACACGCGCAGCTTCCGGTAGTTCATCTTTATGCTCATGCAATTTCTGTGTTAATTCTTCCGGATTAAAAGCAAGCGGCTCCAATACGCCGTACTCTTCTGTATGAACCGTGTCAAAGTGACTGATTAGAACAACCGTTTCAGTCGCCTCAGGATGTTTATATAAAGCGGTAACCGTCTGTCTGCCTAGTCCCGCATCATGCAACTCTAAGTGATCTGGATTTTCCTGAAAGTAAGGAAGTTTTTTTATCTTCGCTTCTAATTTTGGCGAAAAAGTAGTTTCCCCTTCTGTTAGCGTTCGGCTATCCCAACTTACCAGCTCGCATAATAAAGCACGAAGCTTTTCAGGTGTATCCCATAAATATTGACTCATAATACTATCTCCTTTTAAGTAAATTCAAAAAACCGTTACTATTCTATCATAATTTATATGTGTATTCAAAGTTTTTGTAAAAATTTTTCCAATCGGATCATTCCTTCTTCTAACACAGGCATAGAGTAGGCATAAGAGATCCGAATATATCCTTCTGCGAATTTTGTGAAGGCACTGCCTGGAACAGCCGCAACGCCGCCTTCTTTCAATAGTTTTGTAGCAAAACTATAAGAATCAAGACCATACTTTTCGATAGAAGGGAAAATATAAAAGGCACCATTCGGCTTGATTGTTTCAAGGCCCATCTTCGTCAGTCTGTCGTACACGAAGTCGCGTCGTTTCACATATTCCACATTCATATCCGTTGGTGTGTCCCGACAATCATTCAATGCAACAATACCCGCATGTTGACTCGGAACAGAAGCACAAACAGAGTTATACAAATGCACTTTCAATACATGTTCCATAAAGTGTTCAGGTCCTAAAACATAACCGATTCGCCATCCCGTCATCGAATGTGATTTTGACAATCCATGGATCAGGAAAAGGCGATCTCTAAGTACTTCATATTGGGCAAATGAATGATGTTGGCCCGAAAATGTATTTTCACTATATATCTCATCCGACAAAACAAAAATATCATGCATGCTAAGAACATCCACAAGCGCATCCATCTGTTCTTTTTCAAGTGTCACACCGGTCGGATTCGAAGGATAATTAAATAAAATGGCTTTCGTATTCGGTGTGATGAGCGAAGCCAACCGCTCTGGTGAAGGCCGAAAATCCGTATCTGTCGTATCCAGATAGACAACTTTCGCGCCGCATAACTCGATGACTGGCTCATAACCAAGGTAGAGAGGCGTCGGCAAAATCACTTCATCTCCCGGAGATAAAAGCGTTCGAAAAACGGAGTCAATCGCCTCACTTGCCCCGTTCGTAATGACGATTTCACTTTCAGGATTATAGGTAAACCCATACGTATCGCTAAAAAATGAAGATACCGCCTGCCTTAGTTCTAACAATCCAGCATTATGGGAGTACCCTGTTTGGTTCGTATGAATTGCATCGATGCCCGCTTGCTTCACCGCTTCCGGGGTTGGAAAATCCGGCTGGCCGATCGTCAAATTGACAGCGTCCGGATAATCGACAAGTTGATTCGAGAATTGGCGAATACCTGGAACTTTCAGCATCTCAGCTCTCGTATTAATAGTTAAACTCATATCATTCACCTTTCAATCTATTTCCTCCGGCGCAATGGTATCTTCAGAAACCTGTGACATCGGCCGGAGATTTTATCCCCGTTGAGCGGGCGTTAGAACCCACTAAAGTGAAAGGCGCTTAGACACCCGCAAAACAGTCATCTTATTTATCTCACCACCTCAAGAGGTGGCGCCCTTCTACTCCTATCGTCGCAATAAACATTGCTGAATAAAGGTCACGCTTAGTTATTCAAAAAATTCGGCAACCAAAGAGAGAGTGATGGAATGTACGTAATGATGAGCAAACTTATAATCATTGCCAGTAAAAATGGCAAGACACCGACAACAATTTTCTCAAACTTGACATTCCCCACACTAGAGGCAACGAATAAGTTAACGCCAAGTGGCGGTGAAATGAAACCGATCGCCAAGTTGGCGACTAAAATGACACCGAAGTGAACTGGATCGACGCCAACAGCTGTCACAATCGGCAGTAAAATTGGCGTTAAGACGACCAATGCTGAAATAGTATCGATAAACATGCCGACAACGAGTAGCAATACGTTTATCATCAGTAAGATAACAATTGGGTTTTGAGAAAACTCAATCAAAAAGGTCGAAATTTGGTTTGGAATTTGTTCCAACGTCATAAAGTAGGCAAAAGAAACAGAAAGGCCAATAATAATCATTGTCGTTGCATTAATGACAACTGTTTCTTTAAACGAATCAAAGGTTTCTTTCCACGACAACTCTTTATATACGAATTTTCCAACGATGAACGAATAGACAACTGCAACGACTGCAGCTTCCGTTGGTGAGAAGATCCCCCCGTAAATCCCACCTAATATAATAACCGGGATTAACAGCGCCCACTTCGCTTCGTACGTCGATTTCAATACATCGCTAAATTTAAACGTTTCATTGCTCGTCGGTTTGTATCCCCGCTTTTTAGAAATGAGGTAAGCGGTAATCATAAGGCTCGCGCCAATCAAAATTCCGGGAATAATACCCGCCAGGAACATATTTCCGACAGATACGCCACCAATCACGCCGTATAAAACGAACGGAATACTCGGCGGAATAATAACACCGATCGAGCCAGCGGAAGCTGAAATTCCCGCCGCAAAACCGCCGTCATACTTTTTAGCGATCATCGCTGGAATCATAAATCCACCAATGGCAGCAACCGTTGCAGGACCAGAACCCGAGATCGCAGCAAAAAACATACAAGCCACAATCGTTACCATCGAAAGTCCACCAGTCATCCAACCTACCATTGAAGTGGCAAGATCAAGCAAACGTTTGGAAACCCCACCTTTTCCCATCAAAATCCCCGCAAGCATAAAAAATGGGATTGCCAGAAGAGGAAAAGAGTCAAGAGAAGTAAAAGCTTTTTGTGTAATGATTGATAATGGTAGCGTCGAACCAAAATAGATTGCCACCAATGCTGAAACACCTAAAGATATCGCAATCGGAACCCCGATGAGTAAGCAGACAAAAAGCGTACCGAATAATAATCCAACTGTCATACGATACTCTCCTCGCTTCCCGGCTTATCGTAATCCCCTTGCCATACTTTAATAATTTGAAAAATAAGGCGAATCGCCATTCCCGCACCACCCAATGGAATTGCGATGAAAGGAATCCACATCGGCAATTGCAATGCCGGTGTAACTTGGCCATTTTGCATACTAGTTAATACAAGATCTGTTCCGAAAACCGCCAAAAACAGGGAAATCGCAAACCAAATGAGAATACCGATCGTTTCTAGAATTTGTCTTGGCACACCACCAAATCTTTCAATAAAAGCCCCCACTCGGATATGCTCCCGTAATTTCACGGCGTAACTGGCACCAATCCAAACTTGGAAAATATGTATATAACGCGCCAATTCCTCCGTCCAACTTGGCGACGAACCTAACACATAACGCCCAATCACTTGACCAAAAATAAGGAGAACCATGGCAGCTAACGTGAAAACGAGAAGAACTTCTTCAAACCGATTAAACTTTTTCAACATTTTGCATACTCCTTTCTAAAAAGGGAAGAACCAAGGTTTTCACCTTGATTCTTTTTTTCAATATAGGTTAATCGTTTGCTGCTTTGGCCTGCTCCACAAGGTCTTCGCCGATTTCTTTAGCAAATTTCTCATAAATAGGTTCTGCCGCTTTACGGAACTCATCTTTTTGCTCTGGTGTAACTTCATTTACTTCCATGCCGTTTTCTTTCAATTTTTCAAGAAACTCACTATCTTGTTCATGGGCGATTTTACGTTGCTCCGTGCGGTATTCTTCTGCCGCTTCCGTCACCAACGCTTGCAGATCTTCTGGAAGCCCCTCGAAAAAAGCATCATTCATCACTAAAATGGTCGCCGCATACACATGACCTGTTAATGTCAAGTAGTCTTGTACTTCATAAAACTTATTTAAGTAGTAAAGCGAAATCGGACTTTCCATCGCATCATAAGTACCTTGTTGTAATGCCGTGTAAAGTTCACCGAAAGCGAAAGGCGAAGCGTTGGCACCGAATGCTTTGAATGTTTCCGTATGAACCGGGTTTTCCAACGTTCTGAATTTCAAACCTTTCAAATCAGCAGGCGTTGTGATTGGTCCCTTGTTATTCGACATATGGCGGAAACCATTTTCAGCAAAAACAAGACCTTTCAAACTATTTTCTTTTAGATCGTCCAATAACCCTTGTCCTAAATCACCGTCGAGTGCCTTATACGCCGCATCATGGTCATCAAAAATAAATGGAAGATCAAACACCATAAACTTCTTGTTAAATGATGCAAGTGGTGCAACAGCCGGAATCGTCATTTCTACGTTTCCAAGTTGAACAGCCTCAATCGCTTCTCTATCTGAAGCAAAAAGAGATCCATTCGGATAAATCTCCACTTTAATACGGCCATCCGATTCTGCTTCAAGCTTTTCTTTGAAGCTAACCGCCGCAACGTGGGAAGATTGCTCTTCTGGCACTAAGTGTGCGATCCGGATCGTATGAACATCTCCATCTCCCCCACCATTTTCCCCCGCCTTGTCACTCGTCGAACTTCCATTTCCAGTCGGCCTTCCACATGCTGCTAGCGCTAAAACTGTAATCGCTAGTAAAATAAATAACCTTTTCATACACTTTCATCCCCCTTTGAGTAATATAGAAATCTTTTTTCAACGTTTCTTAAATGTTCCGTCATTTCTTTTTTTGCGAGTACTGCATCTTTTACTTTAATCGCCCCAAGAATACGTTTATGTTCTTCAAAAGCATCTTTCGCACTGACAGACATCGTATTCGACAAAATGAGAAAGGCACGATTTACGCCTGTATTCATCTGACGAATCAAATTTTGGATTTGAGAATTCGGATTTTGTGAAGCGAGAATAAGATGAAATTGACGATCAGCATCCGTAAAACCCGGATAATCATCATTTGCAATCGCTTTCAATTGATCGTCTAAATTAACTTCCAATTTTTCGATGAAAGACGAATCAGCAACTTGAATGATTCTTTCGATGTTGTAAATCTCCAGCAATTGTCGGAGCTCTATAAATTCTAATGAATCTTCTTTCGTAAACGTGGCAACCGTTGCTGGCTTTCCTTTGTTCAAACTAACGAGTCCTTCCATCGCAAGCCTTTGAATCGCTTCTCTTAATGGTGTTCGACTTACCCCCAAGTCTTCTGCCAACTTCACTTCGGGAAGCTCTTTTTCTGGTGCCAACTCGCCAGATACAATGCCTTTTTTCAATAATGCATACGCTTGCTCCGCCAAAGAAGCTGTATTAATCACTTTCTTCAATGAATCACCTCTTAAAAGGAAATCGGTATGCTGTATACAGTATACAGCATGTATTTATCATATAGCATTTAATTCTATTTGTAAATAACTAATTTTCATATTATTATGATGGTTGTCAAAAGAATTACTATTAGACTTTTATAGGGGGATTTGTTCATGATTTTTATCGATGAATTGAAGACACAATTGGGGCAAGATAAAGTAAGTCAAAGCGAGTCAGAGCTTTATAGACATAGTAAAGATGAATCTTTCCATAAACCGGTTGAACCCGATATTGTTTGCTTTCCCGAAAGCACTGAAGACGTTGTCACCATCATGAAAATTGCTGACCAATTCAATGTCAGTGTAACAGCACACGGAGCAGGATCGGGTCTTGAAGGACAAGCGATTCCTGTCAACAAAGGGATCTCCATAAATTTCGACCGGATGAATCGTGTACTGGACTTTTCACCAGAAGATTTGACAATTACTGTCCAACCGGGCATTACACGCGTCGGTGTCAATCAAGTAACGAATCGCCAAGGGCTTAGCTTCCCCATTGACCCTGGGGCGGACGCTTCGATCGGTGGGATGATTGCTACAAATGCGAGTGGTACGACCGCAGTACGATACGGTTCCATGCGCGACCAAGTACTCGATTTGGAAGTCGTTTTAGCAAACGGAAAAGTCATCCGAACGGGAAGCCGCGCTAAAAAGTCGTCTTCCGGATTGCATTTGACCGGACTATTTACAGGTTCTGAAGGAACACTAGGTATCATCACTGAAATCACCCTAAAATTACATGGAATACCTGCACAGATTATAGCTGCTCGTTGTACGTTCGATACGTTGGCCAACTGCGCGGAAGCTGCGCAAATGATTCTCCTAAGCGGTATCCAAGTAATGCGTATGGAACTTGTTGACAAACAAAGCATTGCCGAACATAACAAACATGGTGATTATAAAATACCTGAAGAACATTCATTGTTTTTTGAGTTTGCAGGGACAAAATCCGGTGTTGAAGAAGAGGTCGCGACGGCGAAAGAACTGATGGAAGAACTCGGTTGCAGCAACTGGATCGCGGCGAACAATTCAAAAGAGCGGGCGCAACTATGGCAAGCGCGCCATGAAATGTCGTATGCCTATAAACACGAAAATGGAATAGAACTTGCCGGCGCAGATGTTTGCGTCCCGATTTCAAAGTTGCCGGAACTAGTTGAATACGCAAGGCAAATCATTGAAGAAAGTGGTTTGAAAGGCGGTATTCTTGGCCACGTTGGAGATGGGAACTTCCATACACTCGTTCCATTCAACCCTTCGATCCCCGGAGAACAAGAAAAAGCAGAATATACAAACGAAGCACTCGCCGTTCGAGCAATCGAACTTGGCGGGACATGTACCGGTGAACACGGTGTAGGTCTCGGCAAACGAAAATTCCAACAAGCCGAGCACGGAGACGCGCTAGAAGTAATGAGAGATATGAAACAACTGTTAGACCCGAAAAATATTTTAAATCCCGGTAAGATTTTTTTAGAGTCCATTTCATAATGGCGTAATTAGTATTAAAATCCCAATAAAGTCGATTTCTGCTCCAGTCGGACACCTTCCACTACAATCAACAAATTTTACATCAGTAATAAAGGGTTTCTCAAGAGTCTGTAAAGACCTTCGAGAAACCCTTTTTCTATACGTCTATCAACCCGGTCATATTGACCCGCTTGTAAGAGAATAAGTCAAGACAGTCATAACGGCAATGACAATGAACAATAAAACAAAAGCATTAATTCCTTTCACTTTTGATTCTTGTCGCTCCAATTCTGCATTTTTATTGTTGGAAGAATCCATTTTCTACAACTTCCCACCATGTTGTAATGGCACTTAATTTATATATTTCGGGCATACTAAATTTACTCCCCTCTGCTACCGGAAGGCGGTAGATTTTTTCTCGTGCTTTATGAAGAAAACCGAAATATTTTTTGCTAATTTGAAGCTGAAAAAGTCGCATCACGATTTTTTTTAGTTTATAATTCAGATAAAGTTGCACATAGGAAACTTTTATTGCATACTCTATTAAAGAATTGAATTCTTGCCAAAATATGATACAAACCGAGTTAAACAAACATTGATGGTAGTGAATTTAGCATAAGAATACAGAAAAAATCACTTTGGAAAAAACTCCACCTTTATTTAGATATTTTTTTAATTCACCTCTTTACAAATGATTTTATTTAAGCTACGCTATTGAAAGTTGGTTAAGGGAAACTTAAATTGTATGAGATTCGGATTAACAAGGTGCCCATGTTAACCGTAAACATCATTTGCAGGAATAGTTATTATCCAGGGGGCATCCCCTAACTTTATTTTTTGATGACCCAGCTTTACCCAAAAAGTTGCCCGAAGGAAACTTTGCTCATTATAAACAAGTGTACAAGGGAGGAAAAAATATGATTGAACCGATAACAGTAAATAATATAAGCGTTTCATATGACGGCAATGAAGTCGTAAAAGACGTATCATTTTCGTTTAAGCCTGGAAGCCTGATTGGTGTTCTTGGACCGAACGGCGCAGGCAAATCCACGTTACTGAAAGCGATGCTCGGATTGATTCACCGGGATCACGGGGATGTCCGACTTGGCGCAAAGTCGATTGAGGAGATGCGCAAAAAAATTGCCTATGTGCCCCAACGTTCCAATATCGACTGGAACTTTCCGATTATCGTGAAAGATACGGTATTACTTGGAACGTATCCGAAGGTCGGCTTGCTTCGACGTCCGAAAAAGGAAGATAAGGAGTGGGCGATGGAATGCTTGAGACAAGTGGGGATGGAAGATTTCGCCAATCGACAAATCGGTGAGCTGTCAGGCGGACAACAACAACGAGTTTTCCTAGCAAGAGCACTTGCACAGAAGGCGGATTACTTCTTTCTGGATGAACCGTTTGTCGGTATCGATGTATCGAGCGAGGAAGTCATCATCGATATTTTACGACAGTTGAAGAAAGCCGGAAAAATTGTATTTGTCGTGCATCACGATTTATCGAAAGTAAAAAGCTATTTTGACGACCTTGTCTTAATTAACAAAGAACTGATAGATGCAGGACCTGTCAGCAAAGTGTTCCGGCCGGAAACGATGGAGAAGGCGTATCAACGGCAGCTTATGCTGGATGGCTTGGAGGTTTCGATGTAATGGATTTCATTCATGATTTAATGACATATAACTTTTTGCAAAAAGCTTTTGTCACGTCCATCATGGTCGGCATCATTTGCGGGATCATAGGAAGTTTCATCGTCTTACGTGGCATGGCGTTAATGGGTGATGCCATCTCCCATGCGGTTCTGCCAGGCGTTGCGATTTCCTACATGCTCGGCATCAATTACTTCTACGGAGCGGTCGCCACTGGCGTGTTGACAGCATTCGGAATTGGCGTTATTTCGCAAAACAGTCGCATTAAAAGTGACGCATCAATCGGCTTAGTCTTCTCCGCCTTCTTCGCGCTAGGGATTATTTTGATCACGAAAGCAGGAAGCGCAACCGACTTGACACAGATTTTATTCGGAAACGTGCTGTCCGTTCGCACATCTGATATGTGGCTGACGCTTATCATTGGCGGTGTCGTTATTTTGGTTGTCGGGCTGTTCTTCAAAGAATTACTCGTCTCCAGTTTCGACGAGACAATGGCCGCTGCGTATGGCTTGAAAACACGTATGATCCATTACGCGATTATGGTTCTGTTGACATTGGTCACCGTCGCTTCATTGCAGACAGTCGGTGTCATCTTGGTCGTATCCATGTTGATCACGCCTGCATCGACGGCGTATCTCCTTACGAACAGATTGTCAGTCATGGTCGTATTGGCCGCGTTCTTTGGAGCCTTATCATCTGTCATCGGCCTATACTTCAGCTTCTTGTACAACTTGCCGTCAGGCCCGGTCATCGCGCTTGCCACGACTTCATTATTCTTGCTCGCATTCTTATTTGCGCCGAAACAAGGTGTCGTGATTAAGCAGATTCGGAAGATGGGCAAACGAAAAGTAGCTACGACTCGCAATTGAATTAAAGCGGAACCGTTTTTACGGTATAACATATATTTATTAAAATAATAAGGAGTTGTGATTCAAAATGAAAAAATTAGTCAAGTGGCTCGGTCTTTCTTTGCTTGCCGTATTTATGTTGGCGGCATGTGGAAATGATAATAGTAGCGGAGCCAACGGAAGTAAGGATGGGAATAATAATGTAGAAAAAGAGGAAAACGAGAAGTTGAAAGTCGTTACCTCTTTCACGATTATCGCGGATATGGCGAGAGAAATCGGCGGTGACTTGGTCGAAGTGTATAACTTGGTACCAAGCGGAACCGACCCTCATGAATACGAGCCGTTGCCGAACGATATCAAAGCGGCGACCGATGCGGATATCCTGTTTTACAACGGATTGAACCTTGAAGGCGGAGATAACGGCTGGTTTATGAAGATGATGGATGCAGTGAATCAAAAAGAGGAAAACATCTATAGCTTGACGGAAAGAGTGGAACCGATGTATTTGGCGGGTGATGACGGCATTGAAGAAGAAGTGAACCCGCATTCATTCATAGATCCGGCTGTCGGTGTCAAAATGGCTGAAGATATGCGTGATGCCCTAATGGCAGTCTCCTCGGCAAACAAAGATAAAATAAAAGAACAAGGCGACGTATATGTACAACGTCTTGAAGAGCTTAACCAGGAATTCGAAGAGCGGATCAATAGCATCCCTGAAGAAAACCGCATTCTCGTCACAAGCGAAAGAGCATTCCAATACTTAGCTGATCACTATGGTTTGCAAGAAGGATTCATTTGGGAAGTGGATACGGAAGAAAATGGGTCTCCGAAACAAATAAAAGATCTTGTACACTATATTCAAGAGCATAATGTACCTGTTCTGTTCGTAGAATCGAATGTCGATACCCGTCCGATGGAAACAGTCTCTAAGGAGAGTGGCGTCCCAATTGCTGAAAAGCCGATCTACTCTGATGAAATTGGTGATCCGGGCGATGAGATCGATACCTATGTGAAATACCTTGAATACAATATGGAATTGATCCACGATGAGTTGAGCAAAGAACGTTAACGTGAGGTAATAGCGTTATCCAAATAAGCGCTAAACCAAAAAACAATCAACATAAGAATAATAGTGTAAGGCGCCTTGTCTAGGGGTGGACGTCTGGACGAGATTTATGGTGCCCGAACTTATTCTATACACTTCAAGTTTTTTATAAAACCCTACATCTTTAAAAAATGGCTCGTGCATATAAAGTTATGCACGAGCCATTTTTAATTGGTTGGACTATTCCGTGCGACGTTGGACTATTCACCCGCTTCGTTGGAATACCTTACGAAACGGTTGCACTAGGGACCAAGTTCGTTGCACTATCCCATCATTTAGTTGGAATACCCTCGCGGCATTTCCTTGGACTACATCACATAAAAACAATCACCGCAAGCACAATCGCCAAAATGATTCGGTAAATCGCAAATGGCATCAATTTCACGCGTGAAATAAGCTTCAAGAAGAATCGAATCGAAATCAACGCAAAAACGAATGCACTGATGAAGCCAACAACGTAAAAGGACAAATGATCCATCGACATATGCTCCCAGTTTTTCAACACAGAAACGAGGCTCGCCCCCATCATGATCGGAACGGCCATGATAAAAGTGAAATCAGCGGCTGTCCGGTGGTTCATGCCGAACAACACACCGCCCGAAATCGTCGCGCCTGAACGAGAAAAGCCCGGCCAAAGCGACAGACATTGCACGAGTCCTACTGTAAATGCTTGTTTGTATGTAATCTGATCCAACGTCGTCACTTTCGGGTGCCTCGGACCAAGCTTATCAGCGGCAATCATTAAAAGCGCACCTGCTAGCAGTGCCACAATGACCGTTTTCACTCCGAACAGATGGTCATCTATCAAATCTTTAAATGCAAAACCGAGAACGACTGCCGGTAACATCCCAACGATGACATGCATTAAATTGAAACGGGCATTCATCTTTTTCCCGTCAATTTTATACAGACCGACCAAACTGAATAGACGCTTCCAGAATACGACGACAACCGCCAAAATCGATCCTAGTTGAATGACGATCTTAAACGTGTTCGCTGGGTATTTGCCGAGAAACTCTTGCGACTTCAACCACATATCATCGACGATAATGAGGTGACCCGTCGAAGATACCGGTGCAAACTCTGTCATCCCTTCCACAAATCCAAGGATCAAAGCCTTGAGCAATTCAAAAATATCCATACTTCGCTACCTTCTCTTTCTGCGAAAACGGAAATACCAAATCATCCCCGCAACGCTACCTAATACGAGTAATCCATATACAACATTTGAATACATATCCATATAACGAACGATCGATTCCCAGTTTTCGCCGACTTTAAAACCGATAGATACAAGCGCAGCATTCCAAATGAGACTTCCGATTGTTGTCAATAAAACAAATAACGGAAAGTTCATATTGGACATCCCCGCAGGAATCGATATCAAACTACGAACAAGCGGAATGAGCCGACAAAACAATACGGTCCACGGACCATATCGATCAAACCAGGCATCCGCACGCTGAATATCTTTCCTTGTCAGCCGTAAAAGACCACCCCATCGATCCACGAGAACTTCTAACCGGGACACATCGACGAGTAATCCGATACTGTATAAAACCATCGCCCCTATAACGGAACCTACCGTCGCCGCGATAATGACCCATAACTGAGTCATACTCGAATACGTCGCCATAAAACCACCGAATGTTAAGATGACTTCGGACGGAATCGGGGGAAATACATTTTCAATCAAAATCAAAAAAAACACACCAAAGTAGCCGTATTCGCTCATCATATCCATTATCCAATTTTCCACGTGACGCCCCCGTTGAACTATTAGAATAATACTAGATAAAACCCTGCAACTCAAGACGTTTCAAGCGGTTCAAAAGTTTCTTATACTCCTTATCACCATACGTCGCTTTCATTTTCATTATGACAAAGGCCATCAATTTGTGGATAGCTCTCTTTTGATCGACTTATACACAATGTCCAGTGGATAGAATGTCCTATTTGTGGATAATTTCAGAAAAATTTGTTTATTCATCCACAAACGCCTGAAAATGTACTTTCTACCGCTGTTTAGTGCATAGTTATCCACATTTCTTGCCCATGCTTCACTTCCGACTTATACACATATCCGCCTCAAGTCTTAGACCAAAATCCGTTTTACGCCGGTTTGGACGAGCCGAAAAACACGATAAGATTAGTTTACACACGAAAGGAGGAACAACAAATGAAGAAATTCGGTCTTGCACTTCTCGGAGTCGTGGCAGTTATCGTTGCCTTGGCAAATTTAGGCTCACTGCTCGCGCTTGCACTTTCCGCAGTCATTGCCTATGCGGGGTTCCATTATTATAGAAAGAGTGATTCCACGATCTTGAAATTGTTCTGGGGAGGCGTCTTCCTCGTTGGTTTATTGACAGCAGTTTCAAATATACCTGCGTTCGTCGGCATTCTCGCGATCATCGGCGTCCTCTATGTATGGCGCAAGTGGAAATGCACGGAAAATGAACAGATCATCACACAATCAGGCGACCCATTCGTCAATTTCGAACGGCAATGGGATGAAATCACAAAATAACAGAGGAGGAATTTCCTATGAATTCATTATGGAATCGTTTTAAATACTCAGTACAAGCAGATCTCCACTCAGTATTCGATAAAAAAGAAAGTAAAAACCCGATTGCGATGCTCAACCAATACATTCGCGAAGCGGAAAAACAAACAGCTTCTGTCGGTAAACTATTGGAACGGCAAAGTAAACTAAAAGCGGAGCTTCAAAAAGAATTGGGTGAAGCCGAAAAAATGGCGGACAAGCGACGCAGTCAACTCGATTTGGCGCGTACAGCCGGCGAAGAAGACCTCATCGCTTTTGCCGAAGAAGAAGTAGCCGCATACGAAGCACGTGCAACAAGTTTGACAGAAAGTATGATGGAAGCGACGTATGAACTGATTTCACTCGAACGAAAATTCGAAGAGATGAAACATAAAGTGAAAGATATGAAAGTACGGCAACTGCAATTGATGGGGAAAGAAAATGTTACGCGTGCCCATCACCGGATGGATCAAGTTATCTCTCCTGAAGAAGCGGAAGACCGCCTCGCTTCCGTCAACGAAATGAATCAATACATCGAAAACCTCGGAGGCAAAATTGAGCGGGATTACGAAACATCTTCTATGGAACGCCGCCTCGAATCATTAGAGGATACAGCTGTAAAAAAGACAGAAATTGTGTAAACTAGAAACAGTCCGTCACTACGCGTGGCGGACTTGATGTGTTCATAGGTCGGAAGCCTTGAAATGCGGATAATTTTGTAAATGTGCCGCATAACTTCATGAAAGTGCCACATAACTTTGGAAGCTTGCCACATAACTTTATAAATGTGCCGCATAACAATCCGGCACAAAGAAAGGAAAATGATGATGAGACAAGTAAATACGAACAAAGTCGCCTTTTGGGGATTCGCATTACTCATTTCAATTTTTATCGAATCTTTTTTATTCGGTAACGGTAACTTCATTTTCGTCTTTCTTGGTGCCGGACTTATTTATTATGGGATACGAAGACGTTCTAAACTTCTTTTCATCCCCGGATTGCTCTTTGTCCTCATCGCATTGTTCAATCTATGGAGTTTACGGCTGTCCATCTTTGCCGTTCTCGCCTATATTCTGATCAAATTGTGGAGAGGCGTACCGGCGGAAGAAATTATGCGGCCGATCCGGGAGTTTCAAAAAGAGACACCGAACGGCATATGGAAAAACAAATTATTTTCTGTCCAAAGCTCCCCTTTTTCATCTTATGAATGGGAAGACATGCATATCCAAGGGATGTTCGGTGATCTCCATATCGATGTGACGAACACCGTCTTACCTAAAGGGACATCCTTCATGTCCGTACGGCAAGGCATCGGAAAAATCAAAATTGAATTGCCTTACGAAATTCCTGTACGAATTCATTACACAACGCTTTTCGGCGAGGCTCACCTTTTTGGTGTGCACCGAAAACGGCTCATCAATGAATTTCTGCATATGAAAGATGGTTATCCAGCGGAAACTGGCGACAAATCCGAATTGATCATTACGCTTTCAACATGGGCGGGGGATGTTGAGGTGACGAGAAAATGAAGACGGTCTTAACACGCGTATTCTTTCTCACGTTCCTACTGCTCAGCATCATTGCGGTTTATATTTACTTCCTGTTGGACTTGCCACTTCAGGAGAGCTGGTTTGCCTTTTACGAATTGCAATTCGCGAATGTTCCGCTCGGCATATGGATCGTAACAACTGTTTTCGTACTGAGTTGGAGCATCGCGATTTGGGCAGCCGTCTTAGGCCAAGCAAAAGAAAAATCGATTGCCCAAAGCATCGCTGGTTTAATCGATGGTGAGGAAGTGCCGGACCCACCCGAACCATTCTCACCACGCATCGACCGCGCCTTGCATACCGTGTCCAATGTCCTCGTCACACAGCGTAAAAGTTTACAACGCATTACAAATGAAAGAGCGGAAGCCCAAGATCGGCTCATTCAGGAACGTGTAGTGGAAGAACGGCAACGGCTTGCCCGCGAGTTGCATGACTCCGTCTCCCAGCAACTTTTTGCTGCTTCCATGTTATTATCGGCCATCACGGAAAGTGACCAAGAGGACAATCCACAAAAGCCATTGCGCCAAGTCGAACGAATGGTACAACAAGCACAGCTTGAAATGCGTGCATTGCTACTTCACTTGCGACCTGCCGCGTTGCACGATAAATCTCTCGCCGAAGGGCTAGAAGATTTATTGGTCGAATTAAAAGAAAAAGTGTTGTTCGATATCCGCTACCGTTTGGAAGAAGTGACACTGTCCAAAGGTGCGGAAGACCACCTATTTCGCATCGCTCAAGAAACATTATCGAATACGTTGCGCCATGCGCAAGCGACCGAAGTCGATGTGTTATTCGTCGAGCGGGATGGCCTTGTCATTTTCCGTGTCCAAGACAACGGCGTCGGCTTTAAGGAAAGTGATGGAAAAAGTGGTTCTTACGGTCTGCAAAACGTAAAAGAACGCGCCATTGAAATTGGAGCGACCTGTAAAATCGTCTCTGTGCCCTCCCAAGGGACAATCGTGGAAGTGCAATTACCGATACAAAAAGGAGTAGATTCGGATGATTAAAGTGTTGCTCGTCGATGATCACGAAATGGTACGCATCGGCGTTTCCGCCTATTTGCAAATCCAACCGGATATGGAAGTCGTCGGCGAAGCCGAAAATGGGCAAGAAGCGATCCAAAAAGCGCTAGAGCTGCGTCCGGATATTATATTGATGGATATGGTCATGCCCGAAATGAGTGGTGCAGAAGCGACAAAAGCCATTATCGACGAATGGCCCGAAGCGAAAATCATGGTTGTGACCAGTTTTTTGGACGACGACAAAGTGTATCCCGCCCTTGAAGCAGGTGCCATTAGCTATATATTAAAAACATCGAATGCAAAACGCATTGCCGATGCAATTCGGGAAACATTAAAAGGACAAACTGTACTTGAGCCCGAAGTGACAACAAAAATGATGCAACGAATGCGGACCGGAAACGATCCGATGCTCCATGATGAGTTGACGGAGCGGGAATTAGAAGTCTTACTGCTCCTCGCTGAAGGAAAAACAAACCAAGACATCGCAGACGAACTGTTCATCGCCTTGAAAACAGTAAAAACCCACGTCAGCCACATCCTGTCCAAATTGGAAGTGCAAGACCGCACCCAAGCCGTCATCTACGCCTTTCAACATGGATTGGTCGAGAAAGATTAGAAATGGAGCCGCCCCGCCATTAATTTGGGGGCGGCTTTTTGTTGTTCTAACTTGATTCAACAGTGAATAACATCTTTTCCTCCTCCCTTCCCTCCAAAACTTTTCCAAATTACTGAAAAGTTTTACAAAAAATGTCGATTGAATAGCCGGAATAGTTTAAAATGTAAGTGAGAAGAGAATTCACGAGGGGGTATTCAGATGAAATTACTAACAAGATGGTCGAACTACATTATGGAGCGTTATTTGCCGGATCCTTATGTTTTCGTCGCCCTGCTGACATTGCTCGTCTTCGCACTGGGCATAGGGTTCACAAGTTCAAGTCCTCTTGACATGGTCGTCTATTGGGGAGACGGCTTCTGGGAATTATTGTCCTTTACAATGCAAATGGTCGTTGTGCTCGTCGCGGGCTATGTACTTGCCATCAGTCCCGTTTTCAAGAAGCTTTTAAGTACGCTTGCCGGTGCAGCAAAATCACCCGGCTCCGCAATTTTACTTGTAACCGTTGTTTCACTGATTGCTTGCTGGATCAACTGGGGATTCGGTCTAGTCATCGGCGCACTTTTTGCGAAAGAAATCGCAAAGAAAGTGACGACGGTCGATTACCGTCTGTTAATTGCAAGCGCTTACTCAGGTTTTATCGTTTGGCATGGTGGGCTTGCCGGCTCGATTCCTTTATCCATTGCAACGGCGGATCATCCTTTTGCCGATATCATGGGTGTTGTGCCAACAGCCGAAACGCTTTTTTCAACGTATAACTTAGTCATTGTCATTGCACTTGTCATTTGTGTACCACTGTTGAACCGCTTGATGATGCCAAAGCCTGAAGAAACATTTTCGATCGAACCGAAGCTGTTGGAAGAAGAAGTCGCGATCGCCGCAACAGCAGAAGAATCGCTCACACCCGCTGACAGATTGGAAAGAAGCGTCTTACTTTCGATGTTGATCGGCGCGCTCGGACTCGTTTATCTCATTCATCATTTTGCAACGAATGGCTTTGATCTGAATTTGAATATCGTCAACTTGATTTTCTTCATACTTGGCATCATTTTTCACGGGACACCGAAACAATTTCTCGCTGCCATCGCCACGGCCATCAAAACGGCGGGTGGTATTATCTTTCAATTTCCGTTTTACGCGGGCATTATGGGTATGATGGTCGCTTCTGGACTCGCCGGGGTCATTTCCGAATGGTTCGTCACCATTTCCACAGAGGCGACTTTCCCGCTATTTTCTTTTTACGCGGCGGGCATCGTCAACTTCTTCGTGCCGTCGGGTGGCGGTCAATGGGCGGTGCAAGCGCCGATTATGCTAGAAGCTGCACAAACTCTTGGTGTCAGCTATTCAAAAACCGCAATGGCCATCGCATGGGGCGATGCATGGACGAACATGATCCAACCTTTCTGGGCCTTGCCTGCACTCGCAATCGCAGGACTGCGTGCGAAAGACATCATGGGATACTGTGTATTCGTTCTATTGCTAAGTGGTGTCATTATTAGTGTAGGCTTGTTTTTCTTTTAAACAACTACTAATAATGCCAAGTATCGCCATCCATTCGTGGCGATACTTGGCATCCAGCTTTTATTGTTTTGGTTTCACCGAATTGGCGATACTCACAAGGACTTCCGGTGTGACCTGGTCAGCAATTCTTTTATCTATTGATAGCACATACTGCCAGCCATCATTTTCAAAAACCAAGAGATAAAATCCTAATAACTTCTTACGAATGAATAATGCATCGCTTCCATCTTTCAATGTAAATTTTTGGTCGATGTCTCCCTCTTTGAATTCCAAACGATAGTCAATTGGCTTGATTTGAATTTTATAATGGTGTTGGGGAGAATTAAGGTTAATGAAAACCACTTCAAAATCGTCATTTGCTTTCCCTTCCAGATTGTTGAACCTGCCAAAACTGTGCGTAAAAGCAACTGGCGGCAATTGCGTCGGTAAAGCCATCGACCGTTTAAAATGTTTTTCACTTTTCTGAAGCGCGGCCGAGATTTCTTGATAACCAATCTCCCAGAGAAATTTTTCGAAACTTTCATGTCCACTTTCTGCCTTTACATTCTGAACCATACAGAAAAGCGAAATAGTCAACAACCAAGTCGTGATTTTTTTATACAAACTTTTCACCTCTTCGATTCAGCATTTGCAAAAGCAGCAGTTCTATTCGCAAAGCAAAGAATCTGGAAATAAAAAGAGCAGCTAAATCACACCTTTAATATTACGATTCACTAGATGACAACATCCGTTTATTGGACCGCCGTATCATAATCGTACTGATGATCACAATCATCAGGATGGAAACAGAGAGCATACCGTATTGAAATCGAATGCCCGTTTGATTGGCTAGACCGCCAATTGCATCCAGTACAATTGGCGATAAGAATTGCCCCAAAAACGTACAGCTAGATGTCATGGCGATCGCTTGGTCAGCTTGATGAAAAGGGACACGATCGAGTGCTTTTAGAACAATCGTTGGAAATAAAGCACCTTGTCCAAACCCAACCAAACAAACACTAACAATGACGAGCGGGACACTATGCGTGAATGTTAATATGAGAAAAGCGCACCCCATCCCAAAAAGCATGACCGGGATGATAAATTTTTTCAATGCCACTTCAATCTGTACAAGCAACAAGCTCGTAATCATGCCGCCGACGGTTGTGAAAGATACGACTGTTCCAGCAAGTGTCGCTCCGCCTAAATGACTTTGTTCCAAATATAATGCGATGTTTGTTGCAATCGAATAATAAGCCAACATAATACCGCCCATGGCTAATGCATACCCATACACCGCGAATGGTAATTTGGATTTCTGTTCATGTTGTTGCGGTTTTTGGATTTCTCCTTTTGGTAAAAAGAAGAAAATCAAGACGAAGATGATCAGTCCTAAAAAGTACACATTAAATGGGACACGCCAGCCAAACGTTGCCAGCCACCCCGCTAATAACATCGTGAAAATACCACCGAGATTACTAAATGCAGAGTTGTAGCCCATCATTTTCGTTCGTTCTCTTCCTGTGAAGTAATCATTGATCAGTGACATAGATAATGGCATCACAAGCCCAACCCCAGCCCCTAAAATTAAGCGCAAGCCTAATAATAATTCAATGTTTGGCACAAATTGTGGACCAATCCCCCCAATTAAATAAATGCACAATCCAATCAAGATAATCGTCCGTTTCGTTAGTTTGGACGTCAAATAACTGGATAGAAAAGAAAATGGAATAATCATGATGGAAGGAGCAGTTAACACGAGTTTAATCATCGTTGGACTCGCTTGAGGAAAAGCTTTAGCAATGAGTCCAAGTGCAGGTGAAATCGCAGCGCCAGCCATCACTGTCGCCATTCCAATCGATAAAATCGTCGGTTTTAGCATTTTATGAATGTTCATCACGTCCTTCCGTCAATTTGAGTGTTGTCAACGCCATTGGAGGTTTTCCAACCTATGTGCTAGATCGTCCAACAGCGGAGGCGTGTGCCAACGGAGAAGCGTCTATTTCCAACGGCAACGTGGGATTCTCCAACGAATCAAGAAGATCGTCCAACGAGCCAACTAGATAGTCCTACGGCGGAATCGTTTTCCAACGAAGAAGCGTCTATCTCCAACCGCAGCGTAGGATTCTCCAACGAATCAAGAAGATCGTCCAACGAGCCAAACAGATCGTCCAACGGCAGAGGCGTGTTCCAACGGAGAAGCGCCTATCTCCAACCGCAGCGTGGGATTCTCCAACGAATCAAGAAGATCGTCCAACGAGCCAACTAGATAGTCCTACGGCGGAATCGTTTTCCAACGAAGAAGCGTCTATCTCCAACCGCAGCGTAGGATTCTCCAACGAATCAAGAAGATCGTCCAACGAGCCAGTCCGTTTCTACAACCACAGAAAAAAGTGCCAATGGAGAAGTACTCATGTCCAACGTCCCTATCCAATTCCCCACTGTCTACCCGGCATTTTTGTTCCCCCTGCTTTACATTTTCTCTATATTAGTAGAGGCTTGCTCAAAAATGGTAGTCAACCGCTTTATATCGGAATCAGAGATATCACCGAATACAATTCTCATCATTTCTCGCCCCTCGCTTTGTAATGCCTTGAGTGTGGTTCTCCCTTTTTCCGTCAACTCTAAGTGGACAACTCTTCGATCTTGTTTATCTCGGAATCGGGTAATATAGCCATGTTCGATCAGTTGATTCGAAGCGGTTGTAACAGCTCCAGCAGTAATATGTAAAGAACCCGCCAACTCGGACATCTTCTTTGGCCCACTTTGTTCAAGCAAATACATAATACGTGATTGTGATCCAGGAAAGGTTTTCGCATAAATATCTTTCCATAGATGTTCCATTTTTCTTGATAATTGCCAGAACAATTTTTCAAACTCATGAAAGCTACTTTCCCTACCCATTCAATTCCTCCTCTCAACAACTTTAATCACTAAATACTTTAATCATTAAATCAATTAAAGTGTACGGATATTTAGGGACTGTGTCAATGAGTAAACAAAAATTTTCGCGTTACCAAGTGCAATGCCAAGATACAGATTAGTGTACAGAGTTATGCTATAATTAAGACAATAAAAGCATCAGGAAAGCAGGTGGTTCGCGTATGCGCTCGAAAGTGTTGAAACGACTTCCCCTTGAAAAGCTGATGGATTTAAAAATTGACTATGCGTTTAAACAGTTGTTTGGCAGTGAAAAGAATAAAGAAATCACCGTTGTTTTTCTAAATGCCATCTTACAAAAGACGGGCCGTGACCGAATCAAGGATATCGCTTTTGCAAATACAGAAGCAGGTGGTGAGCACCGGGAAGATAAACAATCCAGGCTTGATTTATTGGTTGTGACCAATGCCGATGAATGGATTAATGTAGAAATCCAATTTTCCAATCCATACAATATGATTAAACGTTCGATTTATTACTGGGCAGGTGTCTACCGTTCACCGATGAAACCCACAATGGGCTATCGGGAGTTGCATTCTGTCATCGCCATTAACATCTTGAACTTCTCGATATTTGACCAAACAAATCGTTTTCACACCACTTATCACCTATACGAAGATCAAGAAAAGTTTCAGTTGACCGACGTCATGGAATTCCACTTTATTGAAATGCCAAAGCTTTTACGTGATTGGAAAACCGATCAATTGAACCCATGGGACGATGTACTTGCAAGATGGCTCTTATTACTTGGAGTTGTCGATCAGCGAGATCTTAAAGTGTACGAAGATATTTTCACTAAAGGAAGGCAGACTAAAATCGCCGCTTCCTGCGGCAACGTCTGCATGACCCGCGTCGTGCGGGCCCGAGGAGATCGCCATGAACGATGAAACACTCCACGCAGCCTTCGAAAGCTGGGAAACATTAAGCAGCACGCAGGAAGAAGTTTTAGCTTATGAAGCAAGACTGAAACATGTTTTAGATCAAGAAGCTGCAATACGGGAAGCAGAATTACGACTGCAAGAAGCGGAACGGGAAGCGCGATTAAAAGGCAGACAAGAAGGAAGGCAAGAAGGAAAACAAGAAGGACGACAAGAAGGTCTGCAAAGCACTGCCGAACGGATGCTTAAAGAAGGTTTCGATATCGAAACCGTCGTTCGCTTATCAGGTCTATCTAGAGAACAGGTTTATGAACTCCAGCAAAAGATGGGTTGAACAGTTTCCTACTCTACTTGGCTGGCAATAAAAAAGGTCGTGTATATCACACAAATTGAGAGCGATCCAGAAGTGCTCTCCATTTGTGTGCTGCCAGGCACGCCTCAATTGGATATTGATAGTAACCATTGCGGACAAGGAAAGTTATATTTATAGCCTCTTCGAACATAAAAGTGATTCGGATTCGTCATTTTGTCGTGCGAAAAGTAATGGGAAGTATTCATCATGATCGGTAGTAAATCAAATGAAAAAGGCGCCTTTCCGGAGCGTAGACCACATTGATCATGGGTGCCCCGTTGCACAGCGTTATAGGTCTTGTTCTACAAATACGGATAAAACGTAAAAGCACAGAGTTTAGATTAAATAGGATGTATCCCTGTGGTATGAAAACACAAGACCTTTCCGTTGCGGAAGGACACCATTATAGAATGTTCTGTGATTGTTGAGTTTCAAATAAATACCAATTAGAAGCTGTGGTTTTGTGCGGCCAAAAATCTATATTCTTAGCGTTTGACTTATTTTACATTAAACGCTGTGCACCACACATTTTGGAGTTTTTCTCAAGTTGTGATGCACAGCTCTGAATTATGTGTTCCGCAGGTACTTTCTTTCACAATGAATCCACCCTGGGCTCCCTTCTGCAGGCAAAAATCATTTTACTCTTCACTTTTATAAAACTGTAAAACTGCTTGTTGACTTGTTAAAAACGGCTTCTTTCTTTCATCTAAAGCTTTTAAATCGGCAAGCATATTTTCCCCACGATTATTAATTATTAATATGAAACTTTTATTTTTATCATCATTCATTCTACTCAAAACTTCCGAACTAAACTCCAAAATCGTTGGTTCACCTTTTTGGACAAGAACATTTTGATTGAGCAGTGAACTATTGCCAACTTCATCCAGCAAGAGGACATCTATCGTTGTATCATATGGGACGGCATTTAACTTTAGGGCTGCTATTTTTTCTTCCGTCAACAAATCATTATTTGAAATATGATAGGCAACTTCTTCTTTTTCTTCATCTATCCACACAGGACTTAAAAGAAAGTCCTCAACTTCTTCAATATCATCCACCTCAAAGGCTTGCTCTTCAATCATTTCATTGTTTGCTACCGCCTCAGTATCTGCTACAAAAAAACGGACGGCACTTAACATTGTCCCATCGTACCTGCCGATTTCTTCTGTGTAATCCAGTGGAAAGAACAATAGCTCCCGCATCCCCTTCTTATCCCAATCGATATGTACATTTATTGTAATCGCTGTTTTAGGAGGTACATCATATTCAATATATGGACCCCATTCTTTTGAGCTGCTCGACTTAACTTTTGCTTCTGTATTGCCTTGAAAAAACAAACTTCGAACAGACATGTTTTCTTCTGTATTGTTTTCTAACACAATCGTTCCTGATATAAAATCTTCATCTTTTTCAAGTTTAATAATCTCAACAGCTTCGTCTTGAACTTGTTCATAGCGTAGAATATTATCGGCAGGAAGAAAACCTTTAACCTGCGTGAACGTCTCCGTCGATTCGAAAAACTCAGATGATTTGTCAAGGTTGTTCATTTCTTCTGAAATTTCTATATCAGTTTCTACTAAATTCTTTTCAGCTATCTCTTCATTTTGATTACTTGAACAACCTGAAATAATAAAAAACAAACAAAAAACAAGTAAAAAACGTGTATTTTTTTTCATAAAAATCCTTCCTAAAAAGAGATGAAGTAATTCATTACTCCACCTCTTCATTATTCTTATGTTCTACATTATACACTCTCAATAAAGGCATTCTCAATCAGGAAGTATTAGATTGTTACCTCAATACCCATTTAATAGCTGCCTGTCATGGCTGAACGTTTTTCATAAAGAAAACCAGATCTAGTAGCAGAATGAACAGTCAAACCTTCATAGTTCACTGGACCAACCACTGGATACCTATTTAATGTTGCCGTAGAAGTTGCAGTAAGCTTGCCTATTGCAGTTTTCGTAGGTCCTTGCGCATATCTTTCAGCCCCTTTGTCTGCCCTTAAAGCTGTTGTAGCAGTCACTACAGTTCCAATCACCTTCCCGCTAGTCTTACCTATACTTGACATGGTGCTACCCCCAGCACTTATAGACGTACTTCCTGTCGCATATAATCGAAAAGCTAAAGTTCCCAACTCCCCTTCTTCACCTTCAGTTGATGAAAAGTTAACATTTTCTTCATATTTCTTTCCTGAATCTATAGCTTCCCATTCTCGTTCCCAGTCTATAATTGGCATTTGATTTTTATCAACAATTCCAATCCCCGGATTTAATTCTTCCGCTTTCACATTACTTCCAGGAAAACACAAGACACTAGATAATAATAAAGAAGAAAAAACAAATGAAACAATTCCAAATCTGAATGAATATTGTCCTAATACTGTTTGCATACGATACAAACCGCCTTTCTTTTTCTGTTTTACGTGCCCAGACAACTCCTAAACAATCCGGAATTGTCCTAAGGTTCTGTGTTGCACCCCAAACTATCTACTTTTTTACGTAAAAGAATTCCATGGACATTCCTTACATTTACAATCATCCCACAATTCACCTTCCATTTCACCGAAATTCGTACAGTATTTTCCGCAAATTTGATTGCGGTCTTAGTCGAAAAAACTGTGATTTACCGCAATCCT
Organism: uncultured Sporosarcina sp.; assembly: GCA_948469885.1. Classification (GTDB taxonomy): domain Bacteria; phylum Bacillota; class Bacilli; order Bacillales_A; family Planococcaceae; genus Sporosarcina. The sequence goes on along the minus strand of CAOKMT010000010.1, from coordinate 43,137 downwards.
TTTAAACTCCCCTATCCTTCTCTACACAAAAAAACCGGCACTCGCCAGCTTTTTCCTTACTCATTTTTCAGTAGTCTGTGTAGAAAGTAAGCCGGATTGTTGCGCTTTCATTAGCGCTTCCGTTCTAGATGATACACCCAGCTTTAAAAATACTTTCGACAAATCATATTCTATCGTCCGCTTGCTCATCGCGATGCCCGCAGCAATCTCCTTATTCGTCAGCCATTTGGCTACCCCATTTAAAATTTGTTGTTCCCAATCCGGCAATGTCAAATCCCCTGACGCTTTTTGACCTTTGGCAGTTGAGGGGATCGCCTTCACTCTTCGCAGCTTTTTCAATAATTGTAGTGGAATAACGACCTCTCCCCTTAGCGCACATCGTATCGACGTAATGAGTTGTTCTGCCGTTGCCGTTTTACTGATAAAGCCTGCAACGCCACTGTCCATCAACAAATTATAATGGGTCATAATATCAAAGCCTGTATAAATAAGAATAATCGCTTCCGATTTAACCCGTAAAATGGCTTGGGCAAGCTCCATTCCGCTACGATACGGCATATACAAATCGACGAGATAGACATCATACGGTTGCTATTGAACTTTCTCCAACACTTCATCGCCATCGATGATAAAATCCGCTTGCATATCTTCTTGTTTTTCAATGATTGCTTTTGTGCCTGCACCAATGGCAGGATGATTATAATAAAAAGGTACCTTTTCATCACAGTATTCAGAAAAATAAGAGTTGTTTTCAAGTTTTGCGATGCACAGGCACTCTTCACTTCATATAAAACGTTATTTTCCTTATCAGTTAGTCTAATTTGTATATCATCGTGATGATGTTCAGATTTAAATGTCGCTATATACGTTGGATTATTAATATGTATTTCATTAATTACAACATCTGGGCTAGGGTTAACCTCAACGGATTTAATCTTGTTTATTATATTTTCATCATTTATATAAATAACAATGTAAGGCTTTCCTGTTAGAACCCCAAAATCTTGTACGGATACGTCTTTATCCAATTGTAAAGAAAAACCCTCAGTGAAATAATCTTTATTATTTAGATTATATATAATATAGCTTCCAATATTATCTTCGCTTTTGAAAATAAGCAAAAAGTACTACTTTGTTTATTTTCACTTATTTTTTCTAGGCCTAATATTTCAAAGTCGTTGCTTTCTGCCCAACCTTCAATTTTATCAGTTGAAACGAAGCTATAATTTTTTGGATTGCAAGAAGTCAATATAAGAATTATCAATAATGAAATAAGCAATACTTTCATACATTGGTGTATTTTATTATCCACTTCAACCACCCGTTTCATCATGAATCATTTTATTTTCTACTTTATAGACATTAGTAGAATGTTGTTACCTGTTAGTACTTACATATAAAACTATCTCATACTTCCACTCCCATTTCACCGAAAACCGAACAGTATTTCCCGTAATAGACTTGCGGTCTTGACCAAAAAAGTTACGGTAACAATATTTTCACGCTTCTCTATCATTCTCCAAACAAAAAAGCCAGCATTCGCCAGCTTTTCTCTTACTCCTTTTCAATTGTCTGTACCGAAATTAATCCATATTGCTGTGCCTTTATAACTGCTTCCGTTCTCGATTCCACGCCCAATTTAGAAAATACTTTGGTCAAATGATATTCTACCGCCCTTTGGCTCATCGCGATGTCCGTCGCAATTACCTTATTCGTCATCCCTTTGGCTACCCTATCCAAAATTTGTTGTTCCCGTTCTGTAAATGACAAATCTGCTAATGCTTGTTGGTCTTCCGTAGTAGGTAGGACCGCTTCCACTCTTCGTAGCTGTTTCAATAATTGAAGGGGTATGATGACTTCCCCTCTTAACGCACACCGAATGCCCGTAATAAGTTGTTCTGCCGTTGCTGTTTTGCTTACAAATCCCGAAACGTCGCCGTCTAGCAACATATTATAATGTGTTGAAATATCAAAGCCTGTGTAAATCACAATAACTGCCTCCGAATCAATATGGCGTATTTCTTTGGCGAGTTTTATTCCCGTTTGATCCGGCATGTACAAATCGACGAGATAGACGTCGTACTTCTCTTGCTGTACTTTTTCAAGCGCATCATTGCTGTTCTCCACGAAATCTGCTTTCATATCTTCCTGTTTTTCAATAATCGCCTTCGTACCAGTCCCAACTGCTGGATGATCATCGACAACTAGCACCCGAATCATATGCCATCCCTCCTAAATGCGAATTGGACACTTAACCCTTTTTGCGGAGCAGTTTGAACATGAACAACTGTGCCGCCGACGCTTCTTACCCGCTCTTGCATACCGAAAATCCCCATCGTTTGAAAGGAATTATTTAACTTTTCCATATCGATTCCTATCCCGTTATCGTTATAATTCAACAATAAAACATCGTCTTCCCACTGTAAAGATACGTCAACTTTAGTTGCAAAAGAATGTTTCATCGCGTTGGTTAACAATTCTTGAACAATCCGGTACACCGCCAGCTCCACTTCATCTGACAATCCATGAATCTCACTGTCCACTTTCGTTTTCAACAGGAAAGAACTGCGAAGTTTCGTTTGGGCAAATAAGTTTTGCAAGGATTGGATAATCCCTAGCTCACTCAAGAAAGGCGGTCTCAGTTCATTGCACGTTTCCCGCACCAAGTGAATATTGTCCAGTAGCCGTTCTTTCAAATACGCAAAGTGATTTTGAACAGTTGGGTCCGTTACTTGCTCTGCCATACTTTCCACTTCTCTTAGCAATTGCAACTGATCTTGAAGGACTGAATCATGCAGATCCATGGATAAGTTCGTTCTTTCTTTTTCCGACAAAGCGAACATTATTTTGGACAACCAAAGCGGGTGACCTTTTTCCTCCCCAGTATGCTTTTTTTGATATGCTTCAATTTTTCCAATCATATCTTCAATCGTTTGAACATTTTCTAGCAGGATACTCGAAAAATACGCCAATGTCTCCAACCATATTTTTTCTTGAATATTTAAGTTTGTTTTGGCATGCTTCAAGTCGATTATAATAAGATTTTTAGACATGTCGTTTCCGCCAATGACAATGCCATACCCATCGGCGATTTTCACTAAAGATCCGATTGGATAATGACTCCACTCCACTTTTTCAAGCTTTTGAATGGAACCTTCCGACAACTGTTGTTTCCCTTTCAAAGCCCACCTTGTCTCCTCATCTTCCAAAAGAATTTGAACAAGAAAGACTTCTTTCACCTTCAAGACATCTTTAATCTCATTTTGAAAATGTTGCATTAAATCTTGGACTTTCGTAATACGCTTCGTTTTTTGAAAAAAAGAGTATAAACTCGTGTCAAAGTCACCTTTCTGGGAAAACAAGTGAGCTCTCAATTTATAATCCACATGTTCTTTTCCATATAAAAGCAAAAGCGTGCAAACGAACAACGTCCCGCTCGTCAAAAATGTGAATTGGGATAGAAGTTTCTCGTCGGAAAAGAAACTAATCAGTAAGGCAAACAAGACGGAATAGGGAATAACGAGCATTGTATAATAGCGGATTCTATTCAGGAAAAACGAAATATCAAAAAGCCTTTCCGCTAATTGCAAGTAGACAAATGCTATTGGAATAACGATTAAAAAAGCCGCTGCCAGTTCAGCCCGGAGGATTGCTTTGCCTCCAAATACATAGGGAATGACGTATAAGACAACAAAGGGTCCAAATGCAATGACCAAAGTGAGCAGCAAAATATTCAAAATCGGATTTTTTTCGGTAGTTTTATGTGTCATATAAAACTTACCTAATCGATAAACTGCAAAGCTAAGCAACATCAAGAAAACAATAAGCTTCATCATGGTCACCGCATTATTAAGAGATGGCAAGAAGAAACTATATATTTCTGTAAGCAGAACAACCCCGATCAGTCCATATAATACTTTTAATGACCTATCGGAAACTATGGTTACAGTAAACTTCCTAAAGTAACTATTGATAAAATGAAGAAACAGAACAACAGTACCTAGGAAAGATATTGTATTAATAATCTTTCCGATAATATCTCCCCGAACCGAAATAGAAGCACTAAAATAACCTAACCCTAACGATAATAAAAAATAAAATAATACAGTCGCAGATTGATTATTTACCTGCTTTCTAAAAAGCAATATGCCAAGTAACAGTGTTACGAAGGTAAACAACAAAGGAATCCATAAATAAATGAAATATTGTTCCTTTTGATCATGCCGTGTAACAAAGTATGTTTCATGATCGGAAAGCGTAATTGAATTTGCCTTTTCTATCCGATTAAATAATGTGACGGTCAAATGCTGATCCGGTTTTTTGCCATCGATACGTTGGACAATACTTCCTTTCTCAATCGGTTGCGTGGAAGCCCATCCTGTATCATGTATACTTTTTACCACCCATTCATCGTCAATTTTGTTAAGCCCTATCCCAATTAATGGATACTGATGAATAATGAATGCAAAGTAAACAGAAAGTGACAATGTCAACATCATTGACAATACACCTGCAATCCGAAACTGCTTTTGCCTATTCATCCTTCCACCAAACACTTAAGAGCCTATTCTGGATTCTCAATTCCAATAATAGTCCTTCACCGTATTCTGCACATCAAAAAACACTTCCAAAATTGCTTTAGTTTCGTCCGCGTCCACACCTATTAAACTGACCGTTCCCTCTTGTAACTTATGTAATACATCTTGATTATCCATTAAAAATTGAATGATTTCTAACATGTATGTTCTCTCCTTTGTTTTATAAAAAATATCTCTCTAATAAATTTAACTCTTGTTCGGTAAAACCAGCTTTCTTTATTTCCTCCATCACCTTGTTTTGATACAATTTTCGTATCACTAGCGTATAAGTAATCGCTCCCGTCGTCATGAGCTTTTCATTAATGAGCTTATAGTGCTTTCTTATTTCATGTTCCTCTATTTTATTGTCGTAATAATCCCGAATGAACTTCAACTCATCGTCCGATTGGTTTAACAAATAAATGATTGGCAATGTATATTTTTTATGAAGTAAATCATTTTTTTCATTCCACTGCTTTATATCGACCAAATCATTATTAATTTGCCCGATTAAACCCATCCATTTAGCATAATTATAGATCTCTTTTGGATAATCTTCTGTCGCGAGAGATGCGCCCATTAAACAAGCAAGCTTTACCAATGAACCGGATTTTTGCAAGGTCATCTCCATGTATTCCGCTTCGGTTCTGCAATTATTTAAAAGATCACGATGCTGTCCACTAATTGCTTGTAAGGCATATTTCGTAAGTATGGAAATGGCAGCCTCTTTATTGGCAAAGTTCGTTTTTCTAATGACATCTATGCTCAAAAATAGTAATGCCGTCGTTGCATTCAAGGCAAGGTGGGGATCGGTTAACCAAGGCTTATCTTGGCAATCATCGTCTTCAAAATCGTCCAGCATATCAAAAGACAAAATTAACATTTCCACTGCGGCTGCTACTGTGTAAATGTCTTCTGTTTTAGTCCCTTTGCATAAGGAGTAATGTAAAATAAGCAACTCACCGAAAAGAAATCTACTTCTTGATTGATAATCTACATATTGTGACAGTTGCTCTTTTAACGCAGGCTGCTCCACACACCGATCTACAATACAATGGATATGTTTTAGAACTTCTTCAGAATTCACAGCTATCATACAATTCCCCCTCTCAAAAAGAACTACTTCTCTTTCGTAGAACTATTTTACCACATTCTTTCCAAATTTTTTTGCAGAAACGAAGTAGTGACATTGTCGTTGCAAAGCGAAGGTCGCCCATCCTTTTCGCTGCCAAAACAAAGAGCGACTGTCGTCACTCCTGTTTTGACAGCTTCTTTGAAAAAAATTCAAACAAGCCGATCACAAGCAATATGAAAATCGAAAACTGGACAGACTTAAAGAAGTTTGCATCCAAAAGATAATAATAACCCATCATTAGTGCTACAAAACCTAATATGTACTTTATCATTTCATCACCTTATGTTTTTGTTTTTCAATTTCACTTTGCGTTCATGACCGCTGCATTTCTGACAATGTTCACTCCTTTAAGTTTCGCATAGTTGACGCTTTAAATCACCGCAAACCGGATTAGTATTTTCCGCAATGAAGGTTGCGGTATTGGGCGAAAGGTTGCGGGAACACGCAAGTTTTCCGGCGTACGACAACAAATTTTCGCAACTAAAAAAGCCGGCACTGAAATGCTCGGCCTTAATGGAAATGAAGCAGAATTATGCGATGCACCTATACCTTCAATTAAGTTAGTATTCATACAAACCTAATTTGTATGATCCAAAAAACCGGCGGATGCCGGTTTTCTGAGAATATCATACTATTGGTCACGATTTGAATTTTTGTTTTCAGCAAATGCAGAAGGCTTGTCTATCCCTTCGTCCTCTGGAACTGTCCGGTAAGCCCTTGGTGTGTTCGACTGGGACGGATCAGCTAATGGCAAGTCAATTGTTTCATCTGTCGCATTTTTATTGGCATATGGTTTATAATCATCTTGATTCGGGTATTTATCTTTTTTAATGGTCATGAACAATCACTCCTTTTTTGTGTCTACTGCCCTTCTTTCCCTCTATTCCCTTAGATAGAGTATGTTAAACATTATACATCTATTTATTCGGAAATGCTTTAATTTTGGAAATACAGGTCGGATAAATATTTTTATTCAAGAGGAAATCAGCGGCGTCTTTCAGGAAGCCAAATACTTTGTTTTTCTTTTAATGAAAAAAACCTTGAAAGGCATCTAGCCTATCAAGGTGCTATACACATTACTATAATCCCCATTCGGTAACCTCATAAAAGTATTCTGTCCGTTGAATACATAAACCAAACTCAAAATCCTCTGCGACTAGGATAAAATCTCCATATCCTGTCGAAAACTTTGTTAACTCAAGAATTTGGTCTAACTCGTTAAATACTTCTTTAACATTTATCAACACGGCTTCAATCTCATCTTCCCTAAAAAATAAAAGTCTTCCTTCCTGTGCTGTTACGTCAAGATTTTCAATCATTTCTTTTAATAACTGTATGGATTTTTGAATGTTTTCTTGATAGTCATTTCCTTGCACTTGAACCTTATTTTCCTTTGTATCGAGTAACGAAAATACTTCCTTGCAAAACAAATCATTATTTTCGACATCTAGAAATGGTTCGCTCGGAAGATTCATAAAGTTTAATTCTTTAGCCAAATTCTTCCTTCTGCTTTTTCTTTTTAACAACTCCATCTTCTTTCTTCTGTGAAAATCATCCCGTTTAGTTTGATTCATTTTAGATAACTCGTGACGGATTGAATAAATCCTGATTCGGCCTTAATCAGTGCATTCACTGTCCCCGTAATTTTAATGACAATTAATTCCTCAGTATCTTTAAATACTTCAATATCACCTTTGTAGTCAATTGAACTGGCAGCCAATGAAAGTTCATGTACTGCTGAAAAGTCGACCCTAACAGAAACTGTGTTATCCTCAAGATCCTTCCATTTTTTAAGGGGCCTCTCAGCATAGCGTGGCATATCAAATGTGATTGCGACTATCCTTCCTTCATCATGAATACTAATTCCTGAAATTCGGACATCCTTTAATTCAGGCACATTTTCATATAAATTGATCAAAAAGTAATTTCTTTCCAAAATTTCATACCACATTCTGTCACCTTTTTCTATTTGTTGAATGAGAAAAACCTTGAAAGGCATGGCCGATCAAGGTAATAAAAAGTTAACTTAATTTTTTTCATCAACATTTGTAACTTCACATTTCCCAATATGAATCTCATAATCTTTTTCTTCGGAAAATACTTGGATAACCTGACCGGTAGACTTGTCAGCTATTATTATATCACCAGATTCTGCTTCTTCCCAAAGTTCTTCAAGTGCTTTTGAAAAATCTAATACTTTGACGTTAGCCCAAACGGGAAGCGGGCAATTTGGCACTACTATTAACCATTCCTTTTTTTCTTTAAAAAAGTCTAGTGAGTTTTTAAGCCAAGATAGATCATTGTCACTATTTTCAATCGGTCTAGAATATGTTGGTTCTGAATCAATCTGACGAAATTGCTTTAATGTATTTTCATATAAAGCCAACCAAGATGAATCTTTATTTTCAAAATTAATAAGCTCCAAATTTGAAAATTGTTTTATCGAATTTTTGGCATGCATCAAGGCTATTTTCTTTTGTATCTTCTCATTTTGATAGGACATCACAGTTACCTCGCTATTTATTATAATAAATATGATGGTCGCCATTCGGACCATAAATATTTGAGTATCTTTCTTTTTTAAAGTCATACTCAAAAGGATTGGCACCAGCTTTTGGCTTCCCTGCATGTGTATGCAGTTTTCCATCATTTACGTGCTCCACAACAACCCTTTTTCCATATGGTGTATCATACTCATAGTAACGTCCGTGATGGGTTGAATTTGAACTATATTCATAGTTTTTATAGTTTCCGCCCTTTTTATGGATATCATCTCCAATTTGCCATTGACGTGAGGGTTGTTGAGATCTAGGTACACCAGCTAAATCCTTTGCACTGTTATATGCTTCTTTTCTATTAATCGATGCCTTACTCGTAACTTGGTCTACTTTCTTAGAAACTGCTTTTCCAAACGGGGTTTTCTGAACAAGTTTAACCCCTAACCTCCCGGCCTTCACTGCTTTCCCCGTCGGTGTGACGGAGAACAGGGCGACTCCCTTATCCCAAAGCGACGCATTTGGATCGACAACGGTTTTCACGTCGTCCAAAATCAGGAAATCAGCGGCGTCTTTCAAGAAGCCAAATACTTTGTTTTTCTTTTTCGGTTTTTTCACTTTGGCGGCTGGTGTTGAAGTGACTTTGGCTGCTGCCGGCTTTGTACCAGAAGAAATGACGGCACTGCTAGCAAGCATTGTTGCGCTACTGATTCCAGCATCATGGAGTGGGCTTGCTTGTGTCGTCCACTTAATAAGCCCTTCCCCAAAAATAATCCACAAAACAATAAAGCAATTATACCCTATAATTTTCTTACCTTTCGATCAATTACTAAAAATGGACCTTAACGACTGTTTGACTATTCTTTGCCTTTGTTTTTATTAGTTCGAAAGTGAAAGGCTGGACGGATTTTGCTTTGGACTTTTGGAAGGCCAAAAAACGGCTCCCCTATTTGGAGAGCCGTTTTCTTCCGAACCATCCATCCGATCAGCGTTTGTTCTTGTTTTGACCAAAAGCCGATGGTTCGTTTTCACCTATCTTTTGTGCTTCGTTCGTACGAAATACTTTTGTAGCGTTGGACTCGGATGGATCCGCGAGTGGCAGTTCGTCAAATTGGGCAAATTCAGTCGAATGTTTGTCGACATTCGGTAAAAAGTCCAGTTTGTTCGGATATTTCCCATATTTAGATGGCATTGATATCCCGCCTCTCTTCGTTGTCCCGTTACAGTTATAGTATGGACATTGTTGACGATTTTATCTCAGTAAATGACTGGGACTGCCACTGTCACTTTGAACAAATCTCCATCTACTTCAATCTCCATATCACCTTTGTGCATATCCACAATCGACTGTGCAATGGCAAGGCCGAGTCCCGAACCGTCCGTATGGCGAGATGTATCCGCTCGCTTAAATCGCTCAAATAATTCATCGGTGTTATCGCCGATTTCGTAATGCGAAATGTTTTTCAAGACGAACTGTGCTCGGCCATTCGTTTGATGAAGAGTGACATAGACACGCGTGCCTGGCATTGCATATTTCAATGCATTGACAATCAGGTTATCGAGTACACGCCACCATCTTTGCCCATCCACATGCGCAACAAGCGGAGTATCCGGTAAGTTGACACGAAAATCGAGTCCTGATTCTGCAATATCTTCAGCGTGTTCCGCTAAGGCTTGCTGCAACAATTGCGTCAAATCCACGCGTTGTTTGTTCAGCTCCAAGTTTCCACTCGCCATTTTGGACACTTCAAATAAATCTTCGATAAGCGTTTTCAACCGTTGGGACTTTTTGTCAAGAATACCCACATACTTTGCCTGTTCTTCTGCCGATAAATCCTCTTTTTTCAGCAAGTCGGTATACGTAATAATCGATGTGAGTGGTGTTCTTAAATCATGGCTCACATTCGTAATAAGTTCCGTTTTCAACCGCTCACTTTTCGCTTGCGCACTCACTGACGAACGCACACCTTCCCGGAGATTGTTCAAATTCTTTGCATGCATTGCGAGCGGTGATTTCCCTTCAATTTTAATTTCTTCGTGAAGTCGCCCTGCCGCCATCGCTTCTGTTGTTGCCATGATGCGGTTCAAGTAAGCTGTTCTTCTCACAAAAATGTAGAGGAATGGTAAACCGACAAAGAAGACGAGCGGCATATAGACGACTAGCAATAACGGTTGCAACGCCACGCCGGCCAACCCAACTCCCGCTAAGAAAAAGCCGACAAGCAACACAAACATTTGAAAGCCAATCTTTCGGTTCAAAAACATGTTTTGGAACGCATTCAGAAACTGGACGGCATAACTATCTGCAATTTCTTGAGTGAATATCCCCTTTTGCTTCCACCTAGCAAATAAATGAACAAGTTGGAAGGCGATGCTGATCACCGCAATCATCAAAATGATGAACCAGCCAAGTTGGACTCTCCAAATGCCGTAGTAATATTGATCATAGTGAAATGAAAAACCTGTTGCCCGAAGTAAAATGAAGTCGACTGTTATTATTGAAGAAAATAACAGCAAGCCAATTTTCACATCGATTTTCAAATGATCATACCATCCTGTCAATCCAGTCCCTTTCACCCATACTTTTTTAAACTTCATAATAGTGAAGAGAACAAGGAGGGACAAGGCACCAAGCCCCCATACGAAGTAAGCGATGTACTTCTGTTTATTGTAATTTTTCACTTGTTCCCCTAGAACACCAGTCGATAATGCCGACTTCGGAACAGCGACCACACCTTCAAAGGTGCGGACTGGATTTTGGTACATTGTCATGTCAACTGGCATCGTAACGCTTTCGGCGACATGCTCAATGGCAGCATCCATTCCTTTTCCAATAACCTCCCCTAACCAAGAAGAAGGGAGAGGTTCAGTCACTTCCTCGTAGTTGCTATAATGAGCATACGGTGAACCGTCATCTTCAGTCGGGACAGAATAGGCTTTGAATAATCCATTCTTGTCAGTGAACGTTTTCTTATAAACAGATGGTACCTCAACGTCTCCTGATTCAAACTTCTCACCGGAGTCAACGTCCGTTAGTGAATAAGTGATGGGAAAACCCGACAACTGCATCTCTTTTAAGGAAGCCACAGATCGATCAATAAGTGCTTCTTTCATTTTACGGATTTTACTTTCAACATACTCGTCACTTTCAAAATTTTTTCGTATGTCGGCGATTTTGCGGTCCCGTTCTTCAATAAGTGTCTCTTCTAAAGGTTTATTATTCGCATCTCTCGCCTCTTCAATACGCTGGACATATTGTTGATGGATATTATCAATTTGATCGGGAAGCGTACCGTACCAATTACGATATTCCTCAATTTCTTCCGCTGTGACCGTCAACTCTTTTTTCACTTTCTCCTCATCTATTGGATTGAGTACGGCCGGTCCAATCTGTTCGTAAAAAGAACTCATTTCTCTTTGAAAGTTTTCTGTATCCACATAACTTTTCCCGATGAACTGCGGTGCAATACGAATACTATTAGGAAATGCGATCAGTACAATCGCCACGAGTGCCGCCCAAATGATTAGACGAAACCAATTCTTCTTCATGACAATAACCCTCCTTGCATGATTCTCGTCAAATGGGCAAGGGCTCGGCTAGAACGGATGGCGTCTACATCCAAAAAGTTAAAGATGAATGTGGAACAGTAGCCGATGCTGCCCACAGCCAACCCTAAGGCGATGAGTGACCAGACGAGCGTTCGGTCATTTTTCGATTTTGTAGCCAACGCCCCACACCACCTTTACATACCTCGGATTTTTAGGATCCGCCTCAATTTTCTCCCTAATTTTCCGAATGTGGACTGCGACGATATTATCCGCATTGTACGCTTCTTCATTCCACACACGTTCGTAAATTTCGTTGATCGAGAAAACACGGCCCGCATTTCTCATGAGCAACTCGGTAATTTTATATTCAATCGGTGTTAAATTGACGTGAACCTCTTCAACAAATATCGCTTTTGCTTCTTCATCAAGCGTCAAACCATCAATGATAATTTTCTTCTGTTGACCGTTGTATGTACCAAACTGGACGTAGCGACGCAATTGCGATTTCACCCGTGCCATCAACTCCATCGGATGAAACGGTTTTGTGACGTAATCGTCAGCACCAACAGATAAGCCGTGGATTTTATCCGAGTCCTCCGATTTTGCACTTAACATGATGATCGGGATATTTTGCATTTCCCTTATTTTGAATGTTGCTGTAATGCCGTCCATATTCGGCATCATAATATCCAATATTAAAAGGTGTACTTCATTCGCTTCAAGAAGTGTAAGCGCCTCTTGGCCGTCCGCCGCCTTTAACACTTCATATCCTTCGTTTTTTAAGTAAATTTCGATTCCGTCACGGATGTCTTGATCATCATCCGCCACAAGCACTGTGAATTTTTCCATCCTCCGCACCTCACTTGTTCTAAATCAATTACGCCTCGGCGTAATTGCGTCCAGATTTCGAATCGAGCTTGCTCGATGAACTCCCTTCGAAATCTGTGACATCCGCCGGAGGCTTAACTTGAATCAGCAGGAAACCCAGACACTTCTTAGTTTGAAATACATTTCTGTATTCCTCACATTACTTATGAAATCATGGGATCCCTGCTGAATCAAGTTAATACCAATTGTACGCACCAAATCTTAACTTTCCCTTTATGTAATTATGAAGAATTTCTTAAGTTATTGGGTGGAGGGACTCTTTTCCATTTGTTACACTGAAATCAAGAACCATTTTAGCGAAAAGCAACCGTTGTTTGTATACATATAATTGGAAGGATCATATGAAATGGCCTATACACTTAAAGATAGAAGTTATGAATTTAGCAAAACAGAAGTGACGCACGAAGTATTTAAAGTCGGAAAACGAGAAGGCTCTCTTTTTGAAATTGAATTTACGTTAACGTTTTCCTATGGTTTCTTGGATTATTCTCATAATTTTGTTTGGTTGAACGAGGATATTGAAATATTGATTCACCAAATGAATAAAATGGATCAAAGAGAATCTGGAACGCTTGGCACCCTTTCCCCAGGCGTTTCCTTTTCTTATTTGAAAGATCCCCATGAAAAGGATTTATATGAATTCACTGTTTATATGGATACAGGCTATATCAACGCTTATATGGGAACAGAATCAAAACTCGGAATCACCCTTACAGCTTCGAAAAACGAGATAAAAGAGTGGGTGGCAAGTTTAAAATAACGTATTTTTGAAGGAGTAGATATTGTGAAAAGTCGAGTTTTTTGGATTATTTTATGTCTCATCGCTGTTAGCTGGGTATTGAATTCTATCTATGCACATTCTAAACGACTCGACGAACCTATCTTTTTGGACCATTATGTGGAGACGTTTGCGCAAGAATATAATCAATTTACATTTTACTACTTGACGAATAAAAATGATCGTTCTTCTCCGACATTTGTCACAATTGGAGATATAACCGGTTATGTAGAACAAGCGCAGCATATACCAACCAATTTTTTTGATGATTTTAATACGGACCATGACGTCCAGACATTTACGCATCATGTGTTAAGAAGAATCGATGTGACCTTGCCTGAGTTGAATGCGATCATACAAGAGGAGACTTTTTCATTTAAGGAAATGGAAGTTGCTTTTAGCGACGGGCGTCAGATCCTCGCACCGATTGGCGAAGTCGTTGTACATGCCCATTATCCCGACGATGATCCACTTGACTCTTGGACATCTTCAAGCAGCAATACCGGCAAAAGCCAGTTTACTTATAAAGCGGAAGAAGCGTTGGCAATCGAGGACGTGATGCTTCATTTTGAGGAGATTTTACAAGAGGATCTGCTGATCAAAATGCGTTCTTCAAATGAAAAGATTAGAAATGAAGACATAACGGATGCGATGGATGATTATTGGGGGAAGCTTTCCGGCATTGATGTGCGGGAGATCGAATTTCCATACGAACTTGAGAAGGACGAAACGCTTATCCTTTACACACAAATCCCACCAGATTTCCCTGCATTGCTAGAACCGTTGATAGCACTATCTGGTATAACCGAGTCAGGAAGACCCTTTACACACTATACCGGCTTCAATAGCCAGCCCTACTTGGAGCAAGCGGATGTTAATCGGATTATCGAACAGAAAAAAGAGGAGGGACTCCAATGAAAGCTGCGATCAATCAAATCTTTTGGGGATTTTTCCTCGTCTTTTTACGCATCGAAATCGGCATTGATTGGCTCGCTGATCCGCTCGGTTATTATTTGATCTCTTTAGGTTGCTTCAAGCTTCAACAACAATATCCAGACACCGCCCGCAAAACCCGTTATATGGCTAATACGATGATATTCATTTCTGTTCCGACCGTTTTCGTCAATCCTGCGGAACAAATTGCAATGGGTTGGCAATTATATGGCGTGTTTTTAATCGCGATGAAGTTGATCGTCGTCTATTTCTTATTTGCATTATTGAAAGAAGTTGTCGGCGGATTGGAAAATGATTCATTGAGCGCTCGAACAGAACGTACTTCTCGCTTTTATATCGGATTCTTTTTGCTGTTGCTCGCTTATCTTTCCTTTCAAATGAATGTGTCCGGCAACGGCTGGGATACGATCGCCATTATGCTTACGTTTGCCGCTTTTCTCATGGATATCGTCCTTCTCGTTTTACTGCGGGCAATCCGTCGGGCAGTGCCGGATGCTAGCCTTAAACTGTCAGCTTCCCAAGACGAACTGTCAACGCTACATGATTAACTGTTAGCGCTACTCGAGCCATCTTCGTTTCATTTTTAAAACCGTAAACCTCAGATGGTTTACGGTTTTTCAAGGTCTTTATCACTCATAAATTCAGCCGCCGGACGTTGCTCCTCTTTTCCACCTAGCGTTAACAAGACAATACCGCCAAGCAGCATCGCAACACCTGTCCAAGAAGTAGCGTTCAGCTGTTCACCGACAAGGACGACCCCTAAAATTGCAGCTGTCAGCGGTTCCGCTAGCGACAAGGTGACAGCGGAAGAAGATGGAATATGCTTCAATCCGGCGGAAAAAAGGATATAGGCGACACTCGTTGCCATAATGCCCATCGCCAGAGCACCGACAATGCCATTCTTCGTCCATAATCCTTCTGTTTCAAACAGAAATAATAAGGGCAAAAGCATGACCGCGCTTAGGGAAAAAATGACAGCAACCGCCGGGACCGTATCGACCCGGTCAAGCACGTCTTTATTGACAACTGTATAAATCGCAAATAAAAAACCGCCGCCCAGTGCAAAAGCGATGCCTGCTGGATGGACGACAACGCCTTCCCCGTTCAGAAATAGCAAAGCGCTTCCTGTAATCGCGAGTACCGTCGCCATGAGCCAAACACGGCTCGGCCGACGCTTTGTGAGCACCCAATCGATGATGCCCGAAAAAATTGGCGCACTGCCAATCGTCACAACAGTTCCAATCGCAATACCCGTCATGCGGACAGCCGTGAAAAAGAATGGTTGGAAAATGGCCATCGCCATCGCAGCGAATATCGTCGCTTTCCAAGGCCAATCTTGGAAATTAAGTTTTCGTGTCGCAAGCAAAATAATGAGCAATGCAAAACCACCGACTGCCAACCTAATGGCACCGATAGCCAGAGGGTGAATCGTTTGCGGCATAAAGCTTTGTGTCGTACCCGTCGTCCCCCAAAGCATAGCCCCTAACAGCACAATGACATATGCGATCCGTTGAGACAAAACCCCTTCCCCCTTCGTAATCTCTCTTTAGCCGATATCTTATCACGTCCTAACCAAAAAACCATAGAAAGACTTTGTACATTCGTACAACAGCCAATCTATGGTTGTGAAAATTGGCGACTAAATAATCCGCCGGTTATTTTCTTTTCGTCAATCTACCAAGCAAGAATGCACCTGCTGCGAGGCCGATTGCTGTGTTTGTTTTCTTATTGAATACTTGTTTTACGATCAAATTGACGTTTTGTGGACGCTCCGCAAGACGACGCATGAAATAACCGTACCAATCTTTGCCGAACGGCACATATGTGCAGAAATTATAGCCTTCCCGCGCAAGTTGCAGTTGCATATCTTTCCTGAATCCGTACAGCATCTGGAATTCAAACTTATCGTTCGGAATATCATTTTCTTTCACAAATCTTTTTACATGGTTAATGACATGGTGGTCATGTGTCGCAATCGACGTGAATTTACCGTGCAACAGATGGTATTCGATGAGTTTAATATAGTTTTCATCGATCGCTTCCTTCTCTTGATAAGCGACTTCCGCCGGTTCTTTATAAGCGCCTTTTACGATACGCAACCGGTAATTTTTATACTTTTCAACGTCTTCTTCAGCGCGGAAGAAGTACGCTTGAATAACAGTGCCGATATTATCGTATTCTTTAGAAAGCGTCTCCATTATATCAAAAGAAGGTTGCAACCGTGGATGATCTTCCATATCGAAATTGATAAAAATATCATATGCATGTGCTTTCGTTACAATTTCCTTCAAATTATTGAAACAAAAGTCATAGTCGATATCCAATCCGAGTTGTGAAGGCTTCAAGGAAATATGCGCATCCACCTCATGTCCATGAATCGCTTCAATCACTTGGAGAATTTGCTCTTTCGCTTCTGTCGCTTCTTCTTTTTCAAAAACGAATTCGCCCAGATTGTCGACCGTACAAGAAATGCCTTGTGCATTCAGTTCTTTGATCGTTTGTATCGTTTCTTCAATGTTTGTGCCAGCGACAACATTCTGTGCGCCAAGCTTTAATCCATATTTTTTAGCCGCATCGTTGAGTAGTTGATTTTGGGAGAGACCGATGAAGAAATCTTTTAGTAGCATAATTATTCTCCTTACTAACTTTTTTATAATTGTAGCATACACAATTTCCATTTTCATGGCTATACTTTAAAATAAGTAAAGTTTTGGCTGCAAACCAAACTGCTTAAAATTATATAACAATTATAACATGTGAGTGTGCAGAAGTATTATACATTCTCTTCATCGGTCATTTATTCGAAAAATCACGGCATTCCCATCTATTGCATATTCGGTGAACGAAGCAAGATATCCCTTCATTCACCGGTCAAACTGTTGACAATAAAATCAAGTTGTTTTTCCAAAGAGACTGGATCATTGAAATAAGAGGCATTTGGGTCAAGTTCAAAAACTCTACCGTTTTTGACAGCAGGTAGGTTTTTCCACAAACTGCTACCATAGACGATCTCTGGATCGGCATCATCGCCACCCCATGCGGAAGTGAAAATATAATCTCCCGCAAAGTCCGGTAAATTTTCCAAAGAAAGTTCTGCCCAGCCAGTTCCGCTCTCGATCGCTTCCTTTTGGATCATTTGCGGGGCTTTCAATTCAAATTCGCCATAGATAATCTCTCCGCCTCTTGCGTAGCTATCTCCAAATGCATAGATGCCTTTTGCATAGGGCGATAATAACGCAATAGTCTGATCGCCGACTTTCTCTTGCACTTTCGGTTTCACTTCATTAATTTTTTCATCCCAATTTTTCAACCAAGCGTCCGCTTCCGCTTCTTTCCCGATCATCTTACCAAACTCACGAAGCTGGTCTTTATAATCTTTCTCTCCGTAATTGATCGCAACAGTAGGGGCTATTTTTTCCAGCTTCTCGTATATTTCAGGATCATTGAAAGCAATGATTAAATCCGGATCCAGTTCTAAAATCTTCTCAACGGACAAACTTGTCCAATCCCCGACATTTTCAACACCTTCAAGTTCTCCCTCAAAATATTTGTTTTGCATGGCATGGTCAACAATACCAATCGGCTTTACCCCTAGCGCTAAAAAATGGCCGACATAACTATCTGCAACGACAACAATTTTTTGTGGATTTTTCGGGATTTCTATTTTCCCGTTTGCCGCTTCATACGTAATCGTTTCTTCGGTCTCATTGGACGCTGCCTTATCCGTATCCGGAGCTGCCGAATTTTTTCCGCAAGCAGCGAGTAGCACGACAAGTAATGTCAAACATACAACGCGCACAATATATGTAGTTGATTTCATCCAATTTCCTCATTCCATTTAATAATCATGTTCAAACTGTCTTCGTATATAGATGTTTTTTGAATTCCTGATTCTTCTTTTTGAAAATCTCATTATGGGAAGATACCATTGCCCTTTCAAACGCATCCGGTGTGATATATTGCCTCGCTTTATTGACGGCGTTCGCCGCATCTTGAAAAGCACCCGCGATCAAATGAAGTTTTCCTTCGTGGTTCAAAACATCCCCGGCAGCATACAGACCTTCCACCGATGTTTCACTCATCGGACTTCCAGCAACACTGTACTCATTCGCCATTTCGATATCCAACCCACTACCCGAAGTCAATTCCTTATCCCGGTCGTATCCATGATTGATAATAACCTCATCGACAGGCAATTGAATGGACGTACCTCCCTCGTTATCGACCAATTCCACTTTTTCGATTCTTTCATGGTCGCTTCCCGCGATCAGCTTTTCAATCGACGTATTCAACATGCACTGAACAGAACTATTCATCAGTCGCGACACTTCCGCTTCATGCCCTTTCAACATCTCTTGACGATAGGTCAAATACACTTTTTCAGCGATTGGTTCCAATTCATTCGCCCAGTCAATCGCCGCGTTGCCTCCTCCGGAAATCAATACCGTCTTTCCTTGGAAACGGTCAAGTGACTGCACCGTGTAATGTAAATTGGTCACTTCGAAACGTTCAGCACCTTCAATATTCAGCTTTGTCGGATTTAAAATACCGCCACCGACTGCCAAAATGACTGTTTTTGAATAATGTTTCTCGCCAGACGCGGTTCGGATGACAAAGTGGCCGTCGTCGTCTTTTTTGAGTGAAACAACTTTCTCCCCCAACACAACTTCCGGTTCAAAAGTCAACCCTTGCTGGACGATTTGGTCAACCAATTGCTGTCCGGTCACAGGCGTCAGTCCGCCGACATCCCACACCATTTTTTCCAAATAGACATGCACTTTCCCACCCAAGTGAGGTTGGAATTCGATAATCTTTGTTTTCATTTCCCGTAATCCGCTATAAAATGCTGAAAACAGTCCTGCTGGACCTCCGCCAATAATCGTCACATCATACAATTGTTCTGAGTTCAATGGACATGCTCCTTTTCTACGCTTTCGATTTTGCAAGCAAATATAAGAAATACGGCGCACCGATGACCGCAACAACAATTCCAGCCGGTATTTCTGAAGGTTCAATAATCCAACGTCCGATCGTATCCGCGGTCATTAGCAACAAACTTCCGAGCAAAGCGGCAGTCGGTATGACATATTGATATTTTGACCCGACCAGTTGTCTAGCTAAATGAGGGGCGATTAAGCCAACAAATCCGATTCCGCCACTAATCGACACACTCGCGCCCGCCAGACCAACTGCTATGGCCAGCAACACGAGCCTTTCCCTTTCGATTTCGAGACCGAGACCTGTCGCTGAGATTTCGCCTAAATTTAATGTATTTAACACACGTGCTTTCCAGAAAGCGATAGGTAGTAAAATGACAATCCAAGGCAATAAGGCGAGCACAAATTTCCAATTCGAGCCCCAAATACTGCCCGCTAACCAAACAGCGACAAATTGATAGTTTTCAGGTGATAACCTCAAAGTCAAAACGATCATCACGGCACTAATTCCAGCTGCCACCGCGACACCTGTCAGCAACAGGCGGATCGGAGAAATCCCTTCTCCGCGCTTGTAGGACAACAAGTAAATAATGATCGCGGTAAGACCCGCTCCAATAAACGCCAGCACCGGCAAGAAAAAGATTTGCGTCGTTGGTGCAGATGAAAAGAAAGAAATAAACAAAATGACGGCTAAACCGGCACCCGCATTAATCCCTAAAATGCCAGGATCCGCGAGCGCATTTCGTGAAACGCCTTGCAAGATCCCGCCTGATACAGCCAAAGCCATACCGACTAAAATGGAAATGATAATCCTCGGAAGTCGGAATTCAAATAAAATCAGTTCTTGCTTTGCTGTTCCCATCCCGAATAACGTTTGTATTAACGCTAATGGTGTCAGTCGCGTGAAACCTGTATTCATACTGATAAAGAACAACACGACAATCAGGAGAAAAATGGCTAGCATGATGATTACATTTTTTCGATGCCTTTTTCGATGATCATTGGAAACGTATGTATGTCCCGTCATAGCTCTCTTCCTCCTTTACGCGCTAAATAAAGGAAAAACGGAACACCAATAAATGCAATCAAAGCACCAATCGGCGTTTCATACGGCGGATTCACCATACGCGCTGCAAAATCCGCTACCACGACTAAAAGTGCACCCAAAATGGCAGAACAGGGAATAATCCAACGATAATCGCTGCCGACAAGGAAACGCGTCACATGCGGGATGATCAATCCGACAAAACCGACAGCACCAACAACGGATACGGCCGCACCTGCCAGGATTAAAATGATGATGGCGCCAAAAAACTTAGTCACGCCTGTCCGTTGCCCGAGCCCGATTGCCACTTCTTCCCCAAAACTAAGCATCGTAATGGATTTTGAAAGCAAGAGCGCCCCGATCAGAGCGACAGCAATCCACGGGGTCATAATTTGAAGATGCTCCCATTTCGTGCCCGACAAGCCGCCTGCATACCAAAATGCCAAGTCTTGGCCAATCCGATAATAAATCGCAATCCCTTCACTTAACGCAGTCAACAATGCACTGACTGCAGCACCTGCCAATATAAGACGCATCGGTGTCAGGCCGCCTTTCGCCACTGCACCAACACCATACACAAGCCCTGCACCTAACGCGGCGCCTAAAAAAGAATATAAGATTTGATACATATAAGGGAGTCCCGGAAAAAACGCGAAGCATATCGCCAACACGAAAGCGGCGCCTGCATTCAGACCAAGCAGCCCTGAATCGGCTAATGGATTTCGGGTCATCCCTTGCATAAGGGCCCCGGAAACGGCAAAGCATATACCGACCAAAGCCGCGCCAAGCACGCGCGGCAATCTGAGCTCTTGAATAATTTGGTGCGCGGTCGCGTCTGGGTTGAATTGAAATACTGCTGTCCAAACCGTTGCTAAGTCAATGTCTGCGGCTCCGTATGAAATCGATAGACCGATTAATAGGACAAGGCTGATTAATCCACCAATGATGATGAAAACAGCAGCGACAGGGCGCGACCGCTCTTTTTTACTTCCTTTTGATTGTTGAACTGATACTGCCATCTTCTACTCCTTATGAATGTGCCGCCGTTTGCTGTAAACATTCCGTTTCCTTCGTTAACTGATAGGACAAACAAATTGGATTCTGACTAAACGGACAAGCCGCTAAAGTTGCTTGTATATTAAAGACTTGTTGTAAATTCCCACATGTCATCACTGTTTCAGGCGCACCTTCCGTGACAATCGCCCCATCCTTCATCGCAATCATATAATGTGAAAAACGAGAAGCATGGTTTAGATCATGAAGCACCATCACAATCGTTTTTCCTTCTTCTTCATTTAACTTTTTCAGTAAGAGAAGAATATCCAATTGATGCGCCATATCCAAATACGTCGTCGGCTCATCCAATATTAGAATTTCTGTATCTTGCGCAAGTGCCATTGCGATCCAAACGCGTTGTCGCTGACCTCCAGACAGTGCTTCGATGGGACGTTCTTTTAATTCGCTCAATCCCGTCACGTCAATCGCCCAATGAATGGCTTGTAGATCTTCCTTTTTCAATGAGCCAAAACCACGTTGATGTGGAAATCTACCATATGATACAAGATCAAAAATAGTCAGACCTGACGGTGCCTCAGCACTTTGAGGCAAAATCGCCATCTTTTTGGCAATTTCTTTTGTCGGCAATTTTTTCATACTTTGTCCGTCTAAAAGCACGGCGCCTCTTTCTATTTTCAAAACCCTGGCAACCGATTTTAATAATGTCGATTTACCACAGCCATTTGGGCCCAGGATTGTTGTAATTTTCTTTTCAGGAATTGTGACGCTTAACCCATCGATTATCGTATTGTTCGCATAACCCACTTCGATGTCATCGACAGTCAGAACTGGCATATATGAAAACCAACCTTTCTTCTTAGATCGTCACTCTCACGACGAGAATGAGAATCGTTATCATTAAGAAGAAGTATATAATATGAAGCATCAATTTACAATGTTTTTTCAATGAAGCGCAAAGTGTTCGTTCGTGAAATCAATCGCGTCTCAAAACTTGTTCGCTTTATTTCACACTGTTTTCTTCACTTCTTTCGATTAACATGTCAACAAACAAGTCAATCTGCTCATAAATAGCGATGGGATCATACCGATAAAACGTATCGAAATCATTGTAAAACAGCTGATTGTTCTTCGAGGCATCCAGTCCTTGCCATATAGGGGAAGACTTTAAATCCTCCAAAGCTTCACCTTTCTTGTCGGGATCATAGACGGTCAAAAACATATAGTCCGCGGCATAATCCGGCAATACTTCCATCGAAAGTTGTAACGTCTGCTCTTGTTCAGTCTCTTGAAGTGGCATTTTAAGTTGCAATGCTGTGTATAAGGCTTGTCCACCACGCCCTGCATTATCCCCGAAAATCCACAAATCCCCCTTATCAGTTAGTTCATAAATGCCAAATGTCGCTTCTGGATCGATAACACTTGCCAATTTTTCTCTACCTTGTTGCGCTTTCTGTTCAAAACGATCGATAAACTTTTTTGCTTCTTCTTCATTCGCCGCAATATCACCAAATAATTCGACCGTTTCATATATATTCGTCGTCGTCCCATAAGGCAAATAGATTGTCGGTGCAATCGACGACAATTGTTCGTAATGATCGTCGTACATAACGACGATTAAATCAGGATCCAATGCCAACACTTTCTCTACGTTGATCGGCTGTCCGATATCGGTCGCATCTACTAAACGATCTTTTATAAATGGATTATTAAACGCTGTCGGCTCGACACCTACAACGTTGGCGTCAACAGCTAATAATTCCCCGCCATAGAAATCTGTCACGATACGTAATGGTTTCTGCGGAATTTCAACGTCCCCTTTCACCGTTTCAAACGTACGCATTTTCAATTCGGATCCATCCTCGTTGTTATCTGACGATGTTGATTTTTCCGGGGATGGATTACAACCGACTAGCACCACTAGTAATAAAATTACTATCGTTGCAAAACTAAAGAGTTTACACTTAGGCATCTTTTTTT
This sequence comes from uncultured Sporosarcina sp., assembly GCA_948469885.1. Lineage (GTDB taxonomy): Bacteria > Bacillota > Bacilli > Bacillales_A > Planococcaceae > Sporosarcina. Next base: position 19,785 of record CAOKMT010000010.1, on the reverse strand, counting down.
CTCTCCTCAATTCATAAATTTCCTACTACACAAAACGATAATGATAATCATTCTCACATCATTATACTATACAAAAAGAGAAACAAACAACACTTCCCTGCAATTCCTTTCCTAAAATGAACTTGCGCCTCCATGTCTATTTCTGCATTTGGCAGCTAATAATAAGAAGACAATAAAGGCAGAGGTGACAGAGATCTTGAGTTGGAGCATTGGAAAAAATATCATTCGAAAAGATGCTGTGGAAAAAGTGACGGGAACGGCCAAGTATACGGCGGATGCCCCAACGAGCAATATGTATCATGTTAAATTGGTCATTAGTCAGCATGCGCATGCAAAATTAAAAGCGGTTAATGTCGCTCGCGCATGGGATGTATCTGGCGTTCGTGCTATTCTGCTTGGACAATCGTCGCTCCCCCTTACAGGAGACGAAGTGAAAGATCGCCCGATTCTTGCATTTGACCGTGTCCGTTATTTCGGTGAACCGATTGCAGCTGTCGTTGCAGACGAACCATTCCAAGCGAAGAAAGCAGCTGAATTGATTGAAGTGATTTATGAACCTTTGCCAGTCGTCCAATCACCAAAAGAAGCGTTACAGAGGGATGCTGTTTTATTGCACGAAAACTTGGCATCTTACGACAAAGTTCAGTATGTTTATCCCGAAAAAGGGTCGAATGTGGCAAACCGTGTGAAAATCAGGAAAGGGACGATTGAACAAGCGTTGCTCGAAAGTGATGTCGTTATTGAAGAAAACTTTTCTCTTTCCCCTTCCGACCATACCGCCATGGAAACGAGATGTGTCATTGCAGAAGTAAAGCAAGACGGCTTTGTGCACTTCACTTCCACCACGCAAGCACCTTATCGAATAAAAGAACAAATGAGCAATTATTTTAATATAGATGAAGGTAAAATTATTGTAAACGCACCTTACGTAGGCGGGGGATTCGGTGGAAAAGTTGCTCTTCACCTTGAATTGATCGCTTATTTGGCGACCGTTGCTGTCGGTGGGAAGCAAGTGAAACTCCATTACACGCGGGAAGAAGATATGGTCACTGCTCCCGGACGGATTGGCTTAGAGGCGACAATCAAGCTTGCTGCGACGAAGGACGGCAAAATAACCGGCGCAAAATTGCTTTATTTGTTTGATACAGGTGCCTATTCGGATAAGGGAACGATGATTAGCAAAGCGGCAGCTGCCACTTGTACCGGCCCTTACCAGATCGACAATATTTGGTGCGACTCGCTAGCCGTGTATACGAACCACCCGTACGCCACAGCTTACAGAGGGTTCAGCCACTCCGAATTATTATTCGCTTTTGAACGGGCAATGGATATTCTCGCCCGGAAACTTGGGATGGATCCGTTGGAGTTGCGTAAGAAAAATGCCATTCTTCCTGGACAGACAACGCCGACCCAAGTGCCGTTGAACAGCAGTACAGTCGGTGATCTGCCCCGCTGTATCAATAAGTTGAAAGAACTGATGAACTGGCAGGAAGGCACCGTTATTCCAATCGACGACGAAAAAGTGAGAGTGAAAGGAATCAGTTGCTCATGGAAAACGTCAACGATTGGTCCGAGTGCCAGCTCAGGCGTCGCACTCCTTTTTAACCCTGACGGCAGTATTAACGTTCTTTCGGGCATCGTGGAAATCGGGATGGGTGCGAAAACGATTCTTGCCCAGTTATTAGCTGAAAAGTTGAAAATGGATATCCAAAAAATCCATGTCCATATGGAAGTGAACACACAAACAACGCCCGAACATTATAAAACGGCTGCCAGCAGAGGCACGCTGATGGCGGGACGAGCACTGGTCAAAGCGGCAGATGACGCGATCCGTCAATTGAAACAAATTGCCGCCCAGGTGCTCATCTGCTCGCCGGATGACCTTGATGTCGGGTATGAGAAAGTATATGTCCGAGAGGAGCCCGATGCCTTCGTTGAAGTGAAAGATATTTGTTACGGCTACAAATACCCGAACGGCTATGCCATCGGGGGACAGATTATCGGAAAAGGGACATACACGTTAAGACATTTAACGAACCTCGACCGTCATACCGGAATCGGGAAAACAGGGCCTGAATATACAATCGGCGCACAAGGTGTGGAAGTAGAGTTCAACACGAAGGATTTCACTTATAAAATTTTAAAAGCGTATTCTGTCATCGATGCAGGGAAAGTGCTTAATCCCCAAACCGCGATCGGTCAAATTATGGGTGGGATGAGCATGGGATTGAATCATGCGAGCAGCGAAACGTTCGTCTTCAACGATGAAGGCATCGTACAAAATCCTCGATTTCGAACGTATGGCCCGTTCCGTTATGGCAATCACCCGGATTATATCGTTCACTTCCTTGAAAATCCTCATATAGACGGACCATTTGGTGCGCGCGGAGTTGGAGAAAGCGGACTGATCGGGATGCCTGCCGCATTGGCAAACAGTTTGTCTGTCGCGAGTCGCGTAGAACTGAATCGACTTCCCTTGACGCCGGAGTTTATTTGGCACGAAAAGAAAGCGGGGAATAATGATGATCTCGTATGATTTTGAATATGCGAAGCCAGCAACGATTGATGAAGCATTGGACCAATTTCAAACGTTTGAAAAGCAAGGGAAAAACCCGATCTATTTTTCGGGCGGAACGGAAATTATCACGCTCGGTAGAAAAAACCGGATCGTGACCAATGCGGTCATTGATATAAAGGCCATTCCTGAATGCACAGTCATTCAAAAACAAGAAGGCAAACTCGTATTAGGCGCTGCTCTCTCTTTAACCGAAGTTATTGAACAAAATGTTTTTCCGCTACTAAGCGAGATCGCGATGGAGATTGCAGACAATACCGCTCGCAATAAAATTACATTAGGCGGTAATATTTGTTCCAATATTGTATATAAGGAAGCAGTTCTGCCTTTTTTATTGACAGAAAGCGAAGCGATGATCGCTACCAAAAAAGGATTGGAACGACGTCCCTTCACCAAACGATTCAACCAACAACTTCAATTAGGACAGGGAGAGTTCCTCGTTCAAGTGACAACGAAAGAAAGCGACTTGACACTCCCTTTTCTGACGATGAAAAAAAGAAAACAATGGGATGTCGGCTATCCTTTGCTGACGACAGCTGCCCTGCAAAAGGAAAGTCGTGTCAAAGTCGCCTTTAGTGGCCTATGTGCTTTCCCTTTCCGCAATGAACAATTGGAACATCGTTTAAATGCATGTCAACTTTCCAATGACGAAAGAATCGAGCAAGCGATCCGGGAAGTCGACACGCCTCTTTTAGATGATGTCCACGGATCTGCTGAATACAGGAAATTCGTTTTAAAAAACAGCTTGATGGATGTACTGAATGCTTTTGAAGGAGCTGATAGAAGATGGTGAAAAATGAAGTTACCTTACACGTTAATGGCGAAACACGTTCGCTCTACATACGGAATGCCGAGACCTTGCTTTATACGCTACGCGAAAAGCTCGGCTTGACGGGTGCCAAACCCGGTTGTTTAAACGGAGATTGCGGCGCTTGTACAGTTGAAGTAAACGGGGCAGCGATCAAATCGTGCATCATGCTAACAATCGAGGCGGCAAATCAACAGATTACTACTGTGGAAGGGCTTCAAGATGCACCGATACAAACCCAGTTTGTCGAAAAATTCGCGTTCCAATGTGGCTATTGCACACCCGGCTTCATCATGAATTGCAATACATTGATCGAAAAGTATCCCGAAGCGAATGAGACAGTGATTAAAAAATGGCTGGAATCCAATATTTGCAGATGCACTGGTTACAAAGAAATTGAGGATGCCGTGAAAGCGGTCCTCACCTCTAACCAAGCCGATTCATCGGTTTAACTTGGCAGACTTTTTTCCTGTTGACACGGTCAGTTGGATTGGGTTGATTGCCAGTACGACAGGCTTTATTCACGTTACGGCGAGGTTTATTTCCGTTACACGTCTTCGGAGGACGTTATTGGCAATTCAATGTAAAAAGGTGAGCGTTCACAAGGAGGCTCACCTTTTAAAACGCATTTTATTTTGTTCGAACTAAGTCCTTTTTAGGCGCCATATGAATCGCCCGCCCCACTAAGCCTTCGACCGCTTCCAGAATGGATTCGTTGACACTTGGGTGCGCATAATGCGGGAAAGTGAAATCTTCATCCCGAGCAACGAGCTCAAGCGCGATCGTCGTCATTCCCGACAGTTCAACTGCGCCTTCTCCGATAATATGCACCCCTAAAATTAAGTCTGTCGCCTCGTCCGCAACAATTTTCACAAAGCCCTCTTTTTGTCCCACGATCGAGGCATATCCATTACTCCCAAGCGGAAATTGGCTCACATTCACTGTATAGCCTAGTTCCTTCGCTTCCGCTTCCGTCAAGCCGGCTGTCGAAATCGGAGGAATGGTATGGACAACTGTTGGCAATAACGATAAGTCTACCTCACTCTTTCCGCCTGTAATTATTTCTGCCGCCACTTTTCCCTGTTTGATCGCTTTTACGGCAAGCGTTGGGCCTGGTGTCAGATCGCCAATCGCATAAATAGGAGAGATATTTGTTTGCAGTTGTTCATTGATTTTCACGCGTCCAGCTGCCGTACGTTCAATCCCTAACCGATCGATGCCAAGTTCAGTCGCATTCACGGAAATGTCCCCAGTTGTATAGAAATGGCTACCTAGTATCGTCGAGTCTTCACCTAATTTGTTCGTAAAATGGACATGGACAGCGTCTTCTGTTGCCTCTACAACCTTGAACTCGCAATCCGTCTGCAAGACAATTTTTTTCTTTTTACAAAGCCGCTTCAGTTCTTTTGTAATCGTCGCATCAAACGGGAAATCTGTCCCTTTTTCAAGGAGGATACTGACTTCTGCGCCAAATGCACGGAACGTCATCGCCAATTCAAGCGCAATCACATCTCCGCCGAGAACGACTAAATGCTTCGGCACATCCTGTAACGAAAAGATCTTATGAGATAAAATGATTCGCTCATCATCCGGTGTCACACCCTTTGGCGCGACAGGCGTCCCCCCTGCGGCAATAATCGCTTGTTTGAACTGGAACGTTTGAAAATCATGTCCGGCTTCGACGCCGATGCGGTCATCCGAAAGAAACGTTGCCACGCCTTTGACGACTTCTATTTTATTTGCTTTGCACAGAGCAGCAACGCCATTTTTCAACTGATTGGTGACCCGGTTTTTGTAAGCGATCAATGTGTTCAGTTGGATAGCAGGTCCTGCTTGTTCAAAACCGATCCCGATGTCCTGTAAATGGGATAGTTTAGAAATTTCTTTTGCTGCGTGGGTATACACTTTTGAGGGGATGCAACCATGATTTAAGCAAATACCGCCTAATTCATCCTTCTCAATTAACGTGACCTGCCGACCGAGCTGGGCGGCACGAATCGCCGCCGTATAGCCTCCAGGTCCGCCTCCGATAATCACAAGCTCTTTTTCTTGCACTAATTCACCAACGACCATTTATACCAACTCCAACCATAGCTTGTTTGGGTTCTCAATCAGTTCGGCAAAGCGATTCGTAAACGCAACGGCCGTCGCGCCATCCGCGACCCGATGGTCAAATGACATCGAAATGTTCATCATCGAACGGACAACAATTTCGTCCTTGTCATCGACGACTGCACATTTTTTCGTTTTATGGAACGCAATGATCGCAGTTTCAGGATGATTGATAATCGGTGTTGCCGCAATACTCCCTAAAGGTCCGACATTGCTAATCGTAATTGTACTGCCTTTCATTTCAGACCCTGATAACGTTCCGTTTTGTGCTTTTTCATTTAGTACTTTCATTTCCCCATGAATCTCACGCAAGGATTTTTTATGAGCTTGCGGTAAAACTGGGACAAGTAAACCGAGTGTCGTATCGACGGCAAGCCCGATGTTATACTCTTTTTCAAGACGAATTACGTCATTTTCCTCGTCTAATTTCGCATTGAACACCGGATAGTCTTTCAAGGCGATGACAAGCGCCTTAATGAAGAACGCGACTGCGGAAATCGTAATCCCTTCTTCTTTTAACGCCCGGCGCAATGAAAGCAAGTTCGTCATATCAATTTCTTCCATATGCGTCACGTGCGGAATCGTTTGCAAGGAATATGTCATCTTCTTTGCAATTTGTTTTCTTGTACCCTTAAATGGAATCACATCTGTCGCTTGTTCCACGTTTTCTTCTTTTTCAACTATTTTCGGTTGTTCCACCACTTGCGGGTTACATTTAACTTCACTGGATTTTCCAGCTGCCACAAAGCGTCGTACATCTTCATCTGTCACTCGACCAGCAGGTCCCGTTCCTACAATCGCTTCAATATTCACGCCTTGTTCGCGGGCTATTTTACGTGTGTAAGGGGCCGCCAAAACCCGATGGGATTTCGATATTGTAGCTGCTGTTTCTGCTGCACCCGCGAACGCCTCTTCAGCAGGATGAGGAGCTTGTCGCACTGTTTCGTCCGCCGGTGCAGCTCTTTCCCCATCCGCCTCAATGACAAGTAATGTCGTTCCCACTTGCACGGTCGTTCCAATCTCTACTTTAATCTCTTTCACTTTCCCTGAAACGGGAGACGGCAATTCCGCAACCATCTTGTCGGTTTGCACCTCGACGAGTGCTTCATCCAATCTTACTTCGTCGCCCGACTTTACAAAGTAATGCAAAATTTCCCCTTCCGTCATCCCTTCACCAATATCATGTAGTTTTACTTCGACCACTGTCAGTCCTCCCCCGCTGAATCAAATTAAAATGAATGCACTTTTTCAATTGCCGTCACGACTCGTTTCGCCGTTGGCAAATAATGATCCTCAAGTGCAAAGAACGGGACTGGCACATCAAAGCCCGTCACTTTTTCAACTGGCGCTTTCAAGTACAAAAATGATGTATTATTAATGATGGAAAGTATATCATTCCCCAGCCCACTCGTTTCGTGTGCTTCATGGACGATGACCGCTCTTCCGGTTTTTTGCACCGATTCAGCGATGATCTCTTTATCGAGCGGAAATAATGTACGCAAGTCAATGACGTCACAATAAATCCCATTCGCTTTCGCTTTTTCAGCAGCTTCTTTTACAACAGGTACCATGGCCCCCCATGCAATGACCGTAACATCCTCACCTTCAACGACTTTTTTCCCTTTTCCAATTTCTATGTCGTAGACGCCGGTTGGAACGTCTTCACGGAAAGCGCGGTAAAGACGCATCGGTTCAAGGAATAGAACAGGATCTGGATCTTTAATCGCCGAGATTAACAACCCTTTCGCATCGTACGGACTTGCGGGACAAACGACTTTGATACCCGGCATATGGGTGAAAAACGCTTCCGAACTATCTGAATGGACTTCTGGTGCCCGTACACCTGCTCCGTAGGGGGCTCGAATAACCAGGGGCACCGAGTAATTTCCCATGGTGCGCATGCGAATACGTGTCGCATGTGTCGCGATTTGTTCAAAGGCTGGATAAATGAAGCCCAGAAATTGAATTTCCGCAATCGGGATCATGCCGTTCACAGCAAGCCCAACAGACGAACCGATAATTCCTGCTTCGCTTAACGGCGTATCGACAATCCGTTCCTCACCAAACCGTGTTTGTAATCCTTCAGTTGCTCGAAAAACGCCACCGTTTTTCCCAATGTCTTCACCCAATATCATGATTCGCTCGTCTTGTTCAAGCATCGTCCCAAGTGCATCCGTCACAGCTTGAACCATCGTCAAAGACTGTGTCGTTTGTGGACTTATTCTTTTCTCCACTCCTTCTACCTGAACCATACTTAATCCCCTCCTATCGATTGAAGATAGCTTTCTTTTTGTTCCGCAATCGGCCATGGTAACGTTTCAAACACATGGTCAAACAGATCCGCCACATCAGGTTCTGGAAAAGCTTCCATTTGAGTCACAGCCTCTTCGATTTCCGCTTCAATCGTCGCTAAACTGTTTTGAACCCATTCTCTATCCCAATACCCATTGCCCTTCATGAACCTTTCAAGTCGAAGAAGTGGGTCCACCTTGTCACGGTTTTCTTCCACCACATCTTGGTCTCGATATTTTGTCGGATCATCAGCAGTCGTATGGGCTCCAAATCGCTGCGTAACCGCTTCAATGAGCGTTGGTCCTTCTCCATTGCGAGCTCTTTCAAATGCTTTCAATGTTTCAAAATAGACTGCAAAAACATCATTTCCATCCACGCGGACACCCGGGATTCCATAGGCAACGCTCTTTTGTGCAATTGTTTCTGAATTCATTTGCTTTTCGATCGGCACGGAAATGGCATATCCGTTATTTTGATTGAAAAAGACGACTGGTAATTTGAACACACTCGCGAAATTCAAACCTTCGTGAAAGTCACCTTCGGATGTCGCTCCGTCGCCAAAATAAGAAATCGCCGCATTTTTTGTCCCTTTTCGTTTTTCTGCCCACGCTGCGCCTGCTGCATGAGGGAGCTGAGTGGCAATTGGAACAGCGGGTGGAAAAATGTTCTTACCATGATGCACATTCCCTTCCACTCTGCCATTCCAATAAAGCAAGACACGCACCATATCCGCCCCATATGTCAGCAATGCCCCGTGGTCGCGGTACGTGGGAAACACCCAGTCACTTTCTCCGAATGACAAAGCACTGCCGACTTGAGCCGCTTCTTGCCCTTCAAATAATGCATAGGTGCCAAGTCGACCTTGGCGTTGTAGATTTTTTGCTTTTCGGTCAAATGTTCGAATGCGTAGCATATGATAATAAAATTGTTCAACCAATTCTTTCGAAATCAAACTTTTCATCGTCGTATCGACGAACTTCCCTTCTTCATCGACAATTTGCTTGATCGGATAAAGATTTCCCATTTTCATTCACCTCACGCGTTTATTGACTTACGGACATCCCATTTCGGTCTTCTGGAATGAGAGAAAAAATGGTTAAGATTTTTAGCAGCTTCGATTCGTTTTTCACATAAGCGATTGGCAGCTTCCGCCGTTGTAATTTGATCTAGTTCTGCTTGCTGGAACACTTCAAGAATGGAAGCGTAGATATTTCGTGTTTTCGCAAGAACACGTTCCGGATTGGTTCCATATAATTCATCCGCCACTTGAATCAAACCGCCACCATTGACAATATAATCAGGTGCGTATAAAATTCCTTTTTCTTGTAATAGACGACTATGATGGTCTTCGGCTAATTGATTGTTTGCGGATCCCGCAATCCCTTTCACCTTCAATTCCGCAATCGTCTCGTCATTGAGAACGCCGCCAAATGCACAAGGGACGAAGATATCCGCTTCTTGCTGGTAAATCGCATCGCTTGCAACGACTTTCACGGAACTACCGTGTTTTTTGCCGAGTGCCTGAATTTCTTCAAGTGCTTTATCATTAATATCCGTGACGACGAGGTGCCCACCTTCACGTAAAATATGTTCCGCCACTTTAAAACCGACTTTCCCCAGGCCTTGCACCGCATACGTCTTTCCTTCCAGACGATCGTCTCCAAAAAGGATCTGATTTGTCGCTTTTACACCGTAGACAACCCCTAACGCAGTCGGGATGGATGAGTCGCCGCCTCCGCCGTATTCAACGGGTAAGCCTACAATACAATTTGTTTCTTTCATGGCATGCACAAAATCAGCAAGCGTCGTGCCCATATCCGTTCCTGTATAAAAACGACCGTTCAACGATTCAACGAATTGAGCAAACGCTCTAAACTTCTCTGGTGTCTTATCTTTTTGCGGATCGCCGATAATGACTGCCTTCCCTCCCCCAAAATCGACATCTGCGGCTGCACACTTATACGTCATCCCTTTAGAAAGGCGAAGCACATCTGTTAACGCCTCATCCATACTTTTGTAAGGCGCCATCCGACAACCACCAAGCGCCGGCCCACGTGTCGTATCATGAATGGCGATAATTGCTTGAAGTCCTGTCGCCTTGTCGTTGCAAAACACGATTTGCTCATGTTCTTCCATTTTGTCTATGACACTCACACGTTCAATACTTTGTCCTGCTGTCACCATTTTTTATTTCCCCCTTAAGTATCTTTAGTAATGATATGATTTTTGAGATTAAGTGATTCGATGAGACCCCATCTGTCTTATTTCATAAAATCCAAGAAACCTAACACATCAAGAAATACAATGACAATGGCGATTGGCGCAACATAACGAATAAGCAAAAACCAGCTAAAAAACAATCTTGAACTTAAATGAGAGCCCGTTTTCAATTCTTTGTAGAGCTGCTTTTTAGGGATTTTAAGCGGAACAAAAATCGCAATTAACAACGCACCGAGCGGCATTAATACATTACTAACGAGAAAGTCAAAGGCGTCAAAGATCGATTTCTCAAAAATCATCACGTCTTGTAACACGCCGTAAGAGAGAGCGGATGGAATCCCGACGATGAAAATGCTTAAACCGATCATCCACGCGTATTTCATTCGTTTTTGCTCGGAGCCTTTCGCCATTGCAGCGACGATGATCTCAAGCATCGAAAATGCCGATGTGAGCGCTGCGAAGAGGAATAGAACTAAAAAAGCGACAAAGAATAAAATACCAAACGGAAGCTGCCCAAAAATCGTCGGCAAAACATTGAATAACAACACCGGCCCTGCATCAGGCTCAAGCCCGAAAGCGAAAACCGCCGGAAAAATAACAAGCCCTGCGAGTATGGCAACCAACAAATTTAAGAGGACGATAGAAACTGCTGATTGTGGTAAACTCTCCTTTTTGGACAAATAAGAACTGTATGTAACCATCACCGAAACGCCAATACTTAATGCGAAAAATGATTGCCCCATTGCAAATAACACCGTTTCAGATGTTACGTTTGAAAACTCCGGTTTCAAGAAAAATACGACCCCTGCCATCGCACCTTCCAATGTCAAAGAACGAACGGCTAGGATGATAAACAGAACAAACAAGGCAGGCATCATATAGCGACTTGCCTTTTCAATTCCACTCGTCACCCCTTTAGCAATGACACCAATCGTTATGAGCAAGAACAGTAGCTGCGCCCCCACAGCTAAGTACGGATTCGCAATGATTCCATTGAATAAATGATGGTATTCAGCTTCGGTAAGGCCATTTAAACTGCCAGTCACTGCCTTGAAAATATAAATGAGCACCCAACCGCCCACGACACTATAAAACGATAAAAGGATAAAACAAGTGAGAATACCAAGCCGACCGACCCAATGCCAAGACGTTCCGGGTGCAATCTCTCGGTAAGAATCAATTGCATCCTTTTGGGTACTGCGACCAATAACAAACTCTCCCATTAAAAGTGGCAGTCCAATTAATAACGTAAACAAAAGAAAGATGATTAAAAATATGCCGCCGCCACTTGTTCCAGCTACATACGGAAATTTCCAAATCGCCCCCAACCCAATTGCCGATCCAGCTGCGGCTAAAATAAAACCTACCTTCGATGACCATTGATCTGCTGTCTTCATTCATTGAGTCTCCCATTCTATTGTTTTGTCGTTTTTTCGCTCTCCCACCCCGGTATGTAAGCCCTTTCATTTTTCTCTATATAAAATTGTAAACGCGTACATTGGAATGGTATGATAGTTCTTTAGAAGAATCGTCTTGATGTTATAAAACCTTTCATACTTCATCCGGTACTCAAATCATATAATAGTGTGAATAGAATAAAAATATAAAAAGTAAGGACTTTTTCACTTTAAACTATAACTTTGAAGGAAAATGATGTGAGATTCCTTCAATTTGGAAAGCGGTGAAAAGAATGGATCTATTAGATGTAAAATTACTAGAACTTTTACAAAAGGACAGCCGAATAACTGTTAGTGAATTATCGAAGCAATTAGCACTCAGTCGTCCAAGCATTTCAGAACGATTATCTCGATTACAAGAGAAAGGGATTATTGAGGAGTTTAGCGCAAGGGTTTCCTTACCTGCGGTTGGATTGGATATTCTATTATTTATCCAAGTGAGTGAACTTAGAAGATATCCTTCCGAAGTTGAAAAAATTATTGAGGAGGAAGATAACATTATCGAGTGTCATCGAGTAACGGGGACAACCAACTATATTTTAAAAGCGGCTGTTCCGGATATGAACAGTATGCGTTCGCTCATCAATCGGTTAATTCCTTGTGGGGATATCAAAACGTCTATTGTTATATCATCGCCCATTCCCTATCGGCATATCCTTCCGAAAAGCAGCGAGTCGAACCTTCAACACTAATGTCACTGCAACTTAATTTCGTTTCATTGAACCTTATCGCTGGGAAGAGTTAAAACTAGGTAAGTGCAAATAACGCCCGCCGATTCACCGGGCGGGCGTGCTCAATGGGACTTTTCCGTTATCGATTACTTCATTATCTATGTCTTAATATGACCCAAAATGTATTACTCAAACGCGTCGAATCAATGCCAATTTCACCATGATGGCTTTCGATAATTTCCTTGGAAATTGCAAGCCCTAATCCCGAACCTCCTGTCGTGCGGCTTCGGGAAGAATCGAGTCGGTAAAACCGTCTAAACACTTTCTCTCTTTCTGCTTCTGGTATCGGTTTACTAGGCCCTGTAATTGAAATACGATAATCCGCACCCCGCTTTTCCCCTGCCAGTAAAATTGGACCGTCTCCTTCATAATAACGGATCGCATTCTCCAGTAAATTGCCGATCACTTGTTGGATTCCCACGACGTGGATAGTAAGCTCACATGGTTCTATATCTAGCAGGATCGGAATCTCTTTCACTTCCAACGTCCTTTCAAACATTGCCACACATTGGAGCAGTAAAGGTTCGATTGCACACGTTTCTTTTTCGACAACGGATTGGGTTGATAAGTGGTCCCATTCTTTTAATTGTTCAAGTTGCTCCATCATTTGGGATAATCGTTTTGATTCCTGATACAAAGAGGCAAAAAGATCTTTGTCCCCTACTACATCTCCATCTTTCAAGGCTAACAGGTACCCACTCAAATTGGATAAGGGGGTTCTTATTTCATGGGAGATGTCGGTAACAAGCCTGTTCCGCTGCTCATCATTCATTTGCAATTGTTCAATAAGTCCATTGTATTGCTTGACCAATTGGCCGATTTCATCCTCTTTATATACTTCCACTGGTTCAGGATAACGACCAAGCTTAAGCTCTTCAGTAGATTGAACCAAACTTCGAATGGGTTTGATAAATCGTTTGATAAAATAATAATGGAAAACACTCCCCAGAAAAGCGGCAATCATTATTAAGATCCATAAATAATTAAGAAGGGTACTATTGAATCGTTGCTGCTGTGGAGTATCCAAACCGCCAATTTCTGCCGCTAAAAAGCAAGCAGTGCTATAAATAGTCCAACCACTTATAGCAGTCACCGTCACAACAACCAAGACATTTAAAATCGTTAAACGCCATAAAAATCCGGCTGGCGTGAGTTGAGCTAAAATTTTATGGATTCGTGACAAACTTATACCCCATTCCCCTTACAGTCTGAACACGCTTTGGCTTCGATGGCTGTTTTTCGATTTTCTCACGAAGTTTTTTGATATGCGCATCAATCGTGCGATCCATCACAGTACTCTCCATGTTAGGATGGATCTTCCTAATCAGCTGCTCTCGCGATAATACGATGTCCGGGTTTTGCATGAAGTAATATAACAAATCAAACTCGATTTTCGTTAGTTTCACTTCTTTATCGTAAAGTGAGACTTCTCCTTTCCTTGGCATGATACATAGCCCTTCATGGACGATTTTTTGACAAAGCTGTCCAGTCCGCCGAAGTACTGCTTCAACTTGTGCCATCAGTTCATTGGGGTCAAATGGCTTGATCATATAGGCATCCGCACCTAACTTCAATCCAGAAATTCTATCATCAATTCGCACCTTTGCTGAAAGCATAATAACTGAAACGTCCTCATACTTTTGCTCACGAATCCAAGCGTAAAACTCTTCGCCACTCACCTTGGGAAGCATTAAGTCTAATATAATTAAACAAGGTCGATGTTCCAAGAAAACTTTTTTCGCTTCTTCCCCATCGCTTGCTTCCACGGCGTTATATCCACTTTTCCTTAAATAGATGCGTATAAGGTTTCGAATCATTTTATCGTCTTCAACGACCATGATTGTTTGTTTCATCGAGATCACCTCTATTCTCAGTCTATACGATCGAAACAGCCTACTGCATCATTTCAAACTGTTGTAGCATGAAATCATAATTCATTGCACCCATCATGACAAATTGAATACGTCCATTCGAGTCAATCATATAGGTTGTCGGATAGGCGATCACATTATATTCGTTTGAGACAACAGATTCCTCATCCACAGGAACCGTCAACGTAAGGTTTAAGTCGTCCACAAATCTTTGGGCGTTACTTGGATCCGACTCAGTTTCAGCTAAATTCACAGCTAAAACCTGCACATCCTTCGTATTTTGAAACTTTTGCATATCAGGCATCTCGGCACGGCATGGCGGGCACCACGTGGCCCAAAAGTTTAGCATCACCCTTTGCCCTCTATAATCCGACAGTTTCACTTTCTCCCCGTCCAATGTAGTCAATTCAAAATCAGGCGCAAGCTCTCCCCTAAGGATTCCCACTTTATCGGATTCTTCGACTTCCAGTGAGTAAGTCCCCTGCTGTGCGGCTGCCTCCTTCTCTTTTGGCGCACTTTTTTCATTTGAAGTAAAAACAAACTCATAAATAGTCCAACCGAACATTAGCATGACGACTGCAATAAGAATCATTCTTTTCACTTTTTATTATCTCCCTCTATCAATAGTGGTATATCTAACTGGAATCTCGTTCACCCCAATTTCTCAAACCATGTATCTTCTACTAATTGCAGTAAGAACTCCGTGATACGTGGCATTTGGCCGGTAAATAACACAATTCCCATTATCATCATAATGATCGACCCTGTTTTCATAATGACTTGACTATGTCGAGTGATCCATCTGGTCGAACCTAGGAAAAACGTCAAGAGAAGGAATGGCAATGCGAATCCCAAGACATACATTACCGTGTATGTCGTTCCTTGCGCTGGATTACTCGCTGCCAAGAACAAAATTGAACCAAAAATCGGCCCAATACAAGGTGTCCATCCAGCCGCAAAGCCCATGCCCACAAAAAAAGTGCCCATATAACCCACTGGACTTTTCGAAGATTGAAAACGTTTCTCTTTCATTAGTGCTGGAATGTTCAGCCATCCCCCAACAAAAAGCCCCATGAAGAGAATAAATACACCCGCCAAACGCTGAATCAATAGCCCCGTATTACCGGCCAGTAAGCTTTGAATGAGTTGACCGAGATAAGAAGCACCGATGCCTAAGCTAATAAAGATAAGAGACACTCCTAGTAAAAAGAAAGCCGAATGACTCAATAATTTACTGCGTATTTTAACATCATGATTGCCTTGCAATTCTTTAACGCTAATGCCTGTAATATAAGATAGATACGCAGGAAAAATCGGCAACACACAAGGCGACAAAAATGATAGCGCTCCTGCTCCAAACGCCAAAATCATCCCGATCCCCATTATCGTATCTGTTTCAATTCCCCCCATGTACGACACCTTCTTTCTTTTTTCGATAAACAATCAATAGGCCACATAATATAAGAACCAAAACTAAAAACCATGGCACCATCGTATAACCGAATACGATCATGACAGGCATTACAATTGCCAACCCCAAACTCCCCACAACCCATCCGAGTAATATGAACAAATTTAACCAAGTAGAGGGTCCAAATTTCTGCATGACCATAAATACAACAATCAACAAAGTGATCAAACCTAAATACCTAAGAGAGAAAATATTGTCATACCAAATAATTTGTATAAGTTCATAGCTAAAGGAAGCAATTAAAAATATATGGATAAAAGCATTGAAAAATTGAGTGCCATTAATTTTGCCACGCTTTGCTTGCATTACAATTATTGTCGCACTCATTAAGACAGCTAAGTAAAAAGCATGCGAGTCACTTGGGTAAGACAATACAACCAATGGATCTGCTATAAAAGTCTCGAAGTTTAAAACTACCTTTCCAACCCAAACAAAAATGATAAAGTTGATCAGTTGACCTAATACCGCTTCCATATAAGTTTTCTTTTTTTCCTTTTCTAAATCATTGATCAAATAGTAAGTGAGAAATCCTACCGTAAAACTTATAAGGATAATACCAACTGATGATTGTACACTCGACATTGCCACCGCTATACCTCCAAAAAAGATTTGCCCCTCAGATCAATTACGCCTCAGCGTAAGGACGTCCAGATTTTGATTTGCGCTTGAGGCCTGCACAATGCAGGTCATGCAGTCGTCGCGACAAGACGTGGGGCACACTTAGGCTGCCTTCTCTTAACTTGATTCAGCCAGAGTTTGAACCCCCACTGAATTAAACCACTCTTATCATTCATCCCGCCACTTTATAGAAGTGGGAGATTTCTGCCGAAGCAAGTTAAATAATACGGATGGTTTATGAAAGTTTGATGAAAACGGACAATGCATATGACACAAAAAACTCTCATGAGTTATAATGGTACTCGCGACCTCTCTAAACATGAGGTTACTCTACGTGGTTCGAGACCATCCCACGATAAAAAAACTAAGGAGATATGAATTATGAAAGTAAAAACGATGGCGACGAACGGTATCATTGCCGCTCTATATGTCGCTGTTACTTTTTTTGTCGCACCATTTGGCTTCACACTGATTCAATTCCGCGTTTCGGAAATGTTCAACCACCTTGTCGTTTTTAACAAAAAATATATATTCGGCATTGTCATCGGCGTCTTTGTCTCTAATCTGCTCTTTTCGCCGATTGTTGTCGATATTGTTTTTGGTGTATTACATTCAGCCATCGCGCTATCCATCACCATTTTTTCGGCTAAGTTTATAAAAGGTATTTTGCAACGCATGATTTTTAACACCGTCGTATTTACACTATTAATGGTCATTATCGCCTATCAAATTAAGTTTTTCGCGGACATCCCTGAATTCAATGGCCTGCCATTCCTAATCATTTATTTGACATTGGCGGTCGGGGAATTCGTCGTCATGGCGATCGGCATCCCTGTCATGCACGCATTGAACAAACGGATCCATTTTGAAAAACTAATGTAAAGGAGGCCCAACGATGTACCGGACGATTCCTGAAATTGCCGAATACATCGGCATGCCTGTCCATCAAGTAGAAAAGTATGTCATGGAAGGTCGCATTCGTGCCGTCCATGATGGACAACAATTTTGGATTAATGAAAGCCAGTTTGCCCTTTACTTCGAACAACTGGAGCAAGTGAAACAACAGATCGAAGAATGGCAAAGTGAACCGATCCCCCCTGATCGAGATGTGAAAGACGAAGACTGAGGCAATGTGCTAACACGGACTGTATGCCTTCTGAGGCGCCCTAGGCTTCTCTAGGGCCATTTTTTATACACTCACTAAAAAAATCGTTGTAACAGCCTTGTAGGCAGTTACAACGATTTTTAAATTTTTCTTCGTCCCACTCTATTTAACGCGCGATATTGCTTGCCAATGAGCTTTCGATTTTTTCATCTATTAATAGGATGGAGTCTGTTGGTTCAAACCGGTGTAATACTTCCCCGTCCACTCCTACAAGAAATTTCGTGAAGTTCCATCGAATGTTGCGTCCTTCCAAATGTTCAGGATACTCTTCTTTTAATCTAGTAAGCAATAGGTTTTCGGCTGCCTTCTCTTTGTTCAAATTCCGGAAAGGCACTTCATGTTTCAAATAACTGAAGAGCGGATCCGCCATTCCCCCATTTACCTGTACAAGATCAAATACTGGAAAACTGACGCCATAATTCCTTTGACAGAAAGTGACGGTCTCCTCCCCACTTTCAGGATTTTGTTGCCCAAATTGGTCACATGGGAAAGCAAGAATGACAAAGTTTTGATCTTTATAACGATCATATAACTTTTGCAACTCTTCAAACTGATATGTAAATCGACATTTGCTAGCCGTATTGACAATTAATATTTGTTTTCCACGATAAGTCTCCATAGATAGGATCTCACCGTTAGGCTTGCGTACCAAGTAGTTATAAATACTCATTACACCACTCCTCGCAGTATGATTATCTAC
This sequence comes from uncultured Sporosarcina sp., assembly GCA_948469885.1. Taxonomy (GTDB): domain Bacteria; phylum Bacillota; class Bacilli; order Bacillales_A; family Planococcaceae; genus Sporosarcina. The sequence goes on along the minus strand of CAOKMT010000010.1, from coordinate 1,765 downwards.
CCATTTTATATTTTATATTTTCAAATGAAAAGGAAGTTGCTTATAGAAAAATCATGCTTGACAACAGTTGATTTGATAGGATTCCGATTAAAAACACGGGACGTTGCATACACTCTATTCCAAGGATTGTTTCCCTTGAATCCGAGTTGCCTTCAAAACGAAGTGTGGTATAGTTGAAAATTATGTGAACGTCACCAAATCTCAGTAGGGGGAAGTATGAAGAAAATATCAAATGTGTTTTTTATCACAATCGCACTCATTGTAGTCGCGGTCGGATACGGTGCCTTGGCACCCGCAAGTTTTGAAGAAGTGACGACCAATATCAAAAACTTTGTTGCGTCATCATTCGGCTGGTATTACATGGTGCTCATGTCTTTCATGGTCGCACTCAGTCTTTTTGTCATTTTAAGTCCTTATGGAAAAATACGACTTGGGAAAGATGCGGATCGTCCGCAGTTCTCTACCGTCACTTGGATTGCTATGCTGTTTTCGGCGGGTATGGGAATTGGACTCGTCTTTTACGGCGCGGCTGAACCTCTTTCGCATTACGCGATCAGTCCCGCGACAGAAGAACCAAACACAGCTGCTGCCTTTAAAGAAGGCTTACGTCAATCCTATTTCCATTGGGGATTACATGTTTGGGCAATGTACGGTATTGTCGGATTATCACTTGCCTTTTTCCAGTTCCGCAAAAGAGAACCGGGTTTAATTTCAGCAACATTGAAGCCGATATTCGGCAAAAAAATGGAGGGTCCGTGGGGGACACTGATCGATGTGCTTGCAGTTTTTGCAACATCGTTTGGCGTCGCTACATCACTCGGCTTCGGTGCTGTTCAAATTAATGCAGGCCTTAACTATTTATTCGACGTTGAAATCGGAATTACTTCGCAATTTTTTATTATCGCAGTCGTGACTGTTCTGTTCATCGCTTCGGCATGGACGGGGCTCAGTAAAGGGATCAAATATTTATCAAACGCGAATCTTGTATTAGCTGTCGCACTTCTCGTTTTCGTCGTCATCCTAGGACCGACTTTGCTCATCTTCAATATGTTCACCGATACTTTCGGTAGCTATTTGGCGAACTTGATGCAAATGAGCTTACGAACCGCTCCACTGGATGAAGGCAATCGGGCATGGTTAGATGGCTGGACTATTTTCTATTGGGCTTGGTGGATCTCGTGGGCGCCGTTTGTCAGCATGTTCATCGCCCGTGTATCAAAAGGAAGGACGATCCGGGAATTTTTAATCGGTGTGTTGCTTGCACCGACGTTGCTTGGCTCGTTTTGGTTTGCTGCTTTCGGAACGACAGCGATTGACATACAAATGAGCGGCATTGTCGACTTGTCACAATTCGACACGGAACTAACCATTTTTGAAATGTTTAATGTGATGCCTTGGTCTTTAATTATTTCGATTGTCGCAATTTTGCTCATTGCTTCATTCTTTATCACTTCAGCGGACTCAGCAACATTCGTTCTAGGAATGCAGTCGACGCACGGTTCATTGACACCGCCAAATAACGTAAAGCTCATTTGGGGAATCATCCAATCGACGATTGCAGTCATTCTCCTTTCTGTTAACGGATTGACCGCTTTGCAAAATACGATTATTATTGCCGCCTTACCTTTCTCTTTCGTCATGCTACTTATGGTGGTCGCTTTGCTGAAAGCATTAAAAATGGAAGCAAAATCAATGAAGTTAAAACGATAAACGACTTTAATTCTACCGGGAATCTCACTTGTTTTCTATTTATAGAGAACTTATA
>CAOKMT010000009.1 GCA_948469885.1 uncultured Sporosarcina sp. | reverse complement strand
TGTTGGCCCCATGCTCGAAAAAATCTGGACGCAATCACGCCGAGGCGCGATTGATTGTGAGATAAGTAATGAAAGAAAGGAGGGATGCGTAATGGAATACAAGATGGATACAGTTCGTAGAAGCACATTATCCCAACAAGTGATGGAGCAGATTGTTTATCTTCTAATGAGTGGTCAGCTCATGCCGGGTGATAAGTTGCCTGCGGAAATGACATTGATTGAACAGTTTGATGTGAGTAGGCCTGTCCTGCGTGAAGCCCTTAGTTCATTAGAAACATTGGAGATTATTACGAGAAGGCCACGTGGGGGTACATATGTAAATGAAAAGATCGGGAGTAACCCATTCAAAGCGATGCTCGCATTATCCATTAATAATGTTCCAGCTATCATTGAAGCGCGCATGTCTCTAGAGTTAGGACTCGTCGCGATTGCAGCAGAGAAAATATCAGATACGCAGCTTGAACAATTAAAAAAGACGATTGACACAATCCAAGCAAACCCAGATAGTAACTATGGCCGTTTGGATAAGGAATTTCACGGGATTATAGCGCGAAGTGCCAACAACCCAGTTGTCGAAGGGATGATCGATTCTCTTCTGATCGCACACGAAAAAACAGATAGCTTGATTACGTACCGAGAACCTGAGATTACTGTCGAGCATCACCTAGCGATTTACGAGGCTTTAAAGAATAGAGATTCCCATGAGGCATTTAAGCAGATGTACAGGCATTTGTGCTATGTAAGAAAAAAGATATTGAATGACCCTAAAAATAAAAAGAGTGAGTAGAAAATTCCGTACATGGTTACGGGATTTTTTGTGTTAAGAGAGTGAAAAACAGTCATTTTCCTTTAGAATAGGTATACTGAAATTAAATACTTATATATAAGGTTGCCGATCCACTGGCACTCTGACAGATAAAAGGAGATAGTGAAAAATGACAGAAAAAATACCGATGAGTACATCACGTACAATCCAGTCCAAGCTTGTCCTACCGCCTGACACGAACCACCTGGGAACGATTTTCGGAGGGAAAGTGGTCGCCTACATAGACGAGATCGCCGCAATTTGTGCGATGAAACATGCAAACACGACCGTCGTGACAGCTTCTATTGACTCTGTGGATTTCGTCTCTTCTGCACGCGCGGGCGACGTACTTGAACTTGAAGCGGTTGTCAGTTCAACGGGCAGATCTTCCATGGAAGTATATATCGTCGTAAAATCGATGAATTTGCATACCGGAGAGTGGGAGCTGACGACGGAATCTTTCGTGACAATGGTTGCGCTGGATGAAAACAATAAACCAACCCCGGTTCCGGGTGTTTTCCCCGAAACGGAAGAAGAAAAGAGTTTGTTTGAAACAGGTCCTGCACGTCGGGAGCATCGGAAACAGCGAATTGAAATGAAGCATTAATAACTTTGATCACTTGGGATGCCGGGCTTGCCTGGCATCCTATTTTTGTCAATCTACGTTTTATTGGCAATGAAGATTGCTAGTTCTGTGATTGCACGGAGAATGGTAAATTAACATTTCTACTTAGATTGTCGAGTAAGGTTCAGAAATGAAAAAGTCCTGTGGATGACCCTGCAAGATAACAAAAGAAGAAGCGCAGAAAACGGGGGAAGAAGGTAACGACGTGTTCTGCGTGTCAGTTGAAGAGGAGTCGCCTGATAAACGCTAAATGATTTTCAAAAGAACGTGTGCATGTTTAATAGTCGGGCCAATTTGTTGAATGTGATATGCTGATATTAAGATAACTAAATAATGGAGGGATATCCATGAAAAAATTTATTGTTTTTGCCGTTGGCTTCGTACTTTTCTTTTCGCTCCTTGTTTTTTTGGCCGAGTTATTGTCTGGAATACTCCTAACGACTAGATATGTTCCCGATGTAAGCGGAACTGGGAATGCAAGCGCTAATTTACCTCAAGAAGTTAAAATGTTCGGTAGTGGCAGTCCGTTTTCAATTACTTTGTTGCTTGCTTTTTTATCTGCCACTGTAGCCTACTTTATAGCTCAAAAGTTTCCAAGACGTAACCTAAACTGAAAATGGCAAAAAAAGCACCTTCCATCTAATTTAGCACTAATCTAAAAAGAAATGGGCTTTGCATTTTCGGTGGGTGAGTGGATAAAATATCTTTTAGATTCAATTGACTTTTTAAAAGAGTCCATGTATTGTGTTAATTAATCAATTAAATACGTAACTTTCTTATCCAGAGAGGTGTAGGGACTGGCCCGATGATACCTCAGCAACAGACTTCGCTTTGAAGTACTGTGCTAATTCCAGAAGCTGACGCGCCGCGTGTGCAGCTTGAAGATAAGAAGAGTGAAAAGCGATCATGCCAAACCCTCTTCTTTTTCATTGAAGAGGGTTTTTCCTTTTCGGTTCTATAATATTTGTTGGGGTATCACGAAAATAAAAAAGACACGTGACCACCATTTCTTTTATACTTGAATTGTCGAGAAACAAGTAGAACAGAAAGGTGACACGTGCAAATGAATTTTAACATGAATATCCCAGGTTTAAAAGAAGCAATCGTTGAAAAAACAGAAGAAGTTGACGACCGGATTGCGCTTCATATCTCTTTGCCCCGGAAACCCCATACTTGCCCTAAGTGTGGTGAAAAGACAACTAAGGTCCACGATTACCGGATTCAAAAGATTAAGCATCTGAAATGGTTTGAGCGGTTAACAGTACTTTTCTACAAACGGCGCAGGTATGCATGTACATGCGGAAAACGCTTCTCGGAGGTCTCTCCTTTCGTGGACAGATATCAGCGTCATTCAAAAGAGTGTAATCAGGTGATGCGTATCCGTGCGGTCAAGGCGAAGACTTTCAAAGAAGCCGGTGAAGTGACGGGAACATCCAGCTCGACAATCATTCGTCGTTTTAAGGACGTCGCGGAAAAGGAGCTAGCGAAAGGCGTCCGATTGCCAAAAATCATTGCGATAGATGAATATAAAGGGGATACCGATGCTGGAAAGTTCCAGTTGGTCATCGCAAACGCCGTAACACGTGAACCAATCGATATTTTGCCGAACCGTAGAAAAGATACCATTAAGGATTATCTCTATCAATATGGCGCAGATGTTGAAATGGTTGTCATGGATATGAACCCCAGTTTCAAAGCGGCAGTGAAGCAAGCGTTGGGCCGCCCGTTGATCATCGCAGACCGCTTTCATTTCTGTCGATACATTTACTGGGCGATCGATGAAGTCCGACGGAAAGCCCAACAGGAGTGGCATCCATATGACCGGAAAAAGTGTAAACGAATGCGTCATGTCCTTTATAAACGAAAAGAGAAACTGACCGAAAAGCAGCAATGGTATTTGGATCGGTATTTGGGAATGTCCGAAGAGTTGAAAAAGGCATATGAACTAAAAGAGGCATACTGTGAATGGTTTGACTGGGCTAAGACAACTAGTGATGTCGCAGAGGTGAAGAAAGAGCTTGAATCCTTTTACCGCAAGGTAGAAGTAACTCAAATCCCTGCCTTTCTAAAAGCGATTAAGACGCTTGAAAATTGGCAAGTAGAGATATTGAACAGCTTTATCTTTCCTTATTCAAACGGTTTTTTAGAAGGTATCAACAACAAAACTAAAGTGATGAAGCGTAACGCATATGGCTTCAGAAGCTTCGCTCATTTCAAAGCGAAAATCTTATTAAACATTCAGTATAAAGAAATTGGAGTTCATTTGGGATAAGTATTCCTAGTTGTGTTTGGAGAAGCGTCCGCTCGACTCCTGCGGGAAAGCGAGAAAGCCGAGACCCAGCAGGAGCAAAGCGACGATGCGGCTCGGCGCTCGCCCGCGGAAAGCGAGCGGTAAGCTTCGGAAAACAGAGGATGATTCTAGTTTCCGTGTCTTTCGGGACGGATTACCCCAACATTTGACTTAGAACCTCCTTTTCAGCTCTTTCTGGTAAAAGAAGTTGCCCAAATAGGGGGATGATGGGAATGGCAGGCGTAGTGAAAACGACAAGCAATTTAAGGGAAATCGAAGCGGTATGTGAACGGGACGGGGCATTCAGAAATAGGAATTCAGTGAAAGAGTTTACTTTTCCGATTGATCAGTCCATCAAAGCAGGCGGAACGAATGAAGCGCCGACGCCGATGGATTACGTGCTCGGCTCTTTCAATGGTTGTGTACTCATCATCATTGAGCGGGTTGCGGGAGAGCTCGGTTTCACCTTTCAACATTTAAAAGCGCATTTGGTTGGGACGGTCGATCGGCGTGGTGTGTTGGGCGCTGAAGGTGTGCGTCCACATTTTCAAAAAGTGGAAAATACGATTTGGTTCGATACTGATGAGAGTGAGGAACGCATTGAGCAATTGAAAGCAATTGTCGAGCAAAGATGTCCTGTCTATAACTTATTCAAAGACGCAGGCGTTAAAATTGACTTGAACTGGATTCGGCAAAAAGGAGGTGTCAAAGAAATATGACTTCATACGGTTGGTGGTTAATTTTCTTCGCTGTTATTTACACAGTAGCCCTTATTTTAGTTGGAACGGTGTCACGCCGGAAATCAGTGAAAGGTGATGGGTATTTTGTTGGCGGGCGTACGTTCAACAAATGGATTGTCTGTTTTTGTATAACGGGTCTGTTTTCGGGATCGACTTTCATATCCGTTGTCGAGTTATCGTATTTGACGGGTGTTTCGGCCATTTGGTACGGCGTGGCGGAGACGATTCAAATTCTGATTATCGCGCTTGTCATCATCGGTCCGTTCCGTAAAAAGCTGGTCGTCACCGTATCGGGCATGATCGGGGACCGTTATGGAAGGAAGGCGCTTGGCATCGCGGGAGCCATCACTGCATTTGCTTTTCCGATGTGGTCTGTTGCGACGGCGATTGCGTTTGCCTCTGCTGTCCATGTGTTCACAGGTATTTCTTTGACACTGTCCGTCGCTTTCACAGCACTTCTACTGTTCGTCTATTTACAAGCAGGTGGGATGTGGTCGATTGCGTTTACGCAGACGATGAATGCCATTGTGTTTGTTTTAATGTTCACAATCGGGACGATTGCTTTTTTCATCAACCCGGGTATTTCCGGTTTGAAAGCATTGGCTGTCACGAGCCCCGAAATGTTCCAATTTGGAAGTGTTGGGATTCAAGTGATTGTCGTCTGGTTCGGAACGTTTCTCGTGAACGTCATTTTGGCACAGGCTGCTTTCCAAATGGCATTATCGTGTAAAACGCCTGAAGAAGGTCAGAAAGGTTTGAAGTTGGCAGCTATCTTTGGAATTCCCTTTACTTTATTGGCAATTTTGTTTGGCATGTCGGCAGCGGCGGTTGTCCCAGGTTCGACCCTTGGTTTGATCGCCTTGCCACAGTATTTGATGCAAGTGTTGCCTGCGCCACTCGTCGGTCTGTTTTTCCTCGGCGTTTGGGCATGCGCGTTAGGTTGGGGGGCACCTTGTCAATTTTCAGGGGCCACGAGTTTAGGGAAAGACGTTGGCAGCGCCCTAAATCCACTGGCAACTCCGCAACAACTTGTTAAATATACAAAGATTTCATTGCTACTGTTGACCGGTTTGATGATCGCGTTCGGGGCGGTCCGGACGGAACAAGCCGCATGGTGGAATATCCTTGCTTGGACGATGAGGAACTCAGCGACTTTCGCGCCTGTCGTGGCAGTGCTGTTCTGGCGATTGGCGACGAAAGAAGCGGTTGTCGGTTCTATGATCGCAGGATTTGTCTCGGGCATCGGTTGGTATCATCTTGGCGGTTGGTTGCCGAATGAGTTTTACTTGAACATTCACCCGGTTTGGGTCGGGATGTCAGCGAATATTATTTTCGTCGTGGGGATCACATTGATACAGACGGCGAAAGTGCTGAAGGTCGATTTGTCGGCGGCAAGCGCAGGAAAAGCATACTTTGCCGTTGCAATCGGTGTTGTCCTATTGCTTATAGCGGGCTTGTTTTTCGATCCGCTTTATGCGACTGGCTTGATTGGGATGATCATATTTATGGCGCTGATCGCAATTTTCATCGCCACGATCATTTTCATCCCGGATGTGAAAACGAAAGAGGATTCTGCGGTTGAGTTGGCGAAGTTGAGTTTATAAGAGGACGACGAAAACGGCTAGGCATCTGATTCGGTTCCAAGTTCCTTTTGTCCTTCACCGATAGTGAAGGAAAGGAGGGATGGTAATTTGCTATTGCTCTGGTATGCTTCCATTTTGACCTCGATGATAACATTTGCCTTTGGAATTTCTGAGCGTTCTTGGCTGTATATGCTTGTAAGCACAACTACTTTATTGCCACTTGCGTATTATTTTTCAGGCGCGAACAGTGCTTTGAAATATGTAGGATTTATACCACTCGTTCCGCTGTGCATGACAATCTTCTTTTGGTGGTATTCAAGCAAATGTAAAACTGCATAAATGTGAATAAAATCAAAGAAATGACTTATCCACTTGTGGGCAAGTCATTCTTTGATTTAAGAAAATAAAACGGAGCGAATGTAGATGGAAATTGTGGATACATCCACCTCCTGTACTTATTCATCATCCAGAAGCTCTTTGTTCTTCTTGTACGAACGTTTTAGGGAAATAAAGCCAAACAAAAAATAAACAATCGTTAAGACAATAAGAAATCCAAAGATTTCAGTCCATTGGCCTGACGTTTTCGGAAATCCCTTCATCAAAGAATAGACGATGAAGTACATTACACTGAATAGTAACGATTTCAACGCGATCAGCTTCTTCTCTTTGGAAAAAGTCTTTTTCGTTGAGATGTCTGTATACTCAATCCCCGAGAAAATATATCTTCCCGTCACATAGAATGAAAATACGGCAATGCCCACACCCAATATAATTTCAGCGTCAAGGTTCCAGCTTGGAAATAGAATGCTGGCAACTAAAAAAGCGAACGAAAGAAGAAAGACGAGGACTGACGCTTCTGCTAAGAAGTAAAGAATCTTTTTTTCCTTATACTCGTCATTCGGCATCAAAATAGATAGCCATGATTTCACCATATTACTCATCCTCCCAAAATAATTGATCCAATGTTTTTTCAAGTGTTCTTGCAATCGCAATACAAAGTTGCAAACTTGGGTTATATTTCCCATTCTCGATTAATCCGATTGTCTGTCTCGTTGCACCAACTTGTTCTGCAAGTGCTGCTTGTGTCATCGATTTCTCCATCCGGGCCAATCTCACTTTATTGATCATTTCATCACCTATTATTGAAAGAACTACAAGCAATATATATATTGCCTATGCAATTTATATATTACATACGGAAAGGTATGAAGTCAATTAGATATGTGCCACTTCTGTGTATTTATCGAAATTGAAACTAACTTCGCCATTTCCCGTATAACATGACAAGGGGGATGTGCGATGAAAAACGATATGCATGAAAGACAAATGGCGTTGACGATGAGACGAACAGAGCGCAACCGGGTGAAGCGCCGCTTGGACGGGGCTGAGGCACAATTGAAAGAAGTGCGTACATTAAGGGATCGTCTACATAAACAGTTAACGAAAGAACAACAAGATGTCGTGAAGCTTGGGAAGTTTTCCTTTACAAATAAAATTGCGGAGTGGACAGGAAAATGGGATGCCATGATGGAAAAGGAAATGGCTGAAGTTGTGGAAGCCGAGCTGAAGTACAATGAAGCTGAAAAGAACGTTGTCGATCTTGAAGCGGAAGTGAAAAGATTACAGGATGCTATGCAAAATCCTGATTTTACATACATCGACGAAGATTGGGCGGATTTCCTGAAGGAGAAAGAAACGTGGATTCGTCGGTATGACTCGGTTGCCAATGCGACGTTGCAAAAGATTGCGGATGAGCGCGTGGCGATCCGTTCGATGTTGCGTGAAGTTGGGGAAGCACAGGATGCGGGAGAAAAGGCAAGTCGTGCACTTGACGCGGCGCTCGACCATCTTGATTCGGCAGAAGGGATGTCTATTTGGGACACATTTTTTGGTGGCGGCCTGATTGTGTCTGCTTTGAAATACTCTGAAATCGATAGTTCAGATGACCACGTACATCGGGCGCAACGGGCTTTGCGTCATTTCGAGACAGAGTTGATGGATGTGCAAAATATTGCGTCGAAATCGTTCACCGTGAATCAAAATGATATTTGGACATTTACGGATTTGTTTTTTGATAATATCTTTTCGGACTGGATGGTACATTCGCGCATTACCGACGCAAAAGAGAAGTTGAATGACGTGCTGAAAGATGTCCGTCGTGTGCTCGATCAGCTTGCGCGGAAGCACGATGAGATGACGCATACATTGGAACGTTTGGACGTGCAGGAACGGGAAGTCATTGAGAGCTAAGGAAAATAGATCGTTTTGTGGCTTGGGTAAAACGCCTCTTTAAATAGAAGAGGCGTTTTTTCTATGCCTTGTTTTGGCGGGAGGAGGGCATAGGTTTACAGATGTTTTGTTAGGTTATTTGCACATTTCATCGCCTTATCACGCACTTTTAAAAAGTTATCCGCTTTTCGAGACATTCTTTCATTGTCCTCAAATAAAAAAATAATGATCCCGTATCACTTTACAGCCGATTAAATCATAGTGTACTATATAACTAATACAGTGGTGCGGAAGGAGATGAAAGCATGAAACAATGGAAAGGGTTGTTGAAAAAAGAATGGATCGCGATGAAAGGGTGGGTTTACAGCTTGCTTACGGCTTCCGTTTTTTTAATATTTGTCCTCCCTTTTACCCTCTATGTAATGCTCGGTGCGACGTTTATGGCAATGATGCCATTTTTGGTTTTTCTAGTTGTTTTTACGCCTGGCTTACTTTTGTTAGTTTCTTTGGGAAAAGAGACGGTTCGTCCGGACGTTTGGCTCCATTCGCCGGCTTCGGTTTTTAAGCTGTTCGGTGCAAAAGTGTTCATTGCGGGAGGGACTGGTGCTGTGCAATTGTTCATTTCATCGCTTTTATTGATTGTGCAGTTAAGTGTTTTAAATGAAACAGCAGGCTTCGTATTTAACAGTCGTTTTCTGTTCGATGGGAGTTTCACTTTCCTCGCGTTGTTCTACATTTCGCTGATACTCATGTGTTACGGACTTCTTTTCAGAGTGACATACATCGTCATTAGGCCTTATACAAAAGTGCTGACAGGTCCTGTGATGATCGGGCTTGTATTCCTTGCGTTTTGGGTCACGGATGTCGTGACAAAATCAGCAGTGTATAAGAAAATTGCCAACTTTGGACCGTTCGGAACGTTACAAGAACGTCGTTATTATGTAGATGAAGCTGAAGGCTCTTATTTCTGGCTCGGTGGTTCTTCATTTTATGTTGGTGAAATTGTGTTGAATGTCGGCTTTATCGCCCTTTTATTTGTGACGGCGGCCATTCTATTCGAAAAGAAAGTGAGGTTATAGCGAATGAAGAGATGGAGAGGTTTATTGAAAAAAGAATGGGCGCTTTCGAAGTGGTTTGCGATTTCGTTTGTGGTCATCAATCTTGTGATTACAGTTCTGGAGGTCAGTCCCGTGGTTACGGGGGTGTTACAGGCTAATATGACTGAAATTCTGACGTCTAGCAATACGTGGTTTAACTTGAATATCTCTATGGGCGTCGCTCTGCTTCTTGTCAGTTTAACGAATGAGATGAAAAGAGAAGATATTTGGCTGCATTCCGCCGCTTCTTTTAGGCAATTGGTAGGGGCGAAAGTATTGTTTGCGGGCTTGGCAGTCACTTGTTCGTTGCTATTGTGCGGACTTGTCATCGGCATATCCGGGGCGGGTCATTCATCTGGGGCAGAAGTTTTACCGTTTATGGTTACCATCGCCATGCTTGTTTTGAACACGGTGTATATCATCATAGTCGCTTTTTTCATCTGGACCATTTATCAAGTATTGCGCTCCCGAATGGGACTTGGTTGGTTGGCGATGGGTGTGACGATGGTTTTATGGGTCGTCGGCATGTTTGTTTGGGCGATTATATGGCTCATCCCTTCGTTTCAGTCCGTTAAAGAGATGGGTCCTATTTTTGGATCGAACACAATAACGGCGGGGCTGCCTTATTTGCGAGAAACCAATGTGATGATGGCAGGGTTGTTGCCGGAAAGTACATTGATGACGGCGGGGAGTCTTTTGCTTTACCTCATATTTTCATTGGCATTGTTCATTGGTGGGGCGACTTTGTTTGAGAAGAAAGTGAGGTTATAGCGGATGGGCAAGAAAAGATGGAAAGGGCTCTTTCAAAAAGAATGGATTTTGATGAAGTGGGGCGTTTTGGCTTATGTTTTGCTCAGCGCATTCATCGTCTTCGCGGGACCACGGCTCATCAGCTCGCTTTTTGAGATGGAGTACGATTTTTTTGATCATACGCTGCCGCTTGTCGGGGCTTGGCTGGCGTTCGGGACAGCGATCGGTTACGGCATGCTTATCCCAAGCCTTGGGAAAGAAATGAAACAGCCGGAAGTTTGGCTTCATTCTCCCGCGCCGATGTTGCAACTTGTCGGGGCGAAGGCAGTCTTTGCCGCGACGCTGACCGCTTGTCTGTTGTGTTTGAACGGTTTTTTTCTTGTCATCTCATTCCTGTTTTTCGAGGCGTTCGGGAAAATGGATACGGCGAGTGGGCTGCTTGCCCTGTTAAGTGCGATCATTGCGATCTTCCTGAACTCGGCTTTTGTGATGGCGGTCGGATTTTTCTTTTGGGCAGTCTATCATGCAATCCGTTCCTATATCGGAGAAGCTTCTTATATCGTAACATTCGCTCTTTTTGTCGGCACTGCGCTCGGGTGGGAAAAGCTCAGAGTGTTTGGACTGTTTAAAGCAATAGGATCATTCGTCCCGATCAAAGCGACGAGTACGACATTTTACAATGAATCCGATAGTTATTACTTTACAGGAATCGTACCTGAAGGGGTTATTACATCGATTGGCAGCCTGCTGTTTTACGGGACATTAACAGTCATTCTGTTTGTCGTCGGTGCGAAGTTGTTTGAAAAGAAAGTGAGGTTGTAGCGATGGGCATTGATTTTTTACCGGATAAGCCGATCTACCAGCAGCTCATCGAACGGATCGTAGGGGATGTCATTCGGGGAACGCTCAGTCCCGGTGAAAAGTTGCCTTCCGTCCGCGAATATGCAGTTACAGTAGGGGTCAACGCGAATACGATGCAGCGTGTCTATAAGGAGTTGGAGCAGATGGAAATCACTGAAACGAGAAGGGGGCAAGGATCTTTCGTGACGGAAGATGTGAGGCGGATTGTCGAATTACGGGACGAAATGAAAGAACAGCTTGTTTCTTCATTTATTCAAAGTGTAGAGGCGCTCGGCTTTACGGCGTCAGAAATGATCAGCTATTTACAGGAACGGGGTGGGGAAAATGATTGAGTTGGCAAATGTTTCGAAGAAATATGGAGGGCGTAGAGCGCTTGCCGGGGTGTCGCTCACTTTGCCGAAAGGGAAAATCATCGGGCTTGTCGGTGAAAACGGAAGCGGTAAGACGACGATGTTGAAACTGATTGCAGGGTTATTGACGCCTGATGGAGGGAAAGTGACGTATGAGGGGCGACCGGTTACACGGCGAATTGCTTCGGCTATCGCTTATATGCCGGATACCGATTTGTTTTACCCGTATTTCACGGTTGCGCAGCTATTTGACTTTTACGATTCGCAATTCACGGATTTCGATTTGCTGAAAGCGACTGAGATCGCGCAGTTTTTAAATGTGTCGCTCGATTCTAAAATAAAACATTTGTCTAAAGGAAACCGGGGCAGGGTGAAAATCGCGGTGACATTAGGGCGAGAAGCTTCTTACTATTTGCTGGATGAACCGTTCTCCGGACTCGATCCGATGGTGCGGGAAGACATTGCGAAAGGACTCATTCGGTTTACCGATACCGAAACGCAGACGGTACTCATGTCAACGCATGAATTGAAAGACGTGGAACCTTTGTTGGACGAAATCGTAGTACTTAGAAGTGGGCAAATCATTGCGCGCGAAGCGGTCGATGACATACGGAATGAATACGGCATGGATGCAACGAGTTGGATGGTGTCATTGTTCAGAGAGAAGCAGTAATATGAGGAAAATAAAATGAAAGTCCAAGGTGCTGTCGAAGCGTGGGAGAATCATCTTACCAAGAAAAAGTCAGTAGGCTTTAGCCTGTTTGCAGTTTTATTATGGTGGGTGATTCTGTATTTATTTTCATTCGTCATTAAGTCTTTGTTGCCCCGTGGCTATCACGTCGAGACATACATGATGTATTTCTATCTCTCAGTTCTATTGTTCTTTTTAGTTTGGTATTTAGTCGGGGTACCTAAGTTTCTGAAAATAAAATCGGAAGCGTACTTTTCTTATTTGAAGTTTTTAAAGATATCGGGGTCCAGGAAAGGGTATTTATATGCTTTATTGTTCCTAGTTCTCTCGGTTGTTCAATACGCACTGCTTCCTGCATCATTGCAGTCATCCGCACCTGAGCTGATCTGGTCTTTACAACCGGCGATTGTGGAAGAAATCATTTTTCGGGGATTTATTTTAGGTGTTTTATTGAAAAACTTTTCAAAACCATTTTCTGTTACGCTTTCGCTCGTGTTATTTGTAAGTATTCATTTCTTGAATGGACCTATGGGAATGCTTAGTGCTACTATTTTTGGTCTCGTTTTAACTGGGATCAGGTTGCATACACATAGTATCTTGCCTGGAATTATTGTTCATTACTTTATTAATGAGCAAATTCTTGTACTAGGTATACCAATGGCTGTGTATGGCATTTTTATCATCATCACATTTATGAGAAGACGGATTGTACAAAGTTAATGCAGTTATCATACTTGTAGAAAAGGCGCGGCTTGTTGGAGAGTGTCTTTGGATTAAGGAGGACAAGAAATTGGAATTAAAACCGGTAGTAGAGTTGAGAGACCTATCGAAAACAATCGGCGCTAAAAAGATCATCGACGATTTGAATTTGTCGTTATATCCGGGGCAAATTACAGGTTTTCTAGGGCCGAACGGGGCAGGGAAGACAACGACAATCCGAATGATGGTCGGACTGATGGAACCGACAGGCGGAGATGTCTTCATCGAAGGCGTATCGCTTGCCGAGAACTTTGAAGAAGGTCTGTCGAAAGTCGGCGTTATTGTCGAAAATCCTGAAATGTATAAGTTCATGTCAGGGTATAAAAATTTGGAGCATTTCGCCCGGATGCATGACGGCGTCACAAAAGAACGGATAGATGAAGTGATCGCACAAGTCGGGATGCAAAATAGGATTCACGAGAAAGTGTCTACGTACTCGCTCGGGATGCGCCAACGCCTTGGCTTGGCGCAAGCGTTGCTTCACCGCCCGAAGTTTTTAATTTTAGATGAACCGACGAATGGGCTCGATCCGGCGGGGATACGGGAGTTCCGGATGTATTTACGGAAAATCGCGGAGGAAGATGGCGTCTCCATTTTCGTGTCGAGTCATATGTTGTCGGAAATTGAACTTATGTGTGACCGGATCGCGGTCATTCAAAACGGGCGACTGATCGACATTCAAGATATGTCGGCGACGCAGGAGTCCCATTATTATATTGAGGCACGCCCGTTAGACGCCACGGAAACGTTGTTGACGGCGGAAGGGTTTACGGTGGAGTCATTCAAAGAAGGGTTCATCGTCAATGCGGAAAAAGAACAAATTCCAGCGCTTATGCAAAAAATGACAACACAGGAACTTCAGTTGTTTGCTGTCCAGCCACATCGTAAAACACTTGAAGATCAGTTCCTAGAGATGACGGGAGGTGGGCAAATTGCTGAAGCTCATACAAAATGAATGGATCAAACTGTGGAGTAAAAAAGGAACTTGGATCATGGCGATCATGCTTGCGGTCATCGTGCTCGGTTTTTTGGGCATGACGAGATTATCGACTGAAATGATGGATAATACCGGATGGACGGAAGATTTAAAGAATGAACTTGCCGGAGTAGAGGCAGAACTTGCGTCACCTGATTTGACGGAAGAAGAGAGAGAACAGCTTGAAATGGAGAAACAAGGACTTGAAGAAAGTATTGTTTATAGCATAGAAGCGGGGGAGCCGGAAGTCCGTGAAAGCGTGATTACGGAAGGATATGGGATCACCGCGCTCGTGACGTTACTAACGATTATCGCTGCCTCGGGCATTGTCGCGACCGAATTTTCACAAGGGACGATCAAAATGTTATTATCCCGCCCTGTGAAGCGTTGGAAGGTTTTGGCTTCTAAATATGCCGCCGTTCTGCTGTTCTGTTTACTATTGACGACCTTGACATTCGTCATGACTGTCATCGGTGCGTTCCTCTTTTTCCCGGGATCCACTGAAAGTACGTTTATGTTCTATCATATAGAGCTGACGACGACGAGTTTTTGGGGCATGGCGCTTTACTTAATGTTTTTAGCATTTATTAATTCGGCAGTTGTTGCGACGCTTGCCTTCGCAATCGGTACGATTTTCAGGTCTACATCACTTGCAATCGGCATATCTCTATTTCTCTACTTTACAGGCCTATTGGTTGTTATGTTTCTCGAAAAGTACGGTATCGGGAAGTATGTGCTCTTTGCCAACACAAACTTAACAAATTATGTGACAGACAGTCCGTTGTTATCCGGCATGACGATGCCGTTTTCAATCGTGATGTTAGTCGTCTACGTCGCCATATTCCTTGGTTTTAGTTTCTGGTCGTTTACGAAGCGCGATGTTGCCGCTTGAATGGTGTAGAGGAGGAATTACGATGAGGAAATTGATGAGATCTTCAACAGATGGGATGATTGCGGGTGTATGTGCGGGCATCGCTGAGTTTTTCGGGATTTCGCCTTGGATCGTAAGGGCATTGTTTATTTTCACGCCGGGTTCTTTATTAATCTATGTTGTTCTCGCAGTTTACTTGGAGAAGAATCCCTCACTTTATTGAGCAAGTTTATTTGTAACTCTTTTACAACCCCTCCGTCCAATTCAGTAGATCGTGTCATTGAATACTTCGGAAAGGCGGAAGGTTAGGATGAAGTGTTTTGCTTTCCATCGTTCTATTGGCGGCTTGTGCGAATGAAGAAGTGGACCAAAGGAAAGGTTCCGACATACTAAAAGAGGAGCCGTCTGGGAATGTAAATCCAACTGTCACACAAGAAATCTCAAGTGAGAAAGATGGCTTGCTATTGACTTTGAGTGAGAATGAATACGAAGTTGGCGTGGAAGAAATTGAAATGATCCTCGAAAATAATACCGACACGGCGGTGTCAACGGGAAAGTATTTTGAGATAGAGCAATTCGTGGACGGCGTATGGGTGGAAGTTCCATTCGTAGATAAGATATTCGAAGACATTGGATTGTTTATCCGTCCAGGCAAGTGGTCTGATGTAGTTTCATTAGCTCGGCTCGAAAGTCCATTAGCGCCTGGCGAATATCGTGTTGTAAAAGCCTTCTATCCTGAAAGCGACAAACCAGGGGGAGAAGATATCGTTTTAGCCGCTCCCTTCACAGTCAAATAAATATGAAAAACCCTCCGAAAAATTTCCGGAGGGTTTTTGAATAAGAATTAATTATTGCTAGCGAAAGTTCTAACGAGACCAGCAATCGTACCGATACCGACGAATGCAAATAGTGTGAACATGATGTATAGGAACCACATGGGCACTTCACTCCTTTTTCACAATATATCCTACATTCATTGTACCATCGGCTGGTGTGACAAGCAACAACGTCGCGGGGCTGGTTGTGACGGAATTGAGTTTGAATAGGTCATTCGTCTTGAAATGCGAATAACTTTGTAAAAGTGCCACATAACTCCACGAAAGTGCTGCATAACTTTGTAAACTTGCCATATAACTTGCTATTGATGTCTGAAAGGCCATTGAAACCAAATGTTTAATAAATATTCTGATAACGTATGGTCGATTATAAGAGAACATGCTATGCTTATAATGGAGGTGTTGTTTATTGATCGTAAAAACGAAAGCGATTCCTTTTAAATTGATTGGTTTGGAAGCACTTGTGCGACGGTTGTTGAAAAGTCATCCAAGGTACACCGAGATGGAAAAAAACGTACGTATTACGCGTGCCGGTGTGCGAGGTGAAAAGCTTTTATCATCCGTTTTTGAAAAATATCATTTTCACGGTGAACATTACATCTTTCACGACTTGAATTTACAGTCTTCTGGCTTGTTTCAAATAGATGCATTGTTCGTGTCGACCCGAGGCGCCGTCTTGTTGGAAATGAAAAACATAGCAGGTGATATCTATTTTCCCGAAGAACGGAACCAACTCGTTCGTACTCTGGACAATGGCCAAGTCGACATGTTTGAGTGCCCGTCTGTTCAATTGGAGCGCAATAAAATGTTGCTGGAAGATTGGTTTCACGAACGGAACTTGTCAATACCGGTATATGGTGCTGTCGTTTTCCCCAGACCACAGCAAATTTTCGAAAACACACGTAACAATCTGAAGATCCTCTTTCCTCTTGAAATCCCTGTTTATTTGCGGAAAATTGAAGAGAATCCCCCATCTCTTGACGCAATCGCTTTGCAGACAGTCGTCCATGAACTGTCATCAGCGCATCGCGAATACAATCCTTTCCCACTTTGTCACACTTACAAAATCCATCCGAATGCGTTGCAAACGGGTGTTTATTGCGAAAACTGCGACTCATACGGTATGATTCCTATCCATAAAGGATGGGGATGTAAGCGTTGCGGCGCGATTGACCGCGAAGCGCACCGACAAGCATTGTTGGATTATTTTATGCTAGTTGCTCCTTGTATGAAAAATAAAGATGTTAGGCGATTTCTACACGTGGAAAGTTATGATAAAGTGAGGCGGTTGCTCACTTCAATGAGCATTCCCTTTTCCGGAGAAAGACGCGGGAGAAAATATTGTGCCGGCTTAGAAGAAATAGAGCGGTTATGGATAGATGGGCGAGTAGGTCATTCGTCTTGAAATGCGAATAACTTTGTAAAAGTGCCACATAACTCCACGTAAGTGCTGCATAACTTTGTAAACTTGCTGCATAACTTGCTCGGCGTGCACGATAATGTGACAAAATGAAAAGAGACACTCTCCGTTACGAGGAGTGTCTCTGCTGTTCTTTCAGCAAGTCGCGGATTTCTGTCAGAAGCGCTTCTTGTGGATCCATTTTTTCTTCAACTTCTTCTTCGGCTGTTTCATCCTTCTTTTTGAACTTCGAGAATAACCGAACGACTAAGAAAATGACGAAGGCAACGATTAAAAAGTCAATGATGGATTGTAAGAAAATCCCGTATGTAATGTTCGCACTTCCGATTTGTTGATGCAAATCAGAAACATCGACTTTACCTGAAATAGCCACAATGATCGGTGTAATAATATTTTCAACAAGCGATGAAACGATCTTGCTGAAAGCGGCGCCGATGACGACGGCCACAGCCAGATCAAAAACATTGCCTTGGAATGCAAATTCCTTAAAATCTTTCCACATAAATTTCTTCCCCGTTCTTCGTATATTTATGGCGATAAAGCCAAAAGATGATCCTCGTTTATTTGTACCATAAACTGATTTGCATATAAAACTTTTTTAGACGGACACCTAATTTTCTTCAGCATCCGGTGGAAACCATCGATAGGTTGCAAAATCGACTTTTCCGTTCAAATTGAATTCGACACCTTCTGCTTCCAACAAAACACGTTGGTCTTTTGCCGTGAAGGAAATTTCCCCTTTTGCATTGATCACTCGATGCCAAGGGAGCTTGTACTTCTGACTTATCGTATGAAGCACCCGAACAACTTGTCTGGCGGCACGCCCGTTGCCGGCAGCTGTAGCTACTTGGCCGTATGACATGACGCGACCGGGTGGAATGGTGCCAACAATGTCTATGACGTTCTTTGTAAAAGGTTGCAAAGCGATCCCTCCAAGCTTACGGTTCCAATCCTATAGTAATAGAGATGAAACGATTGCGACAGCGAAAAGCAGTTTTTGATACATGATTAAAGAGCACTCGGCAGGATGGTTGTACATGATTCTACTTTACCATCTGTTTAAAAAGCCATTGTTGGAAACGTTCATTCACTTTCTTGAAGTTCTTGAACCTCTATTCGCTATTGAAAAAACTATGTATTTCCGTTTGTCGGAATTAAATTTCATTTAACAATAACTCCTGAATATGTTATTCTTAATAGAGTTAATTATCAATGAATTTAGGTAGTTAGATCTATGTACTTGTATGGTTTTGAGTAGAATGTTTACAGTAAAATAGTTAATTACTTGTGAGAGAAGGCGAAGAAATGATTGAATTAGTGAATAAAAGTGTCAGAGGCATCGAAATGTCAGGGATTCGTAAACTGGCGAACGTCATGGATCAGTATCCGGATGCCGCCAATTTGACGTTTGGACAACCTGATTTCCCGACACCCGAGTATGTGAAAGAAGCGGGAATCAAAGCGATTCGTGAAGACGAAACGGCTTACACGGAAACTGCAGGGATCCTCGAGTTGAGGGAGGCAGCTAGCCGTTATGTGGATGAATTGTATGGGTTAAAGTACGATCCTGAAACGGAAGTCATCGTGACAATTGGGGCGAGCCAAGGGATTGATATCGCTTTCCGTACAATTCTGGAAGAAGGTTCCGAAGTGATTTTGCCCGCACCGGTTTATGTCGGGTATGAACCGCTTATTAGAATGGCTAATGCGGTCCCTGTTTTCGTTGATACATCGAAAACGGACTTCAAACTGACCGTATCAGCGCTAGAAGAAGTGATCACCGAAAAAACACGGGCTATTGTCCTTACTTATCCGAGTAACCCGATTGGGACAGTGATGACGAAAGAGGAATTACAAGAAATCGGGAAGTTTTTGGCGGATAAAAAAATCTTCATTATTGCGGATGAGATTTATAGCGAGCTCGTTTACGAAGGTGAACATTTCTCGATTGGCACCATGCCAGAGGTGAGAGATAAGACGATTGTGCTCAACGGGCTTTCAAAATCCCATGCGATGACTGGTTGGAGAATCGGGCTCGTTTTTGCACCGGCTTATTTGGCAGAACAAATGTATAAAGTCCACTCTTACAACGTTACTTGCGCAAGCACGATGAGTCAGTATGCCGCTTTGGAAGCATTGGAACAAGGGGCGCGCCGAGAAGAAGTGGTCGCGATGAAAGAGGCGTACAGAGAAAGAAAAGATTATGTCTATAATCGTTTGAAGAAGTTGGAGTTGGAAGTCGTGGAACCGCAAGGCGCGTTTTATATTTTCCCGTCTATTAAAAAAACGGGTCTTACTTCCGAGGCGTTTTCCGAAAGGTTGTTAGAAGAATACCGTGTCGCCGTCATTCCGGGCAGCGCGTTCGGAGAGGCCGGGGAAGGCTACATCCGGATTTCGTATGCGCAGTCGATGAAAGAATTGGAAGCGGGACTGGATGGAATTGAAAGATTTTTAAAAGATTTGAGCTTAATTTAAATGAAAAATAAAAGGTTGCTAGCTGTTTACAGGAAAACGGCTAGCAACTTTTTTGTCTAGATCCGAGAGCCGGTATTCAATTTCCTTATTCCAGCGCTTCCCTTTTCAGTCGCGCCGATTTACGAGAGGAGACGATGGACTGCGCAACAAATGCTGTGACCGTGAGACCGATAAGAATCGTCGAGACCGCGGCCATTGTCGGATCGACTTGGTTCCGCAAGTTTTCCCATAAGGCAATCGGCAATGTCTTTGTTTTCGGACCCGCCAAGAAGATGGTGACGACCACTTCGTCGAATGAAATGATAAACGCAAATAACGCACCTGATAAGACAGCGGGCCGGATGAGCGGTAGTGTTATTTGAAAAAAGGCTTGGATTGGCGTTGAACCTAATCCCATTGCAGCCAACTCCAGGTTACGATCAAGTCCTTTCAACCTTGCTGTCACCGTTACAAACACAATTGGAAGGGCGACAATCGTGTGTGCCAAGACTAGTCCCAACATGCTGTTAGACAACCCCAGTGGACTAAAAGAATGGTAGAGCGCCACGCCGATGATGATTAACGGGATGATCATCGGCGCGACCATCAATGACATGAACAGTTGCTTGCCCCAAAAGTTGAGCCGTGTGACTGCGAGTGCCGCCATGATTCCAATTGTTACAGCAACAAAAGCGGTACAAACAGCAATTGTCAGACTGCGGAAAGTCGCTTCTACCCATTCACTGTTTGAAAAGAAGCTTTCATACCATTTCGTCGAGTACCCCGGCGGTGGGAATTCAAAATAGCTGACGGAAGTGAAAGACATTGGGATGATGACAAGGATGGGCGCAATTAAAGCAATAAGAATGATTCCTACTAGAATTCTGAGCCACATATTAATCCAACTCCTTCAATACCGGGTTTCCACGTGAAACTAAAAATGCAAGGAACAGGAGAAGCAATGTTGCTACAAAAAGAACCAAAGCGAGCGCGGATGCCAAATGCCAATTCAATGTCGTATTGATATTGCTCTCGATCAGCATGGCGATCATTGGCGTATCCGCACCTCCCAATAAGGCAGGTGTGATGTAATAACCGAGCCCCATCACGAAGACCAATAAGGAGCCGGCGAGTACGCCCGGAAGCGACAGCGGAAAGAAGATTTGCATGAATGCTTTCCACGGCCTCGCACCCATCCCTTCTGCAGCTTGGAGGAGCCGTTGATCAATGCCTTCCATGACGGAATATAGGCTTAATACCATGTAAGGAAGCAAAATATGAGTCATCCCAATGATGACACCCGTCGAATTGTAAAGGAGATTCAACGGTTCGGCGATGATGCCAAGTTCCATCAATAATTTATTGATGGCGCCATTTTTTTGCAACAAAATGGTCCATGCATATGTTCGAACGAGCAAGCTGATCCAGAAAGGGATTAAGACAGCTGCCAGGATAATTTTTTTCCATAATCCAGATTCAGTTCGGACGAGCATATAGGCGACCGGATAAGCGAAGAGCAATGAAAATAAAGTGACGAGGAAAGCGATTTTAAGTGTGAGCCACAGCACTTTCAAATAAATATCGGTTGTGAATATATGGGCCAAGTATTCCAATGTAAAGCCGTCGTCATTGAAAATACTCATTTTAAAAAAGTCGAACATCGAGAAAAACATGAGAATCATAATGTATCCCAACGGAACAAATAAAAGAAGCCATTTCAATCCATTCATTCGGGACAACCGTTGGGAGAAGGATACCCGTTCGGCGGGTATCCGTAATTCTTTTTTCGCTTCTATCATTCTGGTCATCTCCCTTTGTTATTCAAGTAACCATTGTTGGAAGCGTTCGTTCACTTCGTCAAAATTTTCAACCCACCAATTGTCGTCTGTGAATACTTGTTGGCCTTGTTTTTCTTCGGACTGTCCTAAGCGACTGATGGTTTCTTCATCCAGAAGGGACAAGGCATCTGTATTTGCAGGTGCATTATCATAATTGGATGAAAAAGCGGCTTGCTGTTCAGCTTCAAGTGCAAATGCGATAAATTCCATGGCCAATTCCTTGTTCGGTGATCCTTTTGGTACGACCCACGTATTCGTCGCGATGATGCCTTGGTTGAACTCCAAGTCAACTGGGGCACCGTCTTCACGGGCCTCTGTAATTCGTCCACTCCACGCGACGGATATTGGTATTTCATCCGTGGCAAGTAGATCGGGCGGTTGAGCACCGGCTGTCCACCAAACTTTTATATCGTCTTTTATTTCATCCAGCTTTGCGAAAGCACGATCTACATCCAACGGGTATAAGTTTTCGGGTTCTACCCCATCCGCCAGTAGTGCTGCTTCCATCGTCCATTTGGGTTCTTTATACAATGCACGGGGGCCCGGGAACTTTTCGGTATCCCAAAAATCTGCCCAACTTTTCGGATGATCGCCTGTTGGAAAAGTATCCGTATTGTAGGCGATCAAGGTTGAATAGATATCGTTTGGTACGCCGTAATCATGCACAAGCTCTTCATAAAGTCCTTCTTTTTTAATCACGTCAAAGTCCATTTTTTCAAGAAGGCCTAGACTGCCTGCCCGAATGGCATAATCATTGTCAACACTCACTACATCCCACTCAACATGTCCGTTTTCCACCATCGCTTTCAGTTTTCCGTAATCGGGTGGCGTGATAACAGTTACTTTAATGTCGTGTTTTTCTTCAAATGGCACGACCGCCGCTTTTACTTTCGCTTCCGAGTAAGGACCGCCCCAATCCGCGATAATTAGTTCTTTGTTGTTTTTGCCAGAACCTTCAGCATTCCCGGAACTGCAACCGACCAGTGCAAACACCAATAACAAAAAAAGGAAACTTAATCCACCATTTTTAACGTTCATCTTTTTCCCCCCTAATGATCTTGTCGCTTTTATGTTAAGCCGGTGTTTCATCTAAAATTAAAGTTGCATCTTTACGATTCCAACCTAACAGAACTTCTTGACCATTTGAGATTGAATCAGACATGTATGTCGGGATTTTAACTGTAATTTCTTCACCTGTAAGCGCTTTCGTATTTAAGACGACGGATTCCCCGACATAAATTGTATTCTGCACTTCGGCACGCAACGTGTTATGGAACTGAGAAGCATCTTGCGCGATTTGAATATTTTCAGGGCGAATCGCAATCAACATAGGTCGATTTTTCATAGTTGAATGGCTCTTTTCCGTTTCAACTTCTATGATGAGGTCATCTTTCACTTTCACTTTGGCCGATTGATCGACGACGTCGACAACGTCTCCTTGAATCAAATTGATCTCTCCGATAAATTCGGCAACAAATCTGTTTTTGGGGTGTTTGTACAAGTTTTCCGGACTATCGACTTGCTCGATTTTCCCGTTGTTCATCACACAGATCCGATCGGACATACTTAAAGCTTCTTCTTGGTCGTGTGTGACGCTGATGGTAGTAATGCCGACCTTTTCTTGGATTTTCATAATTTCCAATTGCATTTGTTTTCGTAGGTTTTTATCCAACGCGCCCAGAGGTTCGTCCAACAAGAGAAGCGGGGGATTGAACACGATGGCTCTTGCTAAGGCAACGCGTTGTTGTTGCCCTCCGCTCAACTGTTCCGGAAATCGATCTGCATAGTCTTCCAAGTGAACAAGTTTTAAAATATCCCGCACTTTTTGCTTGATATCTTCCTTCGAGAGTTTCCGAAGGCGAAGCGGATATGCAACGTTATCTGAGACAGTCATATGAGGGAAAAGTGCATAGTTTTGGAACAACATGCCAATCTCTCGTTCAAATGGTTTCTTCTTCGTAATATCTAAATTGTTCAATAGAATCGAGCCATCACTCAATTCTTCAAAACCGGCAATCAGTTTGAGAAGGGACGTTTTACCTGATCCACTCGGACCTAAAATCGTCAGAAATTCTCCTTTATTCACTGTTAAACTAATGTTATCTACAGCTTTAAACTTCTTGTAATACTTCGTTGCATTGGCGACCGCTAAACTATCACCTAGAGCCATATAGCATACCCTCCCTTAAAAGTACGACATGTAATGCGATGGTTGTCCAACATGTCTTTTTACGATTTAATTTCCTATAACATCATTCATGGGAAATGAGATTTTCTTTTAGGTCTGTTCTGTGTTTTCATCCTCTCCTAATTGTAATAAAAGTAACGGACGGAAAATTTTTGATACGGTTCTTATAATAGTATCAACCTGCACCATTGTCAATATATTTTAATAATTTAAACTATTCAAATCAAACAGTTTCGGAACGTGAAATAATTGGGGTAATAATGTAGAAAAATCAGTGTATATGCTTGATATGACACGATGTTTGAGGGTTTGAAAAAGTAGGTGGTGAAGTGGCTGTTTGTATATTTTGACCGTATGCATACTTGAAAAAGGGGCGCTTTTTGTGAAGGATGACTACTTGGAAAGTCTGAAAGAAGTTTCAAAAGAGCAGCTTTTGTAAATACTAGGAGATGGAGAAAATGACGATGCCAGAATGGATAGCTTTATTATTTTCAAAAGGAGTTGAAGAAAATGACGTTAGCGGATCAAAGAATCACCCCTTTTCTCATGTTCAACGGCAATGCTGAAGAGGCGATGAACTTCTATATATCCCTTTTTGATGAAGCGCAAATTGAAAGTATTTTTCATCAGGAAGACGGAACGGTCATGCACGCTACGTTTACTTTGAACAGACAAACTTTCATGGCCATCGATAATAGTAACGGTGAACATATTCCTTTCACCGCTGCCATGTCGCTATTTGTGACGTGTGAAACGGAGAGGGAGATTGACCATATCTTCAACAAATTATCGGAAGAAGGAAAGATATTGATGGATTTGGCGGCTACACCATTCAGTGTGAAGTTTGCATGGGTGGAAGATAAGTACGGGGTCTCGTGGCAGTTAAATCTTGAAACAACGTCCGAATGACTGGGGATGCCAGGATATCCTCCTCAGGCACATTGCTGGCATCCAATAAGATTGGGATTATATAGACCGATTCGCGTCATTTAACGATGTGAATGGGCTTTTTGTCTTTCATCAAAAAAGTTGAAAATGAGGATAGTGAGTGTTAGCCAAAATGCGCTCGCCACAAACCCGCCAAGGATATCACTCGGATAGTGGACGCCTAGGTAAATACGACTAACTGCGATGACGAGAATCATAAAAGTAGCCAATAGAACAAGAATGAGGCGACTGGTCATCGTTTTCATATGAGGCCAAAGAAGATAGGCGCCAATCGTATATAAGCTGAATGCCGCCATCGCGTGGCCGCTTGGAAAGCTAAATCCATTGGCATCCATAATGCGATAAATGTCAGGGCGTTCTCGTTGGAAGTATAATTTCAATAGGAGATTCAGCAAGCCCGTGCCACCGATCGTTATACCGAAGAGAAGGGCTTCCCGGCGGTTATGATAGATAAAAAATAAGACGAGGAAAACGATGACCGCAATGAATGCGACACTCGTTCCTTTGCCGATCCATGTAAATCCTTTTAGGATCGTTGTGAGTAATGGTGTTTCAAGTCCTTGTACAACGTGAATAACAGTTGTATCGAATTGTTCGATCGCTCGAGTGTCAATCGTTGTTGCGAGTGTAATAAATACAAGGCCCAAACAAATACAAACGATTATGGATACTAAATTGTTCATACGTTTACCCCTCCCAATGTCATTAATTGTATAATACTGTTGCGAAAAACAGCAAGCTACGGGAAGAGACGCTGTTGCCAAGACTGATTCATGGAGCAGGATAATCTGTGTATGGTAGATTATAGAAGAGAAATAATAAAAAGGAGCTGATCGTTTTGAAAGAATTACTAGAGATCAATGAATGGAAAGAAGTTTTGGAAAAGTCGAAAGAAGGCCCGATTTTTCTATTGAAGCATAGCACGACTTGTCCGATTAGTACGAGCGCTTATAATCGCGTGGAAGCTTTTGAGACGGACTACCCTAAATATTGGTTGAAAGTACGCGAGAGTCGTCCCGTTTCCAATGAAATCGAAAGCGACTTAGGCGTCGTTCACCAATCGCCACAGTTGTTTCTTTTAAATGAAGGGGAGGCGGTATGGAATGCATCCCATACAGTCATTACTGAAAATGAAATTAAAAGAGGCATGGCGGAAAATGATTTAAGTTAACAACCAGGGTGTTAGGGATCGTCATCGTTCGCATTTTTCCGCGGATTATGGGGGTACTTGGCACCCTGTTTTTCTTACATAATTTAAGGGATTTTTAGATGAAAACTTGCGTAAGATAGTTATGGAAGGAAATTGAATGGGACACGGGAATGTTGCGAGTAGAAAGGAAGGGGAATTCTCTATGCGATTGCAACAAAAGACAGTTGTCATTACAGGTGGTGCGAATGGGATCGGTGCAGTGACTGCTACGATTTTTGGGCAACACGGGGCAAATATAGCGATTGCCGACTTTGACGAGAAAGCCGGGGAAGCAAAAGTGCAAGCGTTACAAGCGGCAGATGTCAATGCTGCTTTTTTCAAAGTGGATGTCTCGAAAAATGATGATGTGAAAGAAATGGCCAGCCAAGTGCTCGCCAAATTTGGAAAAGTGGATGTCTTGCTCAATAATGCAGGGATTACAAAAGATGCGATGACTTTGAAAATGAAGCCGGAAGACTTTCAGCAAGTGATCGATGTAAATTTGACAGGTGTTTTTAATTGTACACAAGCTTTTCTACCTTCGATGGTGGCACAAGGGAAAGGGCGGATTATCAATACCTCTTCGATTTCCGGAACGGGCGGCAATGTCGGGCAAGCAAATTATGCAGCTTCAAAAGCCGGGATTATCGGCATGACCAAAACGTGGGCAAAAGAATTCGGCCGTAAAGGCGTCACGGTCAACGCCGTAGCACCAGGATTTATTGCAACAGAGATGATCAAAACAGTGCCAGATCATGTGTTAGAGCGGATTGTATCCATGATTTCCGTACAAAAACTAGGCCAGCCAGAAGATATTGCAAACGCTTACTTGTTTTTAGCTTCCGATGAAGCGGGCTTTGTCAATGGAACGGTGCTGGAAGTGGATGGCGGGATGCTGAAATAAGTGTGCTGAATTGAATAATAGGACCAGCGAACAAGGATACAGCGTGTAGCCAAAGGTTTTTGCCTTTGGCTACGCTTTTTTTTAGTAAGAAATGCCCAAGATCCTTAAAGAAGGCACGTGGAAGATGAGAAGGATATTAATTATGCGACTGTTGTCACAGACGTGGTGAGTTAAGGTCACCTTCATTGAAGGTACCTTGGCGGGGTGCGGCTACCTTGCCTCCTATTTATCAAACAAAAGTAGCGTATTTTCTCAGGCGTTTGTCGGGTTCGAAATGCACAGATTTTGTATAGTTTCGTAATTTATCATTATGTGTATGCTTCTACACCCATCTATCAATAATGGGTGTATTTGGAATGGTTTTAATTTTATTTTTGGTATTTATATTTTTATATAAATTCAAATCTTTTTTCCGAAAAGGGGGAGTACGCGGAAGCTACTTATGAGGAAAATTGTTTTTGTTTGTTGCGAGGATATGGAGTAAACGGGAAATGGAGGGTTTGCATGAAGAAACTGAATATTTTTCTAATCGCACTACTCATTATCGGCCAGTCCATATTAGGACCGATTGGCACGGCGAGTGCGAGTGGGATTGATGGATTAGCCGATGCGGCGGTTGCGGCTGAAGGGAACGGAGAGCAACCAGGTGACGAACCAAACGGAGAGCAACCGGGTGACGATCTAAACGGAGAGCAACCGGGTGACGAACCAAACGGAGAGCAACCGGGTGACGAACCAAACGGAGAGCAACCGGGTGACGATCCAAACGGGGAGCAACTGGGTGACGAACCCGATAAAGAAATCATTCTGACTAATGATATGCTCGGAGATGTCACATTCACTATAAATGGGCAAGAGGTTAATAGTAATAAAGCTAATGTCTACAATGGTGATAACGCTGAATTTAAGATTATTATCAAGCAAATGAGAAATACCGACTATAACTATGGCATAGGAACGAAACTAAAATATAAATTACCAGAGGGCTTTGAAGATGTATTTCAAAATATTGATATTGATCCTATGTATGGAGATGTTGGTGATTTAACAATAGAAGACGGGCATATTGTTATTACGCTTGAGGAAGGAATAATTGACCCAATTAGCGGTGACCCCAAAACACTTACTGAAGGTGAATTTAATATCTCAGCTATGTTTTCAACTAGCAATACGGACTGGGAAAAGACGATCACGATACCCGGCGGAAAAACAATTGAATTGAACTTTCAGCCAAAAGAAGGTTCCGGTGTAACGATTGACAAAAAGAATGGGGTACCGAATAAAAACGGTAAAGATAGTGACCAAATCGACTGGGAAGTCATCGTCAACACAAATTTGGCGAATATAGATGACAATCCTGTTTTTACAGATGAGTTAACGGCAACTGGGGAAGATGAAAATTCGACGGTTGGACACAAATTCAAGACAGATTCCGTTATGTTGACCGAGATTACAGTTTTACCGGATGGAACATTGTCGGAAGGTTCTCCCACAAATGTGCCTGCTGTCTTCTCGGAAGATAATACAAAGATGGAAATTCAGTTAGATAAGAACAAAGCGTACAAAATTAAGTATAGTACGGTACCCGATAACCCATTGGCGAATGAGTATATTGTTTACAAAAACAAAGCCAATTATGCCGGCACTCCGTCTAGTGAAAAACAAGCTAGGGTTGAATATGGAAAAGCGATAGAGAAAATCGCAACGAATCCCGGCACAGACTTAATTGCAAAATGGGAGATTCGCTATAACTTTAACAATCAAACAATCCTAGCCGCAGACGCAGAATTATCCGATACGTGGACGACAAACGGCGGTGATGTTGAGAATGGTGAAATAGGTTATCAGAAGCTGGCGAACTTTAAAGTGGTAACAGACAGTGGTACTGATTACAGTGAAGGAACGGACTATACTCTAGATTATACTGAAGGGGGCAGTGGTTTCACGCTACGCTTTATAAATGACGTGACAGAACCACTTATCATTACGTACGAGACAACACCTGTCCACTTCGTTGCAACAAAAGATTTCACAGTGAAAAACACAGTTACACGTACGGACATTAACAAAAGCGACGATGCTTCCGTAACATACAGCCAAACGGCACTCACATTAGTAAAAAAGCGGGGAGCAGCAATTCCGAACTATCATGACAAAACGATGGACTGGATTATTGAGGCGAACCAAGCAGGTTATTTATTAAAGGCGGATACAGTATTTGAAGATATATTTGTGAACGAAAATATGACTTTAATCGAAGGCTCAT
Organism: uncultured Sporosarcina sp.; assembly: GCA_948469885.1. Lineage (GTDB taxonomy): Bacteria > Bacillota > Bacilli > Bacillales_A > Planococcaceae > Sporosarcina. The sequence continues at coordinate 49,558 of CAOKMT010000009.1, read as the reverse complement.
TGCGTGTCACGATCGATGGGACAGAGCGCGATGAAAGTACGTCGGATAAAGGATATGTGCTACACAATAATGGCACGGAAGGCTTCACAATTACTTTAGATCATGAAACATCGAATCCCGTGAAGATTACCTACACAACAGACTACGATATCAAGGAACATGGTAAAAATGATTTTTCTTATCCGAACTATGTCCAATTAAAAGAGTCTGGTTTACCGGGAAATCCAGATTCTGAGGTTTCTTACGAAATTAGGGACGAACAGGAAGCAAACGGTCAAAAAGACGGTTGGTACAATTACGAAGACAAAGAATTCCATTGGGAAGTGTTGTTCAACTTTAATTATAATAAAGCGGATAATGCCATCTTCACAGATAAATTGCCCGATACCCAAGTGATTACAGGCATCAAAGTATGGAAAGGTGATTTGAATCCGGACGGTACATTTGATCAAGCCAACGCAACAGAAGTAACGGGTGTAGGTGAACAAGACGCCATAGGTGGATATGAAATTATCCTGAAATTGGGGGAGATTGCTGGTCCTTATAAGGTGACATATACATCTGAAAAGAAAGATGGTATTTTCCCAGAAACGGTTGGTAACTTTTCTGTGACCAACGAAGCGGAGCTAACTGTGGATGGTGTGTCCAAAGGGACATGGGAAAAAACAGTCACAGTTCAGCATACCGAAAAAGTGCTTGAAAATAAGACTGGATTACAAATTGGCAATACAATGAGCATCAAATGGAATTTCCAATTTAATAATGCCCAATCAGCATTGAAAGATGTCGTCATCACAGACACATTTGGTTTAGATAATGGCGCACCGAATCAAATAATCGACCAAGACTCATTTAAGGTTTATGAAGTAAATTTTAATGGAACGAGTTCGTCGATTAACAATCGAGTCCTTTTGGATAAAGGAGCGTATGACGTAAAGTTCGATGATCCTGATCATGCGTTTATCTTAACGTTAGGTGATACAGATAGGGCGTACTTTATCGAATACGAGTCCACGTTCATAGGTGTCAAGGGTTCAACAATTTCAAACGAAGTGGAAGTGAAGTATTTCACGGAGGTTGAAGAAACGGGTAGTGACGCAGTTTCCGAAGTATCCTTCAACTATGGAAGTGATGCAGGTACACGTGCGGCAAAATTTATCATTGTTAAAACAGACGGGGCGACTGGAAGCTTGATGAAGGATGTCGAGTTTACTCTGTTGAACAAAAATGGCAAAGAATTGCTCACAAGTAAGACGGATGCAAATGGCGTCCTTGACTTTGGTTATGAAATGGCTGAAGGAGTGTACACACTCGTTGAAGGGGATGTTGAGGGTTATACAAACCCAAGTCCAATTCAATTTATGCTTGATTACGATGAACGAGAAGAAAGCGGACCGTTTGCTGGCAAGCAAGTTGTCGAGATTGCAAACTACGAAGAGGGGTATGAAGGGCCAACTTGTCCTAACTTTACATTACTTGTGAAAGATGTAGACGGCGAGCTCCGTGAAGAAGTAGTTCAATTGAAGTTGGTAAACAAAAATACAGGAAAAACGTTGGCAGTTGCTACAACTGGAACAGGTAAAGTGATGATAGACCGCGAAGAATTACCGAATGGTCCATATGAAGTTTTTGAAATTAATGGACTGGAAGAAACTAAAATTGATGACATCGCTGTCAATTATGACGACTGTTTAGATGAGGTCCAACCAGCACCATCGTGTGACGTCTTTACAATTACAGTTACCGAAAATGTTCCAGACGGCGAAGGACGCCCTAATGTTGAGGTAACACTGAAGGATAAAGAAGGAAATGACATTGCAACATCAAAAACGGATTCTGATGGTAAGATCCAAATTCCTTCATCAGACCTACCTGCAGGAACGTATGATGTATACGAAGGGAACTTCTTGCTTGGTGAAATCAATGTGAGTTACAAAGATGATTGTCAAGCGCAAGTCACATATGCGCCAAGTTGTCCAACATTCACGTTAACTGTTAAAGACAGAGGCAATAATCCACGTGAAGCTGGCGTCGAAATAACTGTTCAAGATTTAAATGGAAACACGATAGAGAAAGCTGTGACAGACGACAATGGCCAAGTTGAGCTAAACGCTGTCATTGGACCAGGCACATACCGCGTGTATGAAGGGACTCGCCTCGTCAACTCATTTACTGTCACAGACGAGTGTTATGCAGAAGTGAGACAGCGCTCATCTGGCGGCGGGGGCGGCGGGGGAACACCACCTACACCACCCAAAACATGTGATGTGTTTACACTTACTGTGAAGGAAGACGGCGAGGCGTTGGATGCGGATGCTGAATTCACATTGAGATCGGAGACGAAAGAAGTTTCCGGTAAAACGGATGCGAACGGTAAGATCGTCTTCGACAAAGCTGATTTACCAGAGGGCACATACTCGGTATACGACGGAGACAATGACCGAGTCGGATCGGTTACTGTGAAATACACAGAGGCCGACTGTCAAGCGGAAATCGACATGAATCCGAAAGTATGTGAGGTCTTCACGGTAACTGTGAAAGAACAAGGTAAGACAGTCGGTTCGAACGTGGAGTTGAAGTTGAAATCGGCAACGACGGATATTTTCAGCAAAACGGATGCGAATGGTAAAATTGTTTTCGACAAAGAGAACTTACCCGCAGGTACGTACACAGCGTACGATAAAAACGGCACGAACGTTGGAACAGTCACAGTGACGTATGATTACAATGACTGTCGGGCGGAAGTTGACTTGAACCCAATCGTACCGAAAGCATGTGAAGTGTTTACGGTGACAGTGAAGGAACAAGGGAAAACGCTCGGTTCGAACGTTGAATTGACGTTGAAGTCAGGTACGACGGAAGTTGTCGGCAAAACAGATGCCAATGGGAAGATTGTCTTTGACAAAGAAGATTTACCAGAAGGCACGTACACAGCGTACGATAAAAACGGCGAAGAAGTGGGAACAATTACGGTCACGTATACGGAAGGTAAGTGTGCAGCGGAGATCGATTTGAATCCGAAAGCATGTGAAACGTTTACATTGACAGTGACAGATACACCGAATGCCGATGTAGTGTTAAAAGACAAGAACGGCAACACAGTAGCAACAGGCAAGACGGATGCGAAAGGCAAAGTCGTTTTCGACAAGCCGATTTTGGAAGGGAACTATGAGGTTTATGTACAAGGTAAAAATATGGGTTCCCTTACAGTAACCGATTCTTGTACAGCCACAATCAACCCAGAAGTACCTGAGGAGCCGGAAGAGCCAGTTGATCCGGAAGATCCAAACCAACCGGGCAAACCAGATGACGGAGAAGATCCGAACGAGCCGGGTGAGCCAGACGATGGGGTGAAGGGTCCGAACCAACCGGGTCAACCAGGTGATGGAACAGAAGATCCGAATGCACCAGGTACTGGCGGAAGTATCGATCCAGATCAGCCGGATCAAAATGTCGATTCTTCCAACAAACTTCCACAGACGGGTGAGGAACAATTCATGTACATGATTGCTTTAGGCCTTTTATTCCTAACAGCAGGTGGCGTGATCTTATTCCGTCAAAGAAGAAAAGTATAAGCATTTGCTTAAATGAATTTGTGAAAACTAAGAAGAGCCTCGTCGTCCATCATTGGATTACGGGGCTTTTCCATTTTCAGGATTGTGATGGGAATGACAAGCACCGGGACACTGAAATTCGTTCGGACTTCCCTAATTATTATCCCTTCATGTCGGCTCATTTGTGAAGCACCTCACAACATATGACATTTGTCATCTTACACTTATGACATCTATGCCTACTGTAAACGTTTTCCGCGGGTTATTATAAATGTACGAAACAGATCAGGTGAAGTTATTATTGTAAGGAGGATCCCAAATGAGTAAAGAAAAAACGATAAAATTGCATAAGGATGTCGCCTCTTTTGCCAAGTCGGATCAACGAAAAAGTGTTATTCAATTAATTAATACGATACCCCCTTTCTTTATATTATGGTTTTTAGCTTATCAAAGTTTGTCACTGTCAATTTGGTTGATGTTCCCGTTTGCGATTGTTGCTGCAGCCTTTGTGGTTCGGACATTTATCATCTTTCATGACTGTACACATGGCTCTTTTTTCAAAAGCCGAAAAGCAAATGATATTGTCGGGACAATCACAGGTGTGCTTACATTGTTCGCCTACGCAAAATGGAAACGAGAGCATGCGATCCACCATGCATCGAGTTCAAATCTCGATAAGCGCGGTGTCGGCGATATTTGGGTCATGACCGTCGACGAATATGTAGAGGCTTCAAAATGGCAACGGTTTGCCTATCGACTCTACCGAAATCCGCTCGTTATGTTCGGGCTCGGTCCGTTGTATCTCGTCCTCATTTCCAGTCGATTCAATCGGAAAGATGCTAGACAGAAAGAGCGGAACAATACGTATTTGACAAACGTGATCATTGTGCTCTTATATACAGCGATGATTCTCCTTGTCGGTTGGCAAGCGTTTCTTCTCATCCAAGGGACGATTATGTTTGTCGCCGGTGCGCTTGGTATTTGGCTGTTTTATATCCAACATACATTTGAAGACTCATATTTTGAAGAGGAGTCTGAATGGGACTACGTGAAAGCCGCTGTGGATGGCAGTTCTTATTATAAATTGCCACGAATTCTACAATGGGCTACGGGTAATATCGGTTACCATCACGTCCATCATTTGGCGCCACGTGTGCCGAACTACAATCTGGAAGCGGCTCACGAATCAACACCGCCACTTCATAATGCAACGACGATCACCATTAAAACCAGTGTGGAATCTCTTAAGTATCGCTTATACAATCCTGAGGAAAAGACATTCATCACTTTTAAGGATGTTAAGCCGCTGCTCCAAAAAACAGCACGGCCTTCCATTGATTTGAAACCGAAGCGTACGAGTTTCGAGGGAAAATGACTCGGGATGCGAAGTATTGACACTAGCTAAACGACCATCTCTGCAAAGGGATGGTTGTTTTGTTTCATGAAAATTTTGGTATAATGAGTACATTAATGAGGGCGGTGAATGGATAGTATGCAAAGTTGGTTCAGTATTTTTCCGAAAAACCCGTGGCTGAGCATTTATGTATGGGTGATATTTTGCTTATTGCCGTTCTTTTTTATTTTCAGAGCATCCTCCCGACTAGAGATTATTGTCGGGCTTACCTTACTGCTTTTATTCTTCTTATCGTATCGTTTTTCATTTAAATCAAAGAGCGGGCTTGTCTATATGTGGCTCAGTTTTGAAATGGTCATTAATGTTGTGATGACTTTGTTATTTGGATTTGTTTATTTCTCCTTGTTCACCGCGTTTTTTATCGGTAATATTCGGCATCCTGCGGGTTTTTTCATCATGTATGGCTTGCATATCGCAACGACACTCGGCGCTATTATCTTCGGCTTTTTCATCGAGCTGGACTTGTTTTTGCCACAGTTGCATTTTTTACTGATCAGTGTCATTGGAACCGTGCTTCTGCCGTTCAATTTGTACTACCGGAATAAGCGTGAAAATTTGGAGGGGCAATTGGAAGTCGCCAGAGAACGGATTTCGGAGTTGATCATTTTTGAGGAGCGTCAACGGATTGCGCGGGATTTGCATGACACACTTGGACAGAAACTGTCGCTCATCGGTTTAAAAAGTGACCTTGCAGGAAAATTGATATCCCGCGATTCAGAAGCGGCAGAAAGGGAAATTCAAGATATACGACAAACGGCGAGCACGGCATTAAAAGAAGTGCGCGAACTCGTTTCGGATATGCGGGCAACGACGCTTGCGGAAGAATTGATCCGTATCCGTCAAATTTTAATGGCTGCCGATATAGCGTTGTCGATTGACGGCAATCCAGAATTTCAAAATGTGCCACCGCTCGTTGAAAATGTCTTAAGTATGTGTTTGAAAGAAGCGGTTACCAACGTTGTGAAGCACAGTGCTGCTACTACATGTCATTTGACCTTCCAACAATTACCGGACGAACTCCTGATTCAAGTGGAGGATGACGGAATCGGCATCCGCATAGGCGAAGAAGACAGGCCGGGAAACGGGTTGAGAGGGATTCGGGAGCGTCTCGAGTTTGTCAATGGCAGCTTGGCGATTGAAACAGGGAAGGGAACGACATTAAGTATCCACGTTCCAATCATCATTAAATCACATGAGGAGGTTGAGCGATGATACGAATCGTATTGGCTGAAGACCAAGGAATGATGTTAGGTGCACTTGGTTCTTTGTTGAGTTTGGAAGAAGATATGGAAGTTGTCGGGAAGGCAAAAAACGGAGAAGAGGCTGTCCAGTTAGTGAAGGAGCACAAGCCGGATGTCTGTATCATGGATATCGAGATGCCTTTGAAAACGGGACTGGATGCAGCGGAAGAATTGAAAGAAGAAGCGTCCAAAATCATCATTTTGACGACATTCGCAAGAACCGGCTATTTTGAACGTGCCCGTCAAGCGGGCGTGCGCGGCTATTTATTGAAAGATAGTCCGATTGAGGAACTTGTCCATTCCATCCGGGCGATTATGGATGGCAGGCGGATTTATGCTCCTGAACTCGTCGATATCGCCTTTGAAGATCGGCATGAAATGAAAAACCCGTTGACAGAACGTGAAAACCAAGTGCTTCGTCTCGTCTCTGAGGGGAAGACGACGAAAGAAATTGCAGAATCGTTATATTTAACGCCAGGCACGGTCCGAAACTATATTTCCACCATTCTTGATAAATTAGGTGTAGGGAATCGGATTGAGGCGATTTCTCGTTTTAAAGAAAAAGGTTGGTTTAAATGACGACCTTTTCAATAGTTGAAAAAAGATAGCCGGTGAGATGAAGATCATTCATCATCGGCTTATTTTTCGTGGCGGAAATTATAAAATAAGGATTATGTGGCTTGTCGTTAACATCCTATCCTGCACGCGCATGTATTTATAAACGATGCATAGAGTAGGAGTAAGGTGTTGAAAAGGCGGGATGAATAATGAAGAAATGCATACTTCTTCTCTCTTTCCTTATGCTTATCAGTATTGTGACCATACTTACGAAGAAGCGTCCGGAAGCGGATGTCCTTCCTACACATATAAAGGCACAAGCGATGCTGCTCGTCGATTTTGAAACGGGTGAAGTGCTCTATGAAAAAAATAGTAAACAACCACTCCCGATTGCCGGTCTAACTCAAATGATGACGCAATATATCGTGTTGAACAGGATAGACGGTTTCAAACTTGATTGGGATCATACGTATATACCAAGTCCCTCTATACTTTCCCAATCGAAAAAAACGTCAACGACTAACTTGAAGATGAAAAGTGGAGAAATCTATACGGTGGAGGAGCTATTCAAAGCGATGTCCATCGCTTCCGCCAATGATGCAGCGGTTGCACTCGCTGAGATGGTGGCGCGTAAGGAAAACGATTTCGTCAAATTGATGAATGACCAAGCGGCAATGCTCGGTTTAAAAGAAACAGAGTACTTCAATGCGAGCGGGTTCGAAGGGAATGACGACCCAAGCGAACAAGTGAATTTATCTTCGGCGAGGGATGTCGCCTTGCTCGCAAGAAAGCTACTGCTGGAGCATCCTGCCATGCTACATTATGCCAATATGCGCGCTTTCCAGCTGGAGTCGGGGGACGTGTGGCTCAATACGAATTTGATGTTAAAAGGAATGCCGTATGAGAAGCGTGGGATGGATGGTTTGAAGACAGGCTACACAGTCGAGGCCGGTCCGTGTTTCGTCGGCACAGGGACATTCAATGGGCGGCGAATTGTTTCAGTTGTCCTCGGGGTGGAAGTCGTGGATAGTGATCGGGAAAATCCGCGGTTTGAATTAACGGAAGCGCTCATTGACCGATTTACTTTTTAGTGCAATTCCGCTTTCCTTCTTATTGACAATGCCCGACTCAATGAATCGTGCATAGAATGAATAATAATGTGACAAAATGGCGGGACAAGCTTCCGTTGATTGACAGATGGCCACACAAAAAGAAGTGTTATGCTTAATCCTTCACTAGACGCGACAGTTCGCAAACGGCAATCACCCCGGCGGATGTCCAAGATACGGCAAATCGACTTCGACGGTTTGCACCTGATATTGCACATTTTTCCTAAAAGAAAGAATTCAACGGCATGTTCGAATTATTTGTTGAGATGCCTACTATGAGGCATCACACTAGAACCGTCTGCACTTGTGGGTATGACGAGTCCTGTCCATCTTGCGTGGGAAAGGTTTCAACAGGCACATGCCGAAAAAGAGACACCTGTCGATTGGGCGACAGGCGGCGGAATGGTACCAGAACAGGAAATGAAAAAACGAAATGGCACAGAAATAATAAATATATTTCCCCGGAAATGATAAGTCATGAGATCTCACTAAAATTGTGAGATCTTTTTTTGAAATTAAAATGCTGTGGAAGTAAAAGGAAAGTATCGTTCATTCAAATCGGGACAAGTTATGCATTGTGAGTAGTTGAAAGACTGCTAACAATTGAAAGGAGTGAAGACGGATGGCTAATAAAAATCAAAATCGTCAAGAACGACAAGGGCGTCAAAACCGAAATGAAAATCCAGGTAATGTCGAGTTTGCAGAGGATTTCAATGCAGTTCCTCAAGAGAATAAAAACCAGAACGACTCCCGCAAAAACAACAAACGCAATCCATAATGGAGAACCTGTATCGCAACGTAGAATGTTGCGATACAGGTTTCATTGCCTTTGAAATTTATTTACGATTGGAGAATGGTACAGATGCAATCCTTTAAAGCATTGATTGTCAAATTCGTCATGGTTGCCGTTGTCTTATGGATTGTTTTGGGACTTTTTGGATTTTCCTTCGGCAATATCGTTACCGCGGCTGTCTTATTGACAGGTGTTTCATTTATCGTCGGTGATCTTTTCATTTTACCGCGGTATGGAAACGCCGCCGCCACAATCACCGATTTCATCCTCACTTTTGGCATGATCTGGTTGCTTGGTGCCTATTTGTTTGGCTATCCAGTGCGATTAGGTTACGTTTCTTTCATCACAGCAGTCGTCATTGCAATTGGTGAAGCACTTTTCCATCGCTACATGGAAAGAGCCGTTTGGGATGATATGGCGACGTTTGAAATGGAGACGGACCTTCGCCAGATGCAAACGGAATTCGGGGACGAACCGGACTTTAAAAAGAGCGATGACAGAAGACGGGGAAAAAAAGAAAATCGAGACCACGATGATGAAAAAAGTGAGTTGACACGGGAAAAAGATGACTTTTACAATAAATAACAAATGGCTTCTTTTCTAACATTTCGTTGGAAAAGAAGCCATGTTTTGTTAAGAAGCAGTACCTTGTAATTTTCCACTGAACTGCGTTTTGGATGTCGTTTGTCTTTGTTGCATTCTTGTGAAAATATTATTGGAGATTAATGAAACGACGATGAAAAGCGTGCCGATATAATCATACACCGTTACCTCCGCCCCTTGGAAAATTTGAATGACGAGTGTTGTCACCGGGACAAAATTGAGAAAAAGTAAACCATTCAAAGGTTTGATAATACTGACGCCATAATTCCATCCGACGAGCGCGATAACGCCTGGGAAAATGAACATGAAAGCGATATGCGGGCTTGTGATGACGATGGTTTCAAGCGTTGGTACTTGAACATATCCTGTCATCGTGACGACGAGCACGACAATTGTTGCTGTCGCCGTTCCGAGCAAACAACTGAGTGTGGAATAGCGGAGTGCAGACCAGCCTTCCTTACTGAACTGACTGCCACCCATCGTATAGACGACCCACCCAACTACCGCAATGAAAATAAGTAAAGAAGGGATAATATCATTCGTCGCCGACATGAATGCGCCTAGATTCCCTTTCGTAATGACGAGTAGTGCACCGACGAAAGCGATGAAGACGCAAAACAAAGTAAAGGCTGGAGGACGCTGTCGAACGAGCATCCAAACGATGACAATCGAAATCATCGGCATTAACGACTCATTAATCGAGGCGACCATCGTTCCAGGGTTCCCTAGCAGGTCTTGCCCCCAGAAGATCAACAAGTTATAGACTGCGAATGCCATCGTGCCGAAAAACCAAAGCATCATTCCTTTGCCTTCCATCCGAAAAGCTTGTCTGCCTTCCTTCCATAACAACCAGACGATTAAAATGACCGTTACAGAGACATACCGGAAAATTGTAAAATAAAACGGATCAATATAATGAAATGCATGATTTGCTACTGGAAACATCGCGCCCCAAGAAATAGCAGAAATCAAACATAATAAGGCTGCGATCAAAACATTATTTTTCACGAATACGATTCTCCTTCACTCTTTCGCTACCTATATTAAACACCACAGATAGACATCATGTAAAATGAATGAAAATGATGATTGTCATCATTTTTAGTGATACCATAGAGGGAGCGTATGAGGAAAGAGGGAAAGAAAATGGAATTTAAAGATCTAGAAATTTTTCAGAAGGTTGCTCAAAAAGGAACCATTACAGAGGCAGCAAAGGAATTGAATTATGTTCAATCAAATCTAACCTCAAGAATCCAGAAGCTCGAAGCTGAACTCAACACACCTTTATTCAATCGGCATCATCGTGGGATGACATTGACGCCGGAAGGTAAAAAGTTATTGGTGTATTGTGAGAAGATCTTACTGTTGAAAAATGAAATGAAGAAAGTCGTTCAAAGTAAAGAAGAGCCTGCTGGCAAACTGGAAATTGGGTCGGTCGAAACGGTCATTAAATTGCCGGTCATTTTATCTTCCTATAATAAAAAATATAAAAAAGTGGATTTATCGCTGTTAACAGGCGTGACCGAGCAGTTACAAAAAGAAGTGTTGAATCATCGGTTGGACGGTGCATTTGTAACGGAAACAGGGAAACATCCGGATTTGATCGCCCATGATGTATATGAGGAAGAACTTGTTTTAATTTCCGATACAACATCAAAAACGATTGAACAATTAAAAAGCGAACCATTCCTCTGTTTCAGCAAAGGATGCGGCTACCGCGCAAGACTGGAAATGTGGTACGAAGATCAAAATGTGAAACCACAAAAAGTGATGGAATTTGGCACGTTGGAAACTATTTTAGGAAGCGTGGCCATGGGACTTGGCATTACTTTTGTGCCGAAATCCGCCGTTTCCCATTTGGAAGAAAAAGGACTTGTGCACTGTCATTACCTACCTAAGAAGTATAGTAAAATCAACACGATTTTCATTCGACGAAAAGACGCCTATTTAACCTCAACACTTGAAAAGTTTATCGAAACGATAGAAAGGAGCAGCGATGAAACGGTATATCCGCTCTCTGTATAAGGAAGGTTTCTCTAGCTCCTGTTAGGCAATATGAGGACTGCGAAATTTGGTGAACTTTGTAAAAGTACGCGAGAAATTGTGAATTTGTACGATAAATATGGAAACGTTGTAGCGCCCGCTCCCTGAAAAGAGTAGGGTGCTTTTTATTTGTAGGAAAAAAATGAATTATTACAAATAGAAAACGGATTGTTTTTTCCACTGTATACAAAAATATAAACATGTAAACAAAATTGTAAACATGTACACATTAATAGTGTGATTGTATACAAATTTGTATACATGTTTACAAACACGTACACATTCGACGGCAATCGACTTTGTTTCGATAATTCTAAGTTTACAAAAATGTAAACATCATGACATTTGTCTAACAGTTCCCTACACAAGATTGACCGACTCGCTAGTTTCCTGTACTATTTTGAATATAAAGACAAATTGTTGGGGGAGGATGAAATGTTGAAAGAGCCACGTATTGCAGCCATAGATGTAGGAAATGATTCATTAAAAGCGATTTTCGGGAAGTTGGAAGCGGATTTGCATATTCCGAATGTGATTGCGCAAGATACCGCGGATCGTCCTATTATCGGCGTCGAAGATTTAGATGAACAAGAAGCGACCGAGGGGATTCATATCCGCTTACATTCACCAATCTTACAAGAGAACAACGCGATTTACCGTGTCGGTCAGTTGGCTACGAAAAGTGGGAATGCAACGGAGTTGGATCCGGGAAGCAATAAATCGGAGGAAGACCAAACGATTGTCATGTTGTTGGCCGCATTGGCATTAGATGCAGCTCGCGAAGAAAATAAGGCGATTTTTAAACGTTCCAACAATGTCATCGAGGCTACGTATACATTAGGCACAGGCCTCCCGCTTAGAGAAGTGAAGGAAGGGAAAGATGTCGGGTATCGTTCCCAATTGCTTGGATCTGTCCACCAAGTGGAGTTTTTGGTGACGCCGAAGTATCAAGGTTTGAAAGTAAATATTAAATTTGACGAAGTGAAAGTGTATCCGGAAGGGTTTGCGGCATTTATCAATCTTGTGATGGATAATAATTTGAATGTCGTGAACAAGGAGTTAATTGATAAGCGGATTTTAATTCAAGATATCGGTGGCTTGTCGACAGATGTCGCGGTGATTCAGAACCGCAGGGTAGACGATGATAAAGCGCAAGGCTTTAATTTGGGCGTTTCGGAATCCCTTGATGCCATTCGAGAAGAAATCTTCTCCAAGTATGGGGTGGAGTTGGATAGTCGTGCGGACGTTGTAGAAATTATCACGAAGAAAAATGACCGGAACCATATTATGGTGAAAGGAAGCCGGACAAGTGTTCATGAAATCGTCGATCGCATTCTTTTGGAATTGGCGAAAAAGCAATACCGTCATCTGCGAAATATTTGGGCGAGAAACTCGCAAACAGAAATATGTTATTTCATCGGTGGAGGGTCCATCGTTCTGAAAGATTATTTGAAAGCGTTGAACAATAATTTGGACGGCTATAACATTGACTTTTTTGAGGACGAAAAAGAAAGCGTTTGGATGATGGCGAACGCGTATTATAAATTAATCACAGATTTTGTGAACAAAAATCGGGAAGTTAAGCAGCCTGAAAAGGAAAAAACGGTGGCAACCAAATAGGGTGAGCATTCATGCAAGAAACTGGTTTGAAAAGAGGACAACCTATTACATTCCGCATCCCGTCGGATACAACTGATCATACACTGAGGCAATTACAAAAGCTGAAAGATGTTGAAAGAAGAAATTTCTCAAGTAAAATTGCCAAGTTTGTCATGGACGGCGTGAATGATTCCTTCTTGAGTCATAATGAAGTCATCACAATTCCGCTTCCGAAAGGATTAAATAAAGCGCAGCGGGATTGGTTGAAGCACGAGCAATCCGAAGCACTTTTAGGAAGTATTGTGTATCAGCTTATGGCCGACCCGATTCGCACAGCCTCTCTATTTGCATCATTGAATGGTGACACGGTTGAAGCGGAGGAGGCTTTTTATCAAAAAGAAGCAGGTAGCCTTGAAGAATATGAGATGACTGCTTCGCTTGAAGAGGGAAGTGGCAAAGAAACAACGTTTGAGGTAAGCACGGATGATGATCTCGATCATTTTGATTGGACTGCAATAAAAGAAACTTCTCCTTCGACGGTTGAAGAAGAGGAAGAAGCGGATCCTCTTGGTGATTTTTTGGCGCAAATGAATAAGTGAACAAAATGGTAACAATTTTTGGAAAAGTTGTAATATGCATGCTTATTTTTCCCGAATTTCCTTTTTATGTGTTATAGTGTATAGTAAGCTGAATATTTCAATAACCACTAGAGGAGCTTTTCATAGGCTGAGATGCGTGAATTCGCGGACTCTTGGAACCTGATCCGGTTTGCACCGGCGTAGGGAAGTGGCGCGCTTTTTAATTTATAAAAGCAGGAAGCCGCTACCTAGTTTATTAGGAGCGGCTTTCACTTAATCCAATATGAGTCTCCAATTCCAATCATGCAACGTGACTGTAAGGTTGGAGAAGGGGATCCCTTTGATGAAATATGCTGAGGCATAATGGATTGTAAATTAAAAGTGCGTGTATATGAATTGGCGGAAGTGGCATTGACAATGCTAGGACTTGATGGTGATGGGGGGCTGGCATCCAAGCGGGTTTGCACAACAATGACGGTTATGCATTAAAATCCGCATGATGTGACAGCAGGACAACCAATTTCAATCGATCTCCTGATAGCCCATATTCAGGCAAGAAACTAGGTGCGCTGTTTTCTGGATATACGGAAGCGCTTACTGTTTTGGCGAATTGCACGGATAAAGACATAATTGACGCAGCGAAGCATATACTGGCTTTGGGCGCAAGTCCGGTCGTCATTAAAGGCGTGTACCGACAAGAGACGCCATCTGCGGAAGACCCGTTCTTATCGACAAGCAAGCGCGGCGATCATTTCTTTTTGCGAGCGCCGTAGATTCGGACTGCGGGGATGTACGCATGGCACAGGATGCACGTATGCCGCTGGGAATCCGCTTGAAGGGCTGTCATTGACGCGGAATGTTGCATTCATGCGGCAAGTGGAGAAGATCTCTGAATTGGAGGGGCATGGGCCAAAGAATCATTAAGCCTATGGACGGAGAATTGAAAACGAAAAACAAATAGAAGGGGTTGCGACTATTGGATAAAAGCAAATTACAATTATACTTTATTATGGGAACAACAAACGTAGGAGATAAAGATCCTCTTGCAGTGCTCGAAGGTGCATTGAAAGGTGGCATCACTGCATTTCAATTGCGTGAAAAAGGGGAAAATGCCCTCGTAGGAGCAGAGTTGAAAGAGTTTGCGGAAAAATGTAAAGCACTTTGTGCGCAACACAATGTACCGTTCATTATCAATGATGACGTTGAGCTAGCACTTGAGATCGGCGCAGACGGTGTGCATATCGGTCAGCAAGATGGCGTTATTGCGGACATTCGTGAAAAGATCGGTTCCGATAAAATTCTTGGTGTTTCGACACATACGGTCAATGATGCGTTGGCAGCTTCAGATGCAGGCGCAAACTATATCGGTGTGGGACCTTTATACGAATCAAAAACGAAGAAAGACGCGAAGCCTGTCGTCGGGCCAGAACTCGTAAAAGAGATCAAAGCTCAATTGCCAGGATTGCCGATTGTCGGTATCGGTGGGATTTCAGAGCGGAAAGCAAGCGCTGTGATCGGAGCGGGTGCGTCAGGCATTGCGGTTGTTTCGGCAATTGCAGGAGAAGACAAAACGGAAGAAGCTACGCGTTCTATAAAAGGTCAAGTCCTTCTGGCATTGACAGGCGTAGAAATGTAAAGACCTAATGTATAGCTGGCTTTAAACAACGCCACACTTCCTTAAAAGAGGGAGTGTGGCGTTTTGTATGGTTGAAGAAAATTTTGAAGTGGAAACGGTGACGCACCGGCCGGATTTAATATTTTTCACGTGGAAAGATCTTGGCGGAACCTATAAGGTATATCGAAATGGTCAGCTTCTATACGAAGGAACCGTCCCCGAGTTTGGTGATGGCAGTTTTAAGCATGCAAAAATGTATAGTTATTCTATTGAAAGAGTTGTGAATGAGGAAGTCGTCGATGTGATCGCATTACAAACTTCAGCTTTCGCGGAGCAGCAGAATGTCGAAAATCCTCTCCAATTTCTAGTGTTGACGACAATTGTTGCAAAGACACAAATTGCCTTATCATGGGAAGGGATTGAAGACGTCGAAGCGTATGATATTTACCGTAATGGCGTTTATGTTCAAACTGTGAGGGAGACACAATACATTGACCGTAACTTCTCATTGAACGAATCGTATACATATAAAATCCATTCCAAACGCCCGCTCGGGAAGTCGAAAGAAAGGTTGAGTGGCAGTAAATCTGTCATGTCGATGATTTTTGGGAAGTTGGGAAAGCGGAATGCCACGGGAGAGCCGGCAGTTGAACAGTTTTCTGTGACGAAATCGATTGCGAAGCCAAAGAAGTTATTGACGCCCGTGCTGGATCGGGAAAAGAGCCGAAGTGTTGATAGTTGGAAATTCCGCTATTCGACTTTTTTAGAGGAAGCATTCATTCAAAACCCGAACATTTTGTCGAAGTACTCTTACTTTCAAGGAGATGGACGAAAATTCGACTTGGATGGAAGGACGTATAGAACGCGGGTCGATCTTGCACTTGCCTACGACGAACCCGGCATGCCGCTGACGTTCACGAAAGCAGTGGGAAAAACAACGGCTTATAACCGATTGAAAAGGGTTCGTAAAGTCGGCGTGGCGTCAGGAGAAGGAATCCAATTGGAACGATCGGATCATCAAAAAGGCGAAGCTGGTTTTCTGCTCGTTCATTCTGTCGGGAATCCAATCGTTTCAGCACCGGCAATCGATTATGAAGTTCGTGCTGTATTGCGAAAAGACGGCACATACGATTTGACGGGTTATCATGATCAAGCGCCCCATCATGAAATTTATCTCCAACGCGGTGAAAACGGGGAATGGTTTCCACTTCACTTAGCGGAAAGCAAAGGCCTTGCGTGGTTATCACCGATCGTCGCCTGGCAATATTGGCGGTTTTCAAATTTCGGATAGACTGTCGTTTTGCAAGGCATAGCAATAACTGTTCCCGGTAAGCATAAACCATCGAACGGTCATAATGGACGGCGGAAAGAGATGGATCGATTCTTCAACGAGGGCCTATAAAACACTACGTAAAAGCACTCATTTTGACAATTGAAAATGCATTTGCTATCATTATCTCGAATTCGAGATTGTTTAGATGATTGATTTTGAGGGAATAGAAAAATTGGAAGCCCGATGCAGGAGCGCTATTCATTTCTGTACGGCGGGCTGATGGGAGTGTGTCGAGTGAAACATATTTTCAAACCGGGTACCCATTCGGAAAAACCGGTATTGTTGTTATTACACGGGACGGGCGGGGATGAACATGATTTAGTTCCGCTCGCTAATATGATCGATCCCGAGGCGGCAGTTTTAAGCGTTCGAGGCAATGTGCTTGAGAACGGGATGCCGAGGTTTTTCCGACGGGTTGCGGAAGGGGTCTTCGACGAAGAAGATTTGATTTTCCGCACGCAAGAGCTCCATCAGTTTCTTGACAAGGCGGCAAAAGAGTATGATTTTGATCGTACCAATATCGTTGCTTTTGGGTATTCGAACGGTGCCAATATTGCGGCAAGCTTATTGTACCATTATGTAGGAAGTTTGAAAGGCGCCAGTTTGCATCATCCGATGGTGCCAAGGCGAGGCGTGACGTTGCCTGATCTGTCGGACGTGTCGGTATTTATCGCTGCGGGAGAGAATGACCCGATCTGTCCTGCTGAAGAGTCGAAAGAATTGGAAAGAACGCTGGCAACAGCTGGCGCGAAAACAGAGCTCCATTGGGAAACAAATGGTCATTCGTTAACGCGTTCGGAAGTAGAGGCAGCGGCAGTTTGGTATCAAAAGGCATTTTGAAAATGATGGGAATTGGTGGTTTAAGCAATGAGTGAATTATATCGATTGTTTGCGAGATCAGGAAATAAGGAGATGAATAATATGACAAAAACAGCGATTGTTTATTACAGTTCAGGTGGCACGAATTACCAGCTTGCACAGTGGGCGGAACAAGCAGCGAAAGAAACAGGCGGCGAAGTGAAGTTATTGAAAGTACCGGAAACTGCACCACAAGCAGCGATCGATTCGAACGAAGGATGGAAGGCGCATGTGGAAGCGACGAAAGATGTACCGGAAGTGACGCCGACCGATCTGGAGTGGGCCGATGCGATCATTTTCAGCGTGCCGACGCGTTTTGGGAATATTGCCAGCCAAGTGCAAAGCTTCATCGATACGACAGGTGGCTTATGGGCACAAGGCAAGCTTGCAAACAAGGCAGTGAGTGCCATGTCGTCTGCACAAAACCCACATGGTGGGCAAGAAGCGACGATTCTATCGCTTTACACAACGATGTATCATTGGGGTGCAATTGTGGCAGCACCGGGATACACAGATGCTGTCACGTTCGGCGCTGGCGGTAATCCATACGGCACGAGTGTAACTGTCGGTCAAGACGGTAAAATTGTTGAGGATGAAGATGCGATCAAAGCGGCTGTCCAGTATCAAGCGAAACGGACGATCCAAGTTGCCGATGCATTAAAAACATTAAAGTGAAAGACAATACTAAAATCCGACCTGTTATGTAGCAAAGACAGGTCGGATTTTTTAATTCATTTTTCAGAGGTGGCAGCCATCTGCGCTTCCGCTGTGGTCTTGCCGTCCGCGAACTGATTGCCTTCGGAGTGTTGAATGCCGGAAGATTTCGCGATCCCATAACCTGTGAAAATATAGATGAGCGCGAAGACGATCCCAAGATAACACATCGGTGCGAATAAAATAAAGTCTTTTACGGGTACGCCTAATGTATCGGCAATAAATGCCCCTGTAACGCCCCAAGGAACCATAGGAGCAAGCGCGGTCCCTGTATCTTCCATCGTTCTCGTCCAGTTTTTTCGTTGGAGACCGTATTTATCGTACAACGGGCCGATCATCGGACCAAGCACAGCGTAGGTCACGTAGTAACTTCCTGTCGTTGTAAAAAATAGTCCGTGTAAGAACAAGCTTGACGCCATCATCGTTTTCGCGTTTTTCGCGAGCTGGACAATTTTTTCCAAGAGCAGTTGGATGACCCCAGCTGATTGTAGGGGTGCGCCAAAGATAGCGGCACCAATCAAAAGGGCTACGGTGCCTAACATGCTTGTTAATCCGCCTCGTTGTAAAATTTCATCTACGAGGGCGACGTTTGTCGTCTCTTGAAAACCGCTATTTAAGGCAGTCGTCACTTCTAATAATGTATTACCTTGAAAGAAAATTGCCAATAAGCAGCCGGCTAAAATACCAATCCCGAAAACAGGTAATGTCGGCTTTTTTAAGAAAATAAGAAGCAATACAATAAAGGGCGGTAAAATGAGCATCGGATTTAAGTTAAATTGCTCTTGTAAAGTACCTACAATCAAATCAATGTTTTCTTGGTTTTTGATCTTTCCACCAAACTGCATCCCTAAAACTAAAAAGAGAATGAGTGAAATGACGTAACCTGGAATCGTTGTCCATAATAAATGTTTAATATGATCGACGAGTTTAACATTAGCCATGGCGGAGCTCATAATAGTCGTATCTGAAAGAGGCGATAACTTGTCTCCAAAAATGGCGCCGACGACAATGGCCCCGGCTGTGTAATGGAGGGGAATGCCAAGTCCCATGGAAACGCCCATAAGTGCAACACCGACCGTCCCTATCGTTCCCCAAGATGTCCCTGCCATGATGGACATAACCGAACAGAGGAGGGCGGCGAATAGGAGGAAATAGGCGGGATTGATACTTAATAATCCGTAATACACAATGAGTGGGATTGTCCCCGATAGCATCCAAGCGCCAATCAGCATGCCGACTGCCAGTAAAATTAAAATAGGCAGCAACATCGCTCTTAATGTTTCCATCAAATCTTTTTCAATGTTCTCCCAAGTGATGCCCCAAAGCGTGGATAGAATAATGACGGCAGTTCCCGCACTAATGAGTACGATAACAGTAGGTGCGCTGAGCCATAAAATACCCCCAAGAATGATGATGAAAGAAACGACGAGTAATGTAAGCGCTTTCGCAAATGAAAGTGATGAGTTCATTTATAAACCTCCAAAATTATAAAGTATTTGTTTTAGTACGGAAATATCGAAAATTAGGTTCGTCAAAATAACGGATTTTGCAGTGTAATGTTAGCCCCCCTTCTTTGCTAGAATGACATTCGTCAAATGATAGAAAGAATCCTTCTTTTTTATCTAATTAGTCGGAAGATTAAAGAATTTGATTTCGTTTGTTAACGAAATGTTAGATGATCTCGAAAAAAAGTATTTTTAGTTGTTTTCACCCTTTTCTGCAAATTGGTATTTTATCAACAAAAAAACACTTTACGCAAGATGACGGAAAGTGTTTTTGAAAGAGATTACTTCGTATTCATTTGTCTTGGAAAGTGCATTGTGAACTTTGTCCCTTGCCCTTTTTCGCTCGTTACGTCTATCGTGCCTTTATGCATGGTGACAAGTTGCTTTACGATAGAAAGCCCGAGTCCGAATTCACCGAAACTGTTCGTCGTTCGCGACAAAATGGCTTTATAAAAGCGACTCCATATTTTTTCGATGTCTGCTGGGTCGATACCAACGCCCGTATCTTCGATTTCGATGACGATATCTTTTTCAGTTGTATAGCTCCGTAAATAGATTTTCCCATTTTCTGTGAACTGAATGCTGTTTTTTGTAATGTTAATTAAAATTTGAGTAAGCCGATCGTAATCCGCAAAAACAATCGTATCGGAATCCGCCGCAATCATAATTTCATTGTTTCGCTCGCGTGCGACGCTTTCAAGTTGGTCTTTAATGATTTCGAGCAATTCACTGACGTGGATGTTTTGTTTTTGTAGGTCAATCTGGTTGGAACGGATTTTTTCATAATCCAAGTTTTCGTTGACAAGTCGGATGAGCCGCTTCGTTTCATTGCTCGCCAGGGCGAGTCCTTTTTCTTTTTCAGCTTCCGGGATCATGTCATTGTTCAACCCTTCAATAATGCCCCGGATTGTCGTGAGGGGTGTTCGCAACTCATGCGACACATCGGCCATAAATTGACGGCGTCGGTTTTCCAAGCTTTCAATTTCTTCCATTGAACTGTTCAATTGCTTGACCATACTATTGAAGTCACCTGCGAGTTCGCTAATTTCGTCAAAGTTGGAGGAAGGGAGACGAACTGCATAATCTCCTCCGGCAACGAGAGAAGTTGCATTTCGCAATCGTCGAATCCGTCTTACGTGGAATGTCGATAGCAGCCAGCTTAGTAGCAAAGAGATAACAAGTGCGATCGCTGTTGTGTAAAGCAAATAGTGATTCATCTGAGAGATGACTTGACGGGATCCTTTAATGGGGGAGGTTAATAAAATCCCCCCGACAAACTGGTTGCGATGCATGTATGGGAGTAATACAAAGGTTACGTCTTCTTCAAATCGTTTCAATTCTTGTTTGACCGTAATGACATTTCCATTTTTAATGCTTTGCCATTCCTCATCCCGCAATTCGATCAGCGGGGTTTTCAAGCCTGTCGAATAAATGATCGCGGAGCTTTCATCGAATAGACTATATTGAATGTCCCGCGCGTCGAGAACATGGCCGTATTGTTGTAGCGTTTGTCTTGAGTAATGTTGGTCGTATTCGATATCGTATAAAATACGTTGGCCGTATGTAACGAGCTCTTCGGTTTTATTGTCGTAGACGAATTTCTCCATGTAATGGGAAAATAATAAGCTTAAAATAAGGAATGCAATTAGGATGACGCTGAAATGGCTTGCGATTTGTTGGTATAAATATTTGATTTTCATCTAATGTCACCTGGTGTTTCGTCGAAACGGTAACCGATCCCCCAAACGGTATGGAAAAAAGGCCGTTCGTCGGTAGAAATTTTGGTCCGGAGCCGTTTGATATGGACATCGACAGTACGGTCATCGCCGTAAAAGTCGTATCCCCACACACGGTCCAGCAGTTGGTCGCGTGAAAATACTTGTTTCGGGTGTTGAGCGAAGTGATAAAGCAAATCGAATTCTTTTGGCGTTAAGTTTTGCACGGGTTTTCCGTCGAGAAATACTTCGCGTGTATTTTCGTTAATGAGGAAATGATGGGTTTTCAGTATGCCTACTTCTTCGGGATCCTCGGATGCTACGGTGTAGCGCCGTGTGACCGCTTTAATCCGAGCCATGAGTGTAAGAGGACTGAACGGTTTGGTCACATAATCATCCGCGCCCATTTCCAATCCGAGGACTTGGTCAGATTCGCTATCTTTGGCGGTAAGCATGATGATGGGACCGGTATAGTTCTCTTTCCGAAGTTCACGGCAGATGGAGATGCCATCCATACTCGGTAACATCCAGTCGATGATCAGGCAATCCCATTTGCTTTCCTGCGCGCGGTGAAACCCTTCAAGCCCGTCTTTGATGAATTCTCCTTCGATCCCTTCTTTTGAAAAAAATAACTCGATCATCGAGGATACACTTTCATTGTCTTCGATCACCAATATTTTCAATCGTACGCATCTCCCTGTAAGAACCTTTTCTTAAACGTAAAGGGAAATTCGGAAATATGCAAATACAAACCCCTCTTTCAAGGAAGGTTGAAAGAGGGAGGATTGAACGGATCAGTTTGCCACTTCTGCATTGCTTGTCAACGTTAAATCAATCGTTTTCTTTTCTTTCCCACGGTAAACAGTGAAAGAGGCTTTGTCGCCGACATGTAGTTCCGAATACAGGTACTTACGGAACTCACTGACGCTTTTTAATTCTTTTCCATTAATGGCTGTAATGATATCTTCTTCTTGAATGCCTGCTTCACCTGCTGCTGACGCTGGGTCAATGCTCATCACGAGCACGCCTCCTTCAACGGATTCAGGAAGATATTGTACGTATTGTTGTGGCACACGTCCAAGGTCCGCCATGCCAATCCCGATGTAAGGGCGTTCAATTTTCCCATTGGTCGTCATTTCTTCAATAAGGGGGACGACTTCGTTACTTGGAATTGCGAAGCCAAGCCCTTCTACACCGTTTTGTGCAATTTTCAAGCTGTTAATGCCGATCACTTCACCTGCTGCGTTCAGCAAGGCACCCCCTGAGTTCCCGGGGTTGATCGCCGCGTCTGTTTGAATGACGTTCAATGCCCATTCACCTGCGGATGTTTGGACAGGAATGGAGCGATTGACTGCACTAATGATGCCTTTTGTCACAGTCCCGGAAAAGTCGAGACCAAGTGGGTTGCCGATCGCAACAACTTGGTCGCCGGCACGCACTGCATCTGAATCACCGAACTCCAGCACGGTTTTTGCATATTTTGCATCAATTTTTAAAACTGCCAAATCGGTGAGTGCATCTTGGCCGACGAGTTGGGCAGTCGTCGTGTCTCCGCTTTCGAGTGAAACTTCAATTTTTTCAGCGCCTTCGATAACATGATTATTCGTCACGATATACGCATAATGTTTATCGACTTCATAGATGACCCCGGAACCCGAGCCGCTTTCAATACTTTGGACTTCTTGCGCAAAGCGGTTGCCTCTATTTTGGTAATTGACGATACCGACAATGGCGCTGGAAGCATTCTCGACCATATCTGAAAGCGATAGGTCTGTTTTTGCTGATGTCTGTTCTACATTGTAGTTCGCTTCGTTTGCTGTGGGCACGACCCGATCAGGGGAAGTGTCCGAAAGCAAATCTGTATTTGCAACGACGCCAAGTGTCATCATGGAACCGATAACGCCTGCGCCAATCGTGGATAAAAATCGTTTAGCTGTTCCTTTTTTTCTTTCTGTTTCCATTGTAATTCCTCCTGTTTTATTCGCTTGTCTTTATCCTACTTGGTAAATATGAACAAACTATTACAGAGATATTAATAATTATAAAAGTGATCATATCTTTTGAAGTTGGTCCATAGAGTGGTAGTGCGTGAAAAATTTCATCGCAATAGGCAAAGTCGGGAAACCCTCGACAGAATTGGGAGGAATGTAGAAATGGTCCAAGCAGTGGAAAATCAGGTGTATGCATTTCCAAATACAAAAGGGGCAAAAGTAAACTTCAAGGAGCGGTACGATAATTATATCGGTGGGCAATGGACGAAGCCGGTAAAAGGACAATACTTTGACAACCCGACTCCGGTAACAGGAAAAGTGTTTACAAAAGTTGCCCGTTCAACAGAAGCAGATATTGAACTTGCACTTGACGCTGCACATAAAGCAAAAGAGGCGTGGGGGAAAACGTCTGTTACCGAACGCTCGAACATTCTGTTGAAAATCGCAGATCGGATAGAAGAAAATTTAGAGAAGTTGGCCGTTGCGGAAACATGGGAAAATGGTAAGCCGATCCGGGAAACATTGAATGCTGACTTCCCATTGGCAATTGACCATCTTCGCTACTTCGCCGGTGCCATTCGGGCACAAGAAGGTGGCGTCAGTCAAATCGATAACGATACGGTTGCGTACCATTTCCATGAGCCGATCGGTGTCGTTGGTCAAATCATCCCATGGAACTTCCCGATATTAATGGCGATTTGGAAATTGGCGCCTGCGCTTGCAGCTGGAAATTGTGTTGTGTTGAAGCCGGCAGAGCAGACACCTGCATCGATTCTTGTCTTGATGGAGTTGATCGAAGATTTAATTCCAGCGGGTGTCGTCAATATTGTCAATGGCTACGGTTTGGAAGCTGGCAAGCCGCTCGCGTCCAGCCCACGTATCGGCAAGATTGCGTTTACGGGCGAAACGACAACGGGGAGACTCATTATGCAATACGCGTCTCAAAATACAATTCCTGTGACGCTTGAACTCGGGGGGAAATCACCGAATATTTTCTTTGAAGATATTATGGATAAAGACGATGCATTATTAGATAAGGCAATTGAAGGGTTTGTGATGTTTGCGTTAAACCAAGGGGAAGTCTGTACATGCCCATCTCGCGCATTGATCCAAGAATCGATTTATGACAAGTTTATCGAGCGGGCCATCGCGCGGGTAAAAGCGATTAAGACAGGAAATCCGCTCGACCCGACAGTGATGATAGGTGCTCAAGCTTCTTCGGAACAGTTGGAGAAAATCTTATCCTACTTGGATATTGGGAAGCAAGAAGGGGCGAAAGTACTTGCGGGTGGAAAGCAGAACAAGCTTAAAGGTGCATTGAAAGATGGGTATTATGTACAACCGACCGTTTTCAAAGGACATAATAAAATGCGCATTTTCCAAGAAGAAATCTTTGGACCTGTTCTTTCAGTGACAACGTTCAAGACGAAAGAAGAAGCGCTAGCCATTGCGAATGATACGTTGTACGGCTTAGGCGCGGGGGTTTGGACGCGTGACACAAATACAGCGTATCGATTGGGACGCAGCATTGAAGCCGGACGTGTATGGACGAATTGCTATCACCAATATCCTGCCCATGCCGCATTTGGTGGGTATAAAGCATCTGGCGTCGGGCGGGAAAATCATAAAATGATGCTAAGTCATTATCAGCAGACGAAAAACTTACTCGTCAGTTATAGTGAAGAAAAACAAGGGTTTTTCTAAGCGAGGTGATACACCGCGTATTGGCAACGGATGCTGCGCTTGAATTGATTGAATCGTTGAAAGCACAACACGGTCCACTCATGTTCCATCAGTCAGGTGGCTGTTGTGATGGTTCTTCGCCGATGTGTTATCCGGCAGGAGAATTGATTGTCGGTGATCAAGATGTACGCTTGGGATATATTGGCGAAGCGCCGTTCTATATGCATAAAAACCAGTTTGAGTATTGGAAGCATACCCAGCTCATCGTTGATGTGGTTGAAGGTAGGGGCGGCATGTTTTCGTTGGAAGGTGTGGAAGGTAAGCGATTTTTGACGAGGTCACGACCTTTCACGGATGAGGAAAACTTAAAAATGCAATTAGGTTAAAGGAAAATAAGCCTTCTGGGATGTCCAGAAGGCTGTTTTGATTGATTATAGAAATCGCTTCCGAATTTCCGGAGAAGGCAATGCACAGCTATCTTCTTTTTTGCCGAACCATTTATAGCGATTTTGGGCGACATAATCATAGACACGATCGCGTAATCTTCTAGGAATTAATGTCAAAATAAAAAGCAAATGCCATAGGCCGTCCAGCTTTTTAGCGATACGCAGCGCTGCGGTTGATTTTGCATACGCTTTGCCGTTTTCGATGAGTATTAAGCTATCGACCTCTTTTGGAATGGCATACTTCTTAATCAGTGCTTGCCCTTTTTCGCTTTGCAAAGACGTGAAATAGAAATGACCGACCGGATCTCGTTTGATAATAAATTGCACATTGGTATCACAAAAATTACAATCCCCATCAAACAACACAATTCGCTTCATCTGTGTCCTCCTCCTCTTGTTCTTAGTATAACCCGATTGGGAAATTTCTAACGATAGAGATTGGAAGTTTACGAATAACTAAATATTCTGTATAATAGAATTAGAAAAATGGATTCTATTTGCAAGATGTTCATTTTTAGCATGATCATCCAGCCACGGTTATATTGTATAAGGAGGTTGATTGTATATGACCCGTTACCCAATTGACCCGGAAGAGATGGCACGAAGAGGTGATGAAGATTTAATCGCCTCGATGAAAATGATTGCAGAAGGCGGCCCCGACTTTGATCCGTTCGATAAATATCGTTTTGGTAGAAGTATTGAAGAGGAGATTGAGGCAAAAGCCGAACATGAAGCGAAAGACAGTGAAGAAGACCTTCCTGAAACATATCAATAAATTAACAAAAAGAGCAATCCACTATGGAAAGCTCTTTTTTTGTTGAAAAAATCCGCTGAGGATCTTTTACCACTGAAAGTGCCGTTCTCCGCGCCCAAACCTTCTTTTTAGCGCCCAAAGAGTGTTCTTCCACGCCTAAAACAACTTTTTAGCGCCCAAAGAGTGGCCTTTCGCGCCCAAACCTTCTTTTTAGCGCCTAAAGAGTGGCCCTCCGCGCCTAAACCATCTTTTTAGCGCCCAAAG
The DNA here is from genome assembly GCA_948469885.1 of uncultured Sporosarcina sp. Classification (GTDB taxonomy): domain Bacteria; phylum Bacillota; class Bacilli; order Bacillales_A; family Planococcaceae; genus Sporosarcina. Next base: position 23,188 of record CAOKMT010000009.1, on the reverse strand, counting down.
AGTGGCTCTCCGCGCCTAAAACTTCTTTTCAACGCCTAAAGCGCTACTCACAGCGCCTAAAGTTCTTTTTCATACTTGAACTCACCTTGTGTAGTTATTGACTTTGTATGTCACGACGCGATATAGTATTGGCACGACATAGTCGCAGCGTGACATAGTCAAGCGAGAAGGGATGTGAAAGAGGATTGAATATGGAGAAAGTGCTCAAAGCGTACATGCCGATGACAGAAACGGCATTTTATATTTTATTGTCTTTAAAAGTGCCTAGACACGGTTACGGCATTATTAAACATGTCGAAGAATTGACGGAAGGGCGCCTCGTCCTCGGCTCCGGCACGATTTATGGCACACTGACGAAGATGCAACGGGATGGCATTATTACTGTATATGCCGATGAAAAAAGAAAGAAAATTTATGAAGTGACGGATGTAGGGAAGTCGCTTATGCGATATGAAGTTAAGAGATTGAAAGAGTTGCATGCGAATGCGATGAAGTACGGGGAGGAATTCGAATGATGAAAAAATGGAGGCCGTTTTGGAGTTATGACGTGGAAAAGACAGAACAGTGGCTCTCGGAAATGGCTACGGAAGGAAAACAGTTGGCAGGCGTTCATCGCATGATGCGAATGTTTTCATTCGTGGAGGGGGCTCAAGAAGAAGTTGAATACCAAATCGTTTACGACAAATCACAACGTGAATGGCCGCGGACACTTGAAGATGCCGGATGGAAAACTGCGGTAGTGGAAGGGAATTGGCGATTTATGAGAAACGGGGAAGCGGAAGTCCGTGCCTATCCAGCGCGGGACAGCCTTTTGAAGCGGAATCGGCTTCATTCCCTCGTGCTTACATGCATTTCAATCTATTATGCGGTCCAGTTAATCATGCCGCTTATGTTTATTTTTTTGATTTTATCTAGTTCTGGAGAGGTCAATATTATACCGAGTCCGTTTTGGTCTCTTACCATCCTTTACTTCTTACAAGTGATTGGCGTTATCATTCTAACCATTCAGATGACGCGGAAATTGCGGACGTTTGAGCGAAAGTATTATCACACAGGCCTAGATGAAAAACTGCCAGTCGGCAAAACATTTACAAAATGGAAACCGAATTGGATGACAGCGCCTGACTTATTGGAAGCTTGGTTAACGGACATGGCTTTGAGAGGGAATCATCTCGTTCGAATGCAGGGCATACGCTTCACTTTTGAGAAAGGGACGCCGAAACATGTATCTTACATTTGCGATTACCAATGGCGGCCGACGCCGAGTTATACGGAGATTCATAAAAGTGCGGGCTGGCAGTTGAAATATACATCTTCTTATTCGTTCCTAAAATATTCGATTTGGGCGAAAGTATACGGGTCAGGGGAGCCAAAACCTCAGCTGACGTACGATATGGATGAAAGGAGAGCGCAATTCCGAAAAGTGGTGTTGGCGCATTGGTGTTCAAATCTTTTTGGATTTGCAATGATCTTTTTGGGGCTCTGGATTTCTTTCAGTAATGCCTTAGCATTTAGTTGGACGCCTTATCAGCGCTTTCTTGTCGGGGGGCTTATTGTAGCGGTATTTATTCAAGTTTATCAATCAATTCGTACGATCCGTTACACGATGCGGATGCGGGAAAGTTGAGTACGCTTCATGAGTGGGCATAAGAGGAGAGAGTTGGATTGCTGAAAATACTGAAGTATATCTTTGGTGTTATTACCGTTCTGTTAGCGGGGTATGGGTTGCTGACGAAAAACTTTCAATTTGCACCATGGATGCTTGTAGCAATGAGCGGTTTTACGTTAGTCATGGGGATATCAAAATTTAAAGAGGATCAAAGAGGGACCGGACTTAATTTGATGTTCGCCTCTGCATTTGGGTTTGTTGTTGTGCTTGTTATCCTCTTTTTGGAGTGAAAGGTTAGTGGGAATGCGTGCTGTTGGTAGAAAAGTCTTCCCACGGCAAGGCGTTTTATTGTCGTACGGGGACGTATTTTTCTCGATTAGCTCACTTCACTTATCCAAGAGTGGTTGATCTGTACCATGGTAGCCTTTCACACTTTCTCTCGAAATCTAGTCGCCCGCCCGTTCATTTTGGCGTCGTTGGCATCTATTAGAAGGGAGGAGGTGAGGAGTTATGATGAATCATGATTGCTGCCCTGGAAACCAAGTACAGCCGATTGTGTGCCCACCACAGTATAGATGTCACGATGAATTTATACCTCGGGAGGTCCCTTATATTCATCCAATTGTCAATGTGAATCGGCAGCACTACGTCGATATCCCACGGCACTATTATACAGAAACGACGGAAAATGTGATGGGAGCACCGATTTCTCCAGGCGGCGGATACGGACCGCAGTTCGGAGGTGGCTATGGTCCACAGTTTGGCGGTAGAGGCAGAGGCCGAGGCTGGGGTCGAGGCCGTGGACCGTGGATGTAAAACGAGATTATGGTAAACTGAGGTTACTATAATCGATAAGGGTGAACTAGTTGAGAGCTTTCAAATTCGTCATTCCGATCATGCTCATAGTTGGTTCGGTCAGCTGGATCATGCTGGAGCGTAACCATACGGAAGTCCCGGAAGCATCGCGTCTCCTCATCACGATTGGCGCGATCATCGTAAGCGGGGTCATATCGCACTTTCTATTCCCGAAAAATGAAGGCGGAAATCAATAACGGAAGACCGGTAGCGTGTCAGTAGCTACCGGTTTTTTCTTTGTTGTTAATATTTAAAACGATAAAGTGTTAACTTAAAATAAAAATAGGTTGACTCAATGTGTCTGCTTTCTGTATTATGAAAATAATAAAGACGAAGAAGGTGACTTATGACAACCGTAACAGAGAAATCAAAAAGAGGAACGAATGCGTTAACACTTGTGTACAGCGGAATGTTTGCAGCGTTGATGATGATTGGAGCCAATATTACGGCGTTTGCTCCTTTTCTAGTCATTGGAGGGGTGCCAATCACGCTTCAGACATTTTTCGCCATCCTTGCCGGTGCTTTGCTTGGCAGTCGGTTGGGAACCATTTCCATGACGGTTTACATGTTTGTTGGGCTTGCGGGTGCGCCAGTATTCGCGAGATTCAGCGGTGGTTTTGGATCGCTGGTCAGTCCGAATTTCGGATTCATTATTTCTTTTATTTTGACGGCTTATGTTGTTGGTAAAATCATTGACAAGAATAGTAAGTTATCCGGTTATATCGTGGCGGCACTTGTCGGGATGGCCATCAGCTATCTGTTCGGAACGAACTGGATGTATTTTGCTTACAAGTTTTGGGCGGCGGCGCCAGAAGCATTTACGTATAAAGTCGCATGGATGTGGATGATGGTGCCTCTCCCAAAAGATATTGTGCTTGCTGTGTTAGCCGGGATGTTCGGGCATAGAATGCATAAAATCTTGAAAGTGAGGCGGGGACATGGGAGTTTATGAGAAGCTGGCAGATCAAGTCCTTGCAGGTCATCGTTTGACGGATGAAGAAGCGCTTTCGGTCTTGAACTGTGTAGACGAAGATTTGTTACGCCTTTTGAATGCGGCGTACAGAGTGCGTAGGCATTATTACGGAAATAAAGTGAAACTGAATATGATTATGAATACGAAATCAGGATTATGTCCTGAAAACTGCGGATATTGCGCGCAATCTATTGTTTCAAAAGCTCCGATTGAAAAGTATTCTATGATGAAGCGGGAAGAGATTGTGGCAGGCGCGGATCGAGCAGCCGAGCAAGATGCCGGCACATATTGTATTGTCGCAAGTGGGCGTGGACCAGCAGCCAGAGAACTGGATATTGTGATTGAAGCTGTGAAAGAAATCAAGACTAAACATCAGCATATGACCGTTTGTGCTTGTCTCGGTCTTCTGAAGCCAGAGCAAGCGGTACGTTTAAAAGAGGCGGGAGTAGATCGGTATAATCATAATATCAATACATCGGCCGCACATCATGACAATATTACAACTTCTCATACGTACAATGACCGGGTGAATACTGTTGAATTGGCGAAGCAGTCGGGTATTTCTCCGTGTTCGGGTGTGATCGTCGGCATGCGTGAATCGAAGGAGGACGTCATTTCGATGGCGCGCAGTTTACATGCGATGGACGCGGATTCGATTCCTGTGAACTTTTTGCATGCGGTTGACGGAACACCGCTCGAAGGAACTGATGAATTGACCCCGCGGTACTGTTTGAAGGTTTTATGCCTGTTCAGATTCATGAATCCGACAAAAGAAATCCGGATTTCTGGCGGTCGGGAAGTGAACTTGCGCAGTCTTCAGCCATTCGGCTTATATCCAGCGAATTCGGTTTTCATCGGTAATTATTTAACGACGGAAGGGCAGGAAAGTGATCGAGATCGTCAAATGCTTGAGGATTTAGGATTTGAAATTGATCTTGAACCGTTGGCAAAAGAAAAAGTATTTCTCTGAATGAAGAAGAGGCTTCCTGAAACTTTAGGAAGTCTTTTTTTATGAAAGCCAAGCATATAGTAAATTGTAGTTGCACGACGGATCACGTATTTTCCAGAAGTTTTTGAAACGATTTAAGCGGCTATCCGTATAAGGAAGATAGAACAATCATCTTCAAAACGGAAAAGAGAGTGTGTATATGATAAATTTACTTTTGTTTTCAATGGTCGTTGGTGTCCTATCAAGCGTCATCATTGTCCCATTTTCCTTGGAACGCAAAGCTAAAGAAGGGGAAAAGAAAGAGCCAATCGTATTCAATCGATGGGCGGCATTGGCAAGCACGGCTCTCCTTGTGGCAGTTGTAACGTTTATCGTGTATTACGTTACAAGTATAGATAGGAATTGGACTTCTTTATGGGTGCTCTTCCTCATCGTTACTCTTTTAGGGGTTCTCGTCGCGGGCAGCAAAGATCGGAAAGTGAAAATTGCTCTATTCCTTGCCTCCCTCGCTTTCTCGGCATATATATTAAGTGCGCCTTTATTCAACGCTGGAAAGAAGTTTCAAGCAGTTGAGATGACGCAAGAAGTCGAAATCGAAGCGTTTGATGACAAAAAAACGCCTGCAAGCGTTCCGCCTAAATTTGCGCGTAACAAGATGAAAAAAGCTTTCGGACAAGTGCCGAATACAAGCTACTATGAACTTGGACATTTACAAATTCAGAAAGTGAATGGTCAATTTGTTTATATTGCCCCTGTTGAATTTTCTGGCTTGTTTAAATGGTGGAATGGAAAAACGACGCCCGGTTATTTCACAATGAGCGCGACAGACTCGGCGGATAATCCAAAGTTTGTGAAAATGGAGATGTCTTATACGCCGTCTTCGTATTTTGATAAGGAAGTGACACGCCATATCCGAATGCATTTTCCTGAGCTTATCTTTTACGGGGATGTCCAACTCGAAATCGATGATGAGGGCAAACCGCATTATATTAGGTCTTACGGTAATTATATTAGCGCCCGAAACGGTTTTGATGTACAAGGAATCGTGATGGCTGACCCGACAACGGGAGAATTGAAAAAGTACACATTGTCAGAAGTCCCGGATTTCGTGGACGGCGCGGTGTCCCCTGAAGCGGTCAGTTTACAAAATAGCTATTTTGGAAAATATATTCACGGCTTTTGGAATTCAGTTTTCGGGAAGAAAGATGTCAAACTGCCGTCTGATGAAGGAACGGAAGCGAATGTCAGTCCTATTTTCGACGAAACCGGCCATATGTATTATTTCACTGATTTCACAAGTCCGAAAGAAGAGGTCGATTCCATGCTCGGCTATGCATTGACGGACGGGCGGACGGGTGAAGCAACGTATTATACAGGTGATCTTGAAAAATCCTATATGGATTCGCAAGGGACACTTCAAATCATTGAAAAGAAATTCATCGAAAAGAAATGGTTTGGTGAAATGCCTGTATTATATAATTTTTACGGAGAAGCAAGTTGGCTGACGCCCGTACTTGATTCGAATGGTTTTCTACAAAACTATTTCATCGTTTCCGCTGCAAATCCCGGAATCTCAGTTTACGGTAACTCGCCAAATGAAGCCTTGAAATTGTACAAAACGGCACTCCAACGAGGAGGAAGCACCGTTGACGGAAGTTCGAACGCTGAAGAAGCAACTGCGGCAGTCACCGTTGTTCGTGTTTTCAAGGAGCGGGTCAATGATTTCACGCTCGTTTCAATTTTGGCGGAAGATGGCCGTAATTTCCTCGTTTCATCTGAAGTTGCGCCCCTTTCCGTTTATATCCAAGAAGGCGATCAGCTTGCAGTGACTTATTTGGAAACGGGAGAATTATTTTTACCGGTCAAAGAATTGACAAATATGACAATGGAAGTGAAGTAAAGGTTTTGTTGAAGGCACGGTTGACTTTTGTTAAAGGAGAGAAAATGGAGTGTGAGAAGCAAGTCTTCTTACACTCCATTTTTAATCATTTGGAAGGTAAGTCTTGCCTTGTTCATTTCTTAGAATTTTGACTAAATAGGTAAGGGGAATGGGGATACTTTTACTTGATACGCATGCATTTCAATTGCGAATCTTCATTCGCGTCTGTACAATAAAGTCAAAGATAGTCAAGGTCAATGGCGGGTCACCCGAAAATGAAAGAGGTGAGAAGATGCGAAGTATTTCTGACATCATTGAAGGGTATTTAAAGGGCATTATCGAAGAGGGACAAAACGGTACGATTGAAATTAAACGAAGTGAGATCGCAGAGAAGTTCCAATGTGTGCCGTCGCAAATTAATTATGTCATTAATACACGCTTCACAGCAGAGCGTGGCTATGCGGTTGAATCGAAGAGAGGCGGTGGCGGCTATATCCGAATTTTTCGTGTGCAAGCGAACTCCCGGAAAGAATTGATCGAAAACGTCTTGACAGGTTTACAACAAGGTGCCTCGCATACAATGGCTAGCGATGTCGTCTTTCGGTTATATGAAGAAGAGGTGCTATCGGATCGGGAAGCGAAACTTATTCTCGCGGCGATCGATCGGTCGACACTCCGTCTACCTCTTCCCGAGCGAGACAAGATCCGAGCCCGCATTTTGGAAGCAATGCTTTTGACACTTATTTATGAACAATTGGAATGAAGTGCAAAACGAACCTAATTACGATGAGGTGACAAACGATGATTTGTGAGAACTGCAAAGAACGACCCGCTTCCGTCATTATAACGAAAGGCTATATGGGCGAATCCGTGGAACGTCACTTGTGTGAGAAATGCGCATTCCAATCTGAAACAATACATTTCAACCCGGACCAAGAACCGCTGTCGATCCAACAGTTTTTAGCGCATTGGTTCGGGGGCACAGAGCCATTTCAATCTCACCAACAATCACGTACCGCGACGTCTTCCCGCTTGGAGTGTCCGCGATGTAAATTGACATTCGAGAAATTTTTAGACATTGGAAAGTTTGGTTGTGCGACTTGTTACGATACATTCCGCGCCCGACTTCCCTATGTGTTCGGAAAATTGCATAGCGGGCATACAGCCCATACAGGAAAGATACCCGTCTCCTTTAATGAATCATATGCTATAAAGAGGAAAATTGAAGAAGTTCGAACGAAAATGCAGGAAGCGGTAGCCGAAGAGCGTTTTGAAGAAGCGGCCGCTTTACGCGATGAAGCGAATAAACTTCAACACCAGCTTGCTCATGGGGGTGAAGCAGACGATGTCTATTGAAAAATTCATTCGAAATTCCGTTGCGGGCTGGATGGCTACCCACGGCGAGCATTCTGATATCGTCATGACAACCCGTATCCGCCTCGCCCGCAACTTGACTGATTATTGCTTTCCGATCGCCTCTACGGAAGAACAGGCATTAGCCGTCGACAAAATGGTCGCAAACGCATTAGTGGAAGAGGGGGAGAAGCCATCCTATTCTTATATGAAAATGTCGAGTCTACCATCGTTGGAACGGGAAGTGCTCATCGAGAAGCATTTGATCAGTCCTCAATTAGCAGATCCTAAAAGACATGGTGCGGTTATGTTATCGGAAGATGAAACGGTGAGCGTCATGGTGAATGAAGAAGATCACATTCGGATTCAATGTATATATCCCGGTTTACAAATTGAAGAAGCATATAAAAAAGCGGACGAAGTGGATGATCTTCTTGAAAAAGAACTGCCCTATGCATTCGATGAGCAATTCGGCTATTTAACGAGTTGTCCTTCCAACACAGGGACCGGGATGCGTGCTTCGGTCATGATGCATTTGCCTGCACTGACAATCACAAAACAAATTGACCGGATCATTCCGGCGATTTCAAGGCTCGGTATGGTTGTGAGAGGCATTTATGGAGAAGGCAGCAAAGCACTCGGCAACGTTTACCAAGTATCCAATCAAGTGACACTAGGAAAAACGGAAAGTGAAATTTTGGAAGATCTCGGAAATATTACGGCACGGTTAATCGTTCATGAGAGAAAGGCGAGAGAGGTCCTGTTGGAGAAATCCCGCCTCGCGCTTGAAAACAGGCTGTTTCGTTCTCTTGGAACACTTGTCTACGCACGTCTTCTCCAAACAGGCGAAGCGGCACGTTGCCTGTCGGATGTAAGGCTTGGTATCGATTTGGACATCATTCAAAATGTGGACGTTTCTATTTTGAATGAGCTCATGATTTTCATGCAACCTGGTTTTCTGCAGCAATATGCGGGTACAGAACTAACACAAGAAGAACGGGATATCTTCAGAGCGAAGTTATTTCGAGAAAGACTTCATATAGATGGTATAGCACCCACTTCTGAAAAGCGCACAGATGAGTAAATGACTATCTTTGCAAGAATCCTTATTTTATAAGTATAGTAAGGTCAAAAATGGTCAATAATGCAAAGAAAGGTTCGCTCATTTATTATATTCAGTTGTTATTAAGTGCGAAAGGGTTCAATTATTCGATTTAAGGCAATAGATTATAGTATTGAAGATAGACGAAGGAGAGGATTGGATTATGATGTTTAACCGATTCACACAACGTGCACAAAAAGTGTTACAACTTGCTCAAGAAGAAGCAATTCGTATGAAACATGAATCGATCGGTACGGAGCATATCTTGCTCGGCCTTATTCGCGAAGGCGGCGGTATTGCTGCAAAAGCGCTTGAGGCGATTGAAGTGGATTTCACAACAATCGAAGAAGGCGTCGAAAAGCTTGTCGGTTCCGGTACGAAAGACGTCGGTCCGATCGTTCATTACACACCGCGCGCAAAAAAAGTCATTGAACTATCCGTAGATGAATCGCGGAAGCTAGGTCATTCATATATTGGCACGGAGCATATCTTGCTCGCCCTAATCCGAGAAGGAGAAGGTGTGGCGGCCCGCGTTTTAAGCAATGCAGGTGTTAGTTTGAACAAAGCGCGTCAGCAAGTGCTCCAGTTATTAGGAAGCAACGACAGCTCAGCTGGAAGCTCAAACACGACAACGTCAGCCGCTACGCCGACGCTCGATGGGTTGGCTCGTGATTTGACGGAAGTGGCTCGTGAAGGACAGTTGGATCCGGTCATCGGACGAAGTAAAGAAATAACGCGCGTGATTGAAGTATTGGCACGCCGAACGAAAAACAATCCTGTTTTGATCGGGGAGCCCGGTGTCGGGAAGACGGCCATTGCAGAAGGGCTTGCGCAGCAAGTCGTGAACAACGAAGTGCCCGAAATTCTTCGCGACAAACGTGTGATGACACTCGATATGGGAACAGTCGTTGCAGGTACGAAATATCGCGGTGAATTTGAAGATCGGATGAAAAAAGTGATGGAGGAAATTCGCCAAGCGGGCAATGTCATCTTGTTCATCGATGAATTGCATACGCTCATCGGTGCAGGCGGTGCTGAAGGTGCGATCGATGCATCTAATATTTTAAAACCTTCCCTTGCACGTGGTGAACTCCAATGTATTGGTGCGACAACACTTGATGAGTACCGTAAATATATTGAAAAAGATGCTGCCCTTGAACGACGTTTCCAACCGATCCAAGTGGATGAGCCGACGGTCGAAGAATCTATTCAAATCTTAAATGGATTAAGAGACCGTTACGAGGCGCATCACCGTGTAAAAATTACGGATGAAGCAATTGAAGGAGCAGCGAAAATGTCAGATCGCTATATTTCCGATAGATTCCTTCCAGACAAAGCGATCGACCTAATTGATGAAGCAGGATCGAAAGTCCGTCTTCGTTCTTATACGACGCCGCCGAACTTGAAGGAGCTTGAAGTGAAATTGGAAGCGATCCGTTCGGAGAAAAACGCGGCAGTGCAAAGTCAGGAATTTGAAAAAGCGGCCTCCTTCCGTGATAAAGAACAGAAAATGAAAGAAGAACTGGATACGACAAAAGCGGCATGGAAAGAGAAGCAAGGAAAAACGGAATCGAAAGTCACTGTCAATGACATCGCTGAAGTTGTCGCGATGTGGACAGGAATCCCGGTTTCTAAAATTGCTGAAACAGAATCGAACCGCTTGTTGAATATGGAAGAAATATTACATGAACGTGTCATTGGCCAATCAGAAGCGGTGACCGCAATTTCCCGGGCAATACGCCGTGCGCGGGCAGGTTTGAAAGACCCGAAACGCCCGATTGGTTCGTTTATTTTCCTTGGACCAACAGGTGTCGGTAAAACAGAGTTGGCCCGGGCACTTGCCGAAGTGATGTTTGGAGACGAAGATGCGATGATTCGCGTAGATATGTCCGAGTATATGGAAAAACATTCGACATCACGTCTCGTTGGGTCTCCTCCGGGGTATGTCGGGCATGATGAAGGTGGCCAATTGACAGAGCTTGTACGTCGTAAACCATACTCAGTCATTTTGTTGGACGAAATTGAGAAAGCGCATCCGGACGTTTTCAATATTCTACTGCAAGTGTTGGAAGACGGGAGATTAACGGATTCTAAAGGACGTACCGTCGATTTCCGTAACACTGTCGTCATCATGACATCTAACGTCGGTGCGGAAACGTTGAAAAAGAACCGTTATGTCGGTTTCAACTTGCAAGGGGACGACCGCAACTATGAAGAAATGAAATCTCAAATGCTTGATTCATTGAAGAAGACATTCCGTCCAGAGTTCTTGAACCGAGTAGATGAAATGATTGTCTTCCACTCGCTCGAAAAAGAACATCTCCGGAAAATCGTTTCGCTTATGGCGGATGAATTGGCAACACGCCTTCAAGAGCAAGATATTGAGTTGGAGTTGACCGACGAGGCGAAACACAAAATTAGTGAAATTGGCTATGACCCGGATTATGGTGCGCGCCCGCTACGCCGCGCGATTCAGAAACATGTGGAAGATCGGTTATCTGAAGAGTTGTTGAGCGGTACAGCGTTAACGGGTGGAAAAGTGATTGTGGACGTTAAAGACAGCGAGTTTGTCATTCGAAGAGAAGAAGCGGCGAAAGAGGCTGTCGCAAAGGAATAAAGAGTGTACAGGATAGTCTATCCCAACGGCATTCAATGCGAGCGGGACGGGACTATCCTGTTCGTCTATGGAGGCTTATATGTCAAAGAGAAAATCGAAATTCATGTGTCGTTCATGTGGTTATGAATCGCCGAAATGGATGGGGCGCTGTCCAGGTTGTGGCGAATGGAACACGATGGATGAGGAAGTCGAAGTGGTTCGGAAAGGACCGCGAAGCGCATTTCAACATACGGTAGGTGCGCATGAAAAAGCGATGCCGATTAGTTCCATCAAGGCGGGGAAGGAACCGCGGATTACAACGGATCTCGGGGAATTGAACCGCGTCCTCGGCGGGGGAATTGTGCCCGGCTCACTCGTCTTAATCGGAGGAGATCCCGGGATTGGGAAATCAACACTTTTGTTACAAGTTTCATCCTTGTTGGCAAATGGAGGAGAGCGGGTTTTGTATGTATCGGGGGAAGAATCAATCCGGCAGACAAAACTGCGTGCGGAGCGCCTCGGTGTCAAATCGGATGAACTTTATATATACGCAGAAACGGACCTTGAACAAATTCATCATTCCGTCGAAGAAGTGAAACCGAAATTTGTCATTGTCGACTCCATTCAGACGGTCCATCACCCCGAAGTGAAGTCGGCGCCGGGAAGCGTCACGCAAGTCCGTGAAAGCACCGCCGAACTGATGCGCATTGCAAAAACGAAAAATATTGCCATCTTCCTCGTCGGTCATGTAACGAAAGATGGTCAACTTGCAGGTCCTCGTATCCTTGAACATATGGTGGATACTGTCCTTTACTTTGAAGGGGAGCGCCATCATACGTACCGGATTTTGCGCAGTGTGAAGAACAGGTTCGGCTCGACGAATGAAATGGCTATTTTTGAGATGCTACAATCGGGGTTGAAAGAAGTATTGAACCCTTCCGAATTGTTTCTTCGGGAGCGGTCACAAGGAGGCGCCGGTTCGACAGTTGTGGCATCCATGGAAGGTACACGCCCGATCTTGGTGGAAATTCAAGCGCTCGTCACGCCTTCTAGTTTCAACTATCCGAAGCGGATGGCAACAGGAATCGATCAAAACCGCGTGTCCCTACTGATGGCCGTTCTTGAAAAGCGGATGGGGATGCTGTTACAAGCACAGGATGCATATATAAAAGTGGCTGGCGGTGTAAAGTTGGATGAGCCGGCAATCGACTTAGCTGTCCTTGTGAGCATCGTTTCCAGTTATCGGGATGCGGCGGCAGGTCTATCGGACTGTTTCATCGGCGAAGTCGGTTTGACAGGGGAAGTACGACGTGTTGCGCGAATTGAGCAACGTGTTTCGGAAGCCGCGAAACTTGGTTTTGAACGTGCGATCGTGCCATCGTCCAACCTTGGAGGATGGGATTACCCGAAGGAGATTCAAGTGATCGGTGTCGAAACGGTGAGCGATGCATTGAAAGTAGCATTTTCACGTTAAAGTGAACCAAGGACGTCCCGTTTTCGTCCTAACTTACAAGCTTCCCATCTAGAGCACCCGGTTCCGCCACAATACAAAGAGTACAAATGGTGTCGGAACCTGGTACTCACTTCATCTGAAACAATTTGGTAAATAAATGTTCCACTTATGTTAATAAAGGATGTTTTTAGGGAAGATATGTATAATTGTGTATTAGGAGGTGGTTTCTATGTTGACAAGGGTAGTGCAGCTATCTTTCTTGCTGATCGGGGGCACACTCGGTGTTTTGTTTTTACCGCAATTATTCACTTTATTTTCTTTTACCTCAACTCCATTCATTAATAACCCGTATGTGTCAGCGATTCTTGGCGCACTTATCTTTTATCTGCTCAATCTTTTTCTTACATCACCGGTCGTCAACTTTATAAAGTGGATGGAAGACCGCTTGTTGAAAGCGCCTGTTTTTGATTTACTTTTTGGAACAATTGGCCTAATGGTTGGGTTAAGTCTCGCTTTTCTCGCTAGTTTTTGGCTAGGAAGTCTCGAAATACCTTTTATTACCTCTGTATTACCGACGGTTTTGTTCGTAATTCTCGGTTATCTGGGATTCCAAGTTGGGTTCAAGCAACGTGAAGAGTTGGTGCGTTCAGTGCAGATGGCGAGGCTGTCAGGACCGAAGAAGAAAGAAGCTGAAGGCACAGGTGCGGCTGTGGAAGGGAATCTTTATAAGCTACTGGATACGAGTGTTATTATCGATGGTCGGATTGCCGACATTTCCGCAACTGGATTTCTGGAAGGTGTTTTGGTTGTCCCGCAATTCGTATTAACGGAGCTTCAGCATATCGCAGATTCTTCGGATACGTTAAAAAGAACGAAGGGGCGGCGAGGTCTTGACGTCCTTAAACGTTTACAGACAGACGAAGGACCGAACGTTCTAATCGTCGATCAAGATTTCGATAATGTCGCGGAAGTGGACTTGAAGCTCGTGCGACTTGCAAAGGAAATGGGTGGATTCGTCGTCACCAATGATTTTAACTTAAATAAAGTTGCTGACCTTCACGGCGTCTCTGTTCTCAATATAAATGACTTGGCGAATGCGGTAAAGCCTGTTGTCATACCGGGTGAAGAGATGCATGTCGTCGTCATTAAAGATGGGAAAGAACATAACCAAGGTGTCGCATATTTGGATGACGGGACGATGATTGTCATCGAGGATGGGAAATCGTATATTGGGAATGCCGTGGATGTCGTTGTGACAAGCGTTTTGCAAACGTCGGCAGGTCGTATGATTTTTGCGAAGCCGAAAAACGATAAATCCGCGAAAGCGAATTAACGAGGAAAGACGAGGCAATGGGAAATCATGTATACAGTGATGATACCGGCAGCTGGTAGTGGACAGCGGATGGGTGCCGGTCACAATAAACTTTTTTTAATGCTCGGTGACAAGCCGATTTTTATTCACACGCTTGACGTTTTTGAACGAGATCAGGCGTGTGCGGGCATTATTCTCGCGGTGAAGCCAGAAGAACGACAAGAAATTGCTTCTATGCTGGACCGGTACCATATAACGAAAGTGAAAGAGATGGTGGACGGAGGGAGCGAGCGGCAACATAGCGTGGCGGCATGCCTTGAGGCGCATAACAAGAATGGGGTCGTGCTTGTACATGATGCTGCACGTCCATTTGTCCGGCACTCCGTCATTGCAAATCTTGTGGAATCAGCGACTCGATTTGGTGCAGCTATCGCGGGAGTGCCGGCCAAAGATACGATGAAGTTGGCGTCTTCGGGAATTGTTGAGAAGACGGTTGAGCGTGATTCGCTATGGATTGTGCAAACGCCACAAGCGTTTCGATATGACGTATTGAAAGAAGCTGCTCATCAGGCGCAGGTAGAAGACTTCCTTGGAACAGATGAAGCGATGCTTGTGGAACGGCTAGGTTATCCGGTTCACATCGTTGAAAGTACGTATGACAACGTGAAAATGACGACGCCGGAGGACCTTGCATTTGGAGAGGTTTTGCTTGGCAAACGACAACGGGAGGAACGATAAGTAATGATTCGGATTGGACAAGGTTTTGATGTGCATAAATTTGAAGAAGGTCGACCGCTTATTATTGGAGGGGTGACAATCCCGCATGATAAAGGACTCGTTGGCCATTCTGATGCAGACGTGCTTTTGCATACAATCACCGACGCAGCGCTTGGTGCCATAGGAGAAGGAGACATCGGTCGTCATTTTCCGGATACGGACGATGCTTACAAGGATGCAGATTCTGCCGTTCTATTGGAAGAGATATGGAAAATAGTGGAGGCGCGTGGATATAAGCTCGGTAATATTGACTGCACAATTATGACGGAAAGACCGAAAATGGCGCCGCATATTGGCGCGATACAAGAAAAAGTTGCAAGTTTGCTGAAAGCGGATGTTTCGCAAGTGAATGTCAAGGCGACGACGACAGAGAAACTCGGGTTTACAGGACGCGAAGAAGGAATGGCTGCTATGGCTGTCATTCTATTGCAAAAAAACTGAGGAACATATGGTAAACTAAAGACGAAGTAAACGCTCAAAAAATAGGAGGATTTACTATGACGAAGGAAGTTCGCGTTCGGTACGCGCCAAGTCCAACGGGACACTTACATATCGGGAATGCACGAACAGCACTTTTTAACTATTTGTATGCCCGCAATAAAGACGGGAAATTCATTATTCGAATCGAAGATACAGACGCTAGCCGGAATATAGAAGGCGGGGAGGAATCCCAGCTTAATTACTTGAAGTGGCTAGGTATCGATTGGGATGAAAGTATCGACGTTGGCGGAGATTTCGGTCCGTACCGCCAATCCGAAAGAAATGAAATGTACACGGAACTGTACGAGCAATTGCTTGAAAGAGGCTTGGCTTATAAATGTTACTGTACAGCTGAAGAACTTGAAGCAGAGCGTGAGGCGCAATCCGCTAGAAATGAAATGCCACGTTATAGCGGGAAATGTCGTCATTTGACTGCGAACGAACAGGCTGAACTCGAAGCGGAAGGCAGAGAACCGAGTGTTCGATTTGCAGTGCCGAAAGGGAAAAATTACACGTTCAATGACATTGTGAAAAATAATGTTTCCTTTGAGTCAGACGGTATTGGGGATTTCGTCATCGTCAAAAAAGATGGCATTCCCACGTATAACTTTGCTGTCGCAGTGGATGATCATTATATGGAAATTACACATGTTTTACGTGGAGACGATCATATTTCCAATACCCCAAGACAAATGATGATTTACGAAGCATTTGGATGGGATATGCCGAAGTTCGGACATATGACGTTAATTGTGAACGAGAGCCGTAGAAAACTAAGTAAGCGGGATGAGTCGATTATTCAGTTTATCGAACAGTACGAAGAACTTGGTTATTTGCCAGAAGCATTGTTCAACTTTATCGTACTCCTTGGCTGGTCTCCGGAAGGGGAGGAAGAGCTGTTTTCGAAGGAAGAGCTTATTTCCATTTTTGACGCTGATCGTTTGTCAAAATCTCCAGCCGTGTTCGATAAAGATAAATTGACATGGATGAACAACCAGTACATTAAGCAAGCGCCGTTGGAAAAAGTGATTGACCTTGCATTGCCGCATTTACAAAAAGCGGGTGCGCTACCGTATGAATTGTCGAATGAGCAACGCGAATGGGCGCATGACTTGATCGCACTTTACCATGACCAGTTAAGTTATGGTGCGGAAATCGTTGAGCTGTCTGCCCAGTTCTTTAAAGATGAGATTGAATATGATGAGGAAGCACAGAAAGTTCTTGCAGGTGAGCAAGTGCCAGAAGTGATGGCTTCATTACAAGCGAAGGTTGAAGAACTCGAAACATTCGATACGCAGTCTATCAAAGCGGCGATTAAAGAGGTTCAAAAAGAAACTGGACAAAAAGGCCGCAATTTGTTTATGCCGATTCGGGTCGTGACGACTGGACAGACGAGCGGACCTGAGTTGCCAGCTGCCATTGCACTCATCGGAAAAGAGAATGCGATCGCTCGGATTGCAAAGTATGCAGCGCAATAATAACTGACCGCGAACCGATGCAGTTCAAGTATGTAACAGTCATATTCACTTGCGCTTTTGTCCACTAATGTGTACAATGCGAGTAAATCATGGGCGAGGATTGTCTGCTAAGCTAAGAAAAAGCAACACGCTGCCCCAAAAGGTCTAAAAACCAAAACGTTGAAAAGGATAAGTACGCATGACAAGCTCTTCAGAGAGGATCATCTTGGCTGGAAATGATCTGGGCCGCTGTCTGTGGAAATGCCCCTTTGAGTGCCGTGCTGAAGTGTGAAGTAAGCCGGCCGCATTGCCCGCGTTACGAGGCGTTAAGCGAAAAGGGTGATCCCTTTTAAGCGGAGTGGAACCGCGCATTCAATGCGTCTCTGTCATCTTTGACAGAGGCGTATTTTTTTTATCTTTATTCAGCAATGTTTGTTGTACCGAGAACGACCAATATCGTGTTGTTCCAGGCTTCCGGCGGATGTCACGTGTTTTTAAGGGGATTTTTTCGAACTCGCTCGAAAAAATCCGGACGCAATTACGCCGAGGCGTAATTGATTTAGAGAAATAAGGAGGCGAGCCGGTTGTTTCGCAGGATGAAAGAAGATATTCAGTGTATATTCGATCAGGACCCGGCAGCGCGAAGCACGTTTGAAGTTGTGTTAACGTACTCCGGTTTACATGCTTTATGGTCTCATCGTGTTGCGCATGCATTATTCAAACGGAGATTTTTTTTCTTGGCACGAAGCATTTCACAGATCAGTCGTTTTTTCACGGGGATTGAAATTCACCCTGGTGCGACGATAGGGCGACGATTTTTCATTGACCACGGCATGGGGATTGTCATTGGAGAAACATGTGAAATCGGCAATGACGTTACCATTTATCAAGGTGTAACACTCGGTGGAACAGGGAAAGAAAAGGGAAAGCGACATCCGACACTTCGCGATAATGTACTCGTCGCCACGGGCGCAAAAGTACTCGGTTCCATTACAATTGGCGAGAATAGTAAGGTTGGTGCTGGATCGGTTGTGCTAAAAGACGTGCCAGCAGATTCGACTGTCGTCGGGATTCCCGGGAAAGTTGTCGTTTCGAACGGTGTGAAAGTGGAACAAAAACTTGACCATCAAGCTTTGCCGGATCCGGTGGCGGATAAATGTAACATGCTTGAAAATGAAATCCAAAAATTGCAGAATCGGCTTGCGCAGCTTGAACAAAATGAGCATGACAAAGTGAAGGAAGGGAATTTATAAATGGGTATTCAACTATATAACACATTAACGAGACGAAAAGAGCCTTTTATCCCGTTGGAAGAAGGGAAAGTTTCGATGTATGTGTGCGGTCCGACGGTTTATAACTATATTCATATTGGAAATGCACGTCCTGTCATCGTCTTTGATACGGTACGTCGCTATCTTGAATACCGTGGATATGACGTGAAGTTTGTGTCCAACTTCACAGACGTTGATGATAAAATCATCGCGGCTGCCAATGAGCTCGGGGAAGAAGTAAGCGAGCTGACTGAACGGTTTATCGAGGCTTACCATGAAGATGTGTCAGCGCTTGGTTGTCAGGAGGCGAACGTCCATCCGCGGGTGACAGACCATATCGAAGACATCGTGGCTTTCATTCAAGTGTTGATCGACAAGGGCTTTGCTTATGAGTCTCAAGGCGATGTATATTATCGCACGAAAAAGTTTGACGGCTATGGAAAGCTATCTAAACAATCGACGGATGAACTAGTCGTCGGCGCCCGTGTTGAAGAGGGTGAAAGGAAAGAAGATCCATTAGATTTTGCTCTTTGGAAAGCGGCAAAGGAAAATGAAATTTCTTGGGAGAGTCCGTGGGGAGCTGGACGTCCGGGGTGGCATATCGAATGCTCGGTGATGGCACGTGAGCATTTGGGAGATACGATGGATATCCACGCGGGCGGTCAAGATTTAGCATTCCCTCATCATGAGAACGAGATTGCGCAATCAGAAGCGATGACGGGAAAACCGTTTGCACGCTATTGGATGCATAATGGCTATATTAATATCGACAATGAAAAGATGTCGAAATCGGTCGGAAATTTTGTGCTCGTCAGCGACATTCGTAAACAGATTGATCCGATGGTGCTTCGGTTTTTCATCTTATCTGTTCATTACAGACATCCGCTCAATTTTACACAAGAGCTTGTGGAGCATGCAGCGACAGGGTTGGAGCGTATTTTAACAGCTTACCGCAATGTGCAGCACCGACTGAGCCATTCGACAGACCTTGGTGATCAAAAAGATATTTGGAACCATAAAATCGAAGCGTGTAAAAATGACTTTATCAAAGCGATGGATGATGACTTTAACACGGCAAATGGCATCGCGGCAGTTTTTGAATTGACAACCCTTGCCAATATATATTTAGGAGAGAAAAATACTGAGTCAAATGTTTTGAAATTATTTTTGAGCACTTTCGAGGAACTGCTTGATGTACTCGGTTTGAAGCTCGATGAGGAAGCCGATCTACTTGATGAAGATGTCGAAGCGCTTATCGAAGAGCGACTCGAAGCCCGTCGGAACCGAGACTTTGCCCGTGCTGATGAAATTCGAGATGAGTTGAAAGCGGAAGGCATCATCCTGGAAGACACAGCGCAAGGCACGCGCTGGAAAAGAGGGTGAAGCGGATGTATGTTTTACGGCAAGCGGACGTGAAGCAGATGAACGCCCTTGCGCTCGCCTATATGGGGGATGCGGTTTATGAACAAGCGGTACGCGAACATCTTTTGCGCTTGGGTCGCGTACGACCGAATGTGTTACATCGGGAAGCGACGCGCTATGTTTCGGCGAAGTCACAGGCCGCCATCGTGAAAGCGATGGTGGAATCCGGCTTTTTAACGGAAACAGAACAAGCGGTTATGAGACGGGGCCGCAATGCGAAGTCGGGATCCATCCCGAAGAACACCGATGTCGTGACCTATAAAAACAGCTCTGGTTTTGAAGCGGTGCTCGGCTTTTTACACTTGCTCGGTGAGACGGAAAGAGCCCAGGCGTTTATCGATGAAGCGATACGACTTATTGAGAAGTCGAGGGAGGAAGAAACGATATGACAGAAATTGAATCTGAATTGCTCGGTGGTAAAAACCCAATCCTTGAAGCGCTTCGTTCGGGTAGAGAGCTTAATAAAATATGGATTGCGGAAGGGCTAAACAAGAAAAGTATCGGAGAGATTCTATCGCTTGCGCGTGAAGCGAAAGTCGTTGTTCAATCCGTACCGAAACAGCGACTGGACGGCATGCTCGAAGTGAATCACCAAGGGATCATTGCATCTGTTGCGGCTTACCGCTATGCGGACTTGGAAAAGCTTTTCGAAATCGCAGCCGAGCGGCAGGAAGACCCGTTGTTTCTCATTTTAGATGAACTCGAAGATCCGCATAACCTTGGTTCTATTTTAAGGACGGCAGATGCGACTGGGGTCCACGGCGTCATTATTCCGAGACGACGTTCCGTCGGTTTAACAGCAGTCGTAGCCAAAGCTTCGACGGGAGCGATTGAGCATATACCGGTCGTCCGTGTCAACAATCTTTCCCAGACGGTTGAAGAGTTAAAAAAGCGGGGCGTTTGGATTGCGGGAACCGATGCGGTGGGGAAAGCCGATTACAGAAGGATGGATGCGACGCTGCCGTTAGCGATCATTATCGGTAGCGAAGGGAAAGGAATGTCGCGAATATTGAAAGAGAAGTGTGACTTCCTCTATCACTTGCCGATGCAGGGACATGTGACCTCGTTAAATGCCTCTGTTGCGGCTTCTCTTCTCATGTACGAAGTGCTGCGTAAACGACATCCTGTTCAAGGATGAAAAAAGAAAATATACTCCTTGTTGACGGCTATAACGTGATCGGTGCGTGGGAGGAACTCAGCCGGATGAAAAATGAGCGTCTGGCGGATGCGCGTGACTTGCTAATAGAACGGATGGCTGAATACAAGGCGTATATGGGGTGGCGTGTCATCGTCGTCTTCGATGCGTACATGATGCCGGGGATTGAAAAGAAGAAGCGTCGTCATGACGTTGAAGTTCTCTTTACGAGAGAAAAAGAAACGGCGGATGAACGCATCGAGAAGCTCGTTGCTGAATTGAGTAGCAGGCGGGTGGAAATACACGTAGCAACTTCGGATTCAACGGAACAATGGGTTATTTTCGCTCAAGGCGCGCTCCGAAAGTCAGCACGTGAACTTGAAATTGAAATGAATGAAATCAATCAATCGATCAAAGAAAAAGTGAAGGATTACAATGATAAGCGCCCGTTTTCCAAGATTCCATTAAGCGACGAAATTGCGTCAATATTTGAAAAATGGAGGCGCGGAATCAAATAAACAGTTGACGTAAAAAATTTTCATACGCTATACTTGGGTTAGAGCTATGATGAACCGGGGTGATCCAGTTGGTGGAAAAAACATACGTTGAAGACACAGTTTTAGATTTCACCGCGTTGTCTGACGAGGAAATAATTCCAATTATTCACGAAGGCAACACGGATGCGCTTGATTTTCTTATTACGAAATACCGCCCGTTCGTCCGATTGAAAGGACGTTCTTATTTTATCATCGGGGGAGACCGTGAAGATATCGCTCAAGAAGGTATGATCGGATTATACAAAGCGATCCGTGACTTCAAGGGAGATCGATTGAGTTCGTTCAAAGGGTTTGCGGAGTTATGTATCACAAGACAAATCATTACAGCTATTAAAACAGCGACGCGACAAAAGCACATTCCGCTCAACACATCAATTTCATTGGACAAGCCGGTTTATGCGGAAGAATCGGACCGTACATTGCTCGATATGATTTCGGGTCCGGTGCTTGACGACCCTGAAGATCTGATTATTCACAAAGAAGATTTTATTTACATGGAAGATGAGATGAACAAAGTGTTAAGCCCGCTTGAAAAGCAAGTGCTTGCTCTCTACTTGGATGGACAATCTTATCACGAGATTTCTTCTGAGTTAAATAGACAAGTAAAGTCGGTCGATAATGCATTGCAGCGAATTAAACGCAAACTCGAACGTTCGATGAGAGTCGGGGCAGTGCGGTAACTGGTTGCCGATTTTGTTGACAGGACAGGCATAGGGTGGTACTCTTTAGCAAGACAAATGTCTCTAGTAAGGTGAAAAGAATGTCTAATAAGATTCCTTTAGGTTGCGAAGTCTGCGGATTGCGCAACTATTCGGTTCCGGCGCGGCGCAATCAGCCGGCAGAACGTCTAACTCTTAAAAAGTTTTGCAAACATTGCAATGCACATACGGTACATAGGCAAACAACTTAATGAGTGCCTGGTCGGTAGGAGCAATACAATCATTAGTCGGAGGTTTACGATACAAATGAGTAAGATAAGCAGTTTTTTAAAAGATGTCGTCTCGGAAATGAGAAAAGTAAGCTGGCCAAAACGGAAAGAATTAACACGTTATACGATCGTCGTTCTCGTGACGGTTATGTTTATGGCAGCTTACTTTGCACTTACAGACCTCGGCATTTCAAGTTTAATTGAATGGTACCTTGAGTTATAATAATAAATAAATCCTTTAACCTGACTCAGAAATGTTCGTTGTGACGACAGGAGCAAGGAGTAGTTCAAATAGCCCGTCTGAACGTGTGAACGGGTTTTTTTCTTTGAAGGTATTTAGGAAGGGAAGGAGGGGACAGAGGCATCGTCCTCAAGCATATGGAAATGGAGAAAAATTGGTATGTTGTCCATACGTACTCCGGTTATGAAAACAAAGTGAAGGCTAACTTGGAAGCGCGTGTGGAAACGATGGGTATGCAAGATAAGATTTTCCGTGTCATTGTCCCAGAGGAAGAAGAGACCGATTTTAAGGACGGTAAGAAACGTACGGTCATGAAAAAGACATTTCCTGGATACGTCCTCGTCGAAATTATCATGACGGATGATTCTTGGTATGTTGTCCGGAATACGCCGGGCGTGACGGGTTTCATCGGATCCTCGGGTGGAGGCGCAAAGCCGACGCCACTGCTTGAAGAAGAAGTGGACTTCATTCTGAAGCAGATGGGTGTGAAAGATAGAAAAGCTGAAATCGATGTCGAGATCGGAGAGGTCGTTCAAGTATTGGAAGGACCATTTGCAGACTTCCAAGGGAAGATTGAAGAGATCGACGAAGCGAAAGAAAAAGTTAAAGTTTCTGTCGACATGTTCGGTCGAGAGACGAAAATGGAGCTTGACTTCAATCAAATCCAAAAAATATAAATGATGCGGCACTTGCATGCGGCGTGAAATAATGGTATTATTTCAAAGGTCAGGCTGTCAATCGACAGTTTGTACGGACAAACTGATTCTACCGACTGAAGTCGGCAGACACATATTGAGTGGGAGGGGCAACCCAATTACCACATCACGGACTTAAGGAGG
>CAOKMT010000008.1 GCA_948469885.1 uncultured Sporosarcina sp. | reverse complement strand
CGCTGATGTGCCACTTTAAGCGCCACGATGACCGATTGTTGGGACGGTGCCAAAAAATCATTCGCCACTTTTTCAAGTAGGGGGGTTATGTCTTTACTAAAATCATAACCGACAATCATTCTTTTAAAATAATCTTGCGCAAGATTTGTCACAAAAGTAAACTCCGCATTCAGAATGATATGACTTTTTTCATGGATTTCCAATACGATTCCAGCGTACCCGTGCTTATCGTCTTATAAGACGCGGCGTATCCTTCAATTCCTGAAGGGTCCGTGCGCCGATTCCGAACATCGCCATCCGTAGCTCCATCTCCCGAACTTTCATCACTTCCAACACGTCTTCTGCACTCTCGGTCGCTTCTTTCAGAATGGATCGTCCAAACCCGACCATATCGGCTCCTAGTGCGATTGCTTTGGCACCGTCCAAACCGGTCTGCATTCCGCCACTGGCAATTAGCGGGCAATTTCCGATCTCTGCACGAACCAGCCTAAGCGATTCCACCGTCGGGATACCCCACTCACTGAATGCTTCGGCAGCAGCACGGCGAATCGGGTCTTTCACACGGAACTTTTCAACCTGGCTCCAGGAAGTACCGCCTGCTCCGGCGACGTCGATAAACGCAATACCAACCTCCCGTAACTTTTTAGCTGTCTGCCCATCGATGCCCCACCCGACTTCCTTCACGCCGACTGGAACTTCCAACGTGCTACATAGGTGCTCAATCTTTTTTAAAAGGCCTTTAAAATTCGTATCTCCATTATCTTGAAGCACTTCTTGGATGCTGTTCAAATGAAGGACCAGCATATCCGCCTCAGTTTTCTCAATAATTTTTCTGCATTCCTCAACACCGTATCCATAGTTAAACTGAACCGCGCCCAGGTTGGCGATGATCGGAACAGTTGGTGCATATTCCCTCATTAAAAAAGAACTCGCATGTCCATCACTGTCGAGCAGTGCTCGCGTGGAACCAAGGGCAAGCACCCAGCCCCTTTCTTCGGCCGCCATTGCCAGATTTCGGTTAATCGTTTCAGCAAGGGCTGTCCCACCTGTCATGGAACTGATGAGGAATGGCGTCTTGCATTCAAAGTCGAGGAATTCCGTTTCAGTGGAAATTTCCTCGAAAGCGATTTCAGGGAGTGCATTGTGCATGAAAGTAAGCGATTCCAATCCTGTGGAAATCGACTTCCCCGTCACCTTTTCGTTCAACGTAATTTGAATATGTTCAGATTTTCTTTGCTCGATTGAATTGGTCAACGCCAACACCTGCCTTTACATTTATGCCAAGTTTTGCTGTCATCCTAATGACAGACAACAGATCAGTGAAGCGATTAATTCACTTGAACTTCTTCCACTGTTTGCTCCACTTCCGTACGTGTAATTTTTTCACGTCCTTCTTTCATCGCTTTTAAGGTTTTATGAGCGAGTGCAAGCGGCAGACGGCAGAACAATAAAATGCTTTTCTTCGTGAGAGATTGCATATATTCATCTGCTTTTGCTAAGTTTTCACTTGCGTAGTCGAATAGCTCTGCACGACTCCAGCCATCGGGCACAAAGCTGACACCCCGTTCGTCCAGATCTTCCTGCTCATTGCGCAAAATGTTTACCGCCTGAAGGCCGCGTCCGTAACCAATTGCAAGTTCCCGGTCTGTCTTTTCTTCACCGTAAAACTCCCAAAGGTTCGAAAGCATGACACCGACCAGTCCAGCAACGTAATACGTATAGTCATCCAAATCATCACGCGTTTGGATTTCCCAATTTTCTTTTGCCCATTTCGCCATCCCGAATGCCATTTCTTGGGCAGCGCTCGTCACAATTGGCAAGACTTCTTTAGGACAGGCTTGCAACCACTCTTCCAAACGAAGCGTCACTTCAGGCAGTTGATCTTTTGTTTGGCCAAGAATCTTAAAATACTTCTCGTTATCGAATGGTTGTTCAAATAACGCGCTCACTTGCATTAAAATAGTGCTCTTTGTATCATTGTCCACTTCTTCATGATCTTCAATTTCATCAATTGCCCGGAATATTAAATAAGCTGAGGCAACCGAATCTTTTAACTCCTTCTGCAAAAAAGTAATCGGAATATAAAATGTACGACTCGTCTCTTTTAGCATACGCATTGCCTCTTTCGGAAACCTATTCATCATATTGCCTCCCTATTTAAGTTCTTCTATATTGATTCATCATAACCTAATTTCAATATCCCCCAAAATTTTAGCCAAAGTTGAGCTAATCCTTTGGGACTCACATTCACTACGGTACAAAAAAAGACCTTCAATCAAAATAGACGAGGTCACGATTAATGATTTTTCGTTTCATTATTGTCACGTGCAGAAGCTACTTCAAGATTTGCCTCTTGCTCTTTCGGACAGATCGATAAAGTGGCCATTGTATAAGAGCCCTTTCTGTCAGTTTTTGATCGTAATTCAACTTTAACAGAAAAGGATTATTTTTTCACGTGTTATATGATTTGCGTAAATCTTCAAAGTTAACTGTTTTCCACATCATGTGGCTACTCCCACAAAATAAAATCATGGGCAGAAGGCATCGAATTTTTTGCCAAAATCTAATCAATCCCGCCACTTATGGAAGGGGAGGACTTCTGCTGAATCAAGTTAAAAAACACCCTGAATGCCGTTTGAAAATGGCACGCAGGATGTTCCTTTACAAACATGTTTTGCTTATTCTAGCTCAATGACTCTCAAAGTGGGTTCTTCTTTTTCATCGCCAAGAAGCGTGTTTTTCTCGATGCTCTGAACTTTGTCCTCTAACTGCTTTTGAAGTGCTTCAATGTGCTCCAGCCAAGGTTTATAGGATGCACTATAACTGATACCAAGCAATTCCTTATCATATCGAGAGAAAGTCATCAAAGCGATTTCCCCATTTTCGCCCGTAATATCAATGGATATGGTCGGGTCATTTTCGGCGTAACCTTGTCCATTATATTCGGCGTTGACTGTGCCGTCCACAACGTGATATTTCTCCGCCATCTCCTTTGCGAGTACCACGAATTCCTGAGGATTTTTATCCAAAGCTGGATCAAAGGCGACTGAAACATCCGCGTCCAACGTTCTGCTCGCACGGTCTATACTGAACAACTCTCCTGTTACCGAGTCCACAGAAAAATGAAAACTGAGCTCTCCATTCATCAACACTTCAGCATCCCATGCCGAACGCGGAAGACCATCGGTTGCCTGTTGGTAACCCATTTCAACAACCTGCCCCTCCAAATTCACATCAAATACTTCCCAGAGCGCCTGTGCGCCAATCTCCGCTGCTTCTTCTACACGCATGTCTTTGCTTGTCGGCGTTTGACTGCGGTAGTATTCCAGTTCAATGTCCCCTATTGTATAATCTGCTTTTTTGTACCCATTTGGCACACTACTTTGTACCGCTTGTGACGAATCCTCTTCATAATTCGCATAGACAGTAGGAATCGTATCTGTTTTCTTAAATTCAGTCGCTGTCGCTGCCTGCAAAATCCCCATGGAAAGGAACGTACTTGCGCCAATAACCGCTGTTGCCGCCAGAATTGTCTTTCCGACACCTTTTCTTTTACATTCATTCATTGCCATTTTAACCTCTCCTTTAGCATTTATTTGTGATCACAATAAGCAGTATATATTGGCTGTATTATAGAACCATCATCGAGTTATTATGAAGTTGTAAAAATAATTTTCGCTGTCGTTCCTTCGCCGGCGTGGCTTATAAATTTCAGCTCTGCATCATGACGCAAAACAATCTGTTTACAAATGGAGAGTCCTAATCCGGTGCCCCCTTCCTTACGGTTTCGTGATTTTTCCACACGATAAAAAGGATCTGTAATATGCTGGATCGTTTCAGGAGGCATCCCTTTACCATTATCCCGGATACAAATGGTTTTCTTTCCTGCTTCCCAAACAGCATCCATACTAATCTGTCCGCCTGTTCCACATGCTTTGATCGCGTTGTCCATTAGGTTGACAAACAAACTTTTCAGCAAATAGGCATCCCCGTAAATGACGTCAATTTCACTAGAAAACTCCATTTGAATATCCTTTTCCAAAATCCTATTATGTAGCGTCTGTTTAACGGACTGAAAGAGATCCGTTAGATTTTGTGCCTCCCAAACAATTTGATCATTTTTCAGATTTGCTAGATCGAGCAATTGATTAGCCATCACGTGCATACGTCGGCTTTCCGACATAATATAGCTGATTGCAGACAACCTGTCGTCTTCATCTAAGGCGGCTTTTTGCAAATATTCGGCGTATCCATAAATAGCTGTTAAAGGCGTATTCAGCTCATGGGCAAAATTATCTATAAACTGTTGCTTTTTTTCTGCCGCGGTCGTCAGCTCCACCATTTGACGTTGAATTTCCTCCGCCATATAGTTGAAACTTTGCGCCATTTCCGCAAGCTCATCATTTCCAGATGCCGGGAGTCTAGTGTCATATGCACCCGCCGCGATATTACGCGAAGTTTGAGAAATCTGTGAAAGTGGCTTAAAGATTTGACCCAGTAGTAAAAGAAGGCCGATTGCAAGCAAAATGGAAAGAATGAAGCCCACTGTATACAACATGTTTTTCATTTTTTCCCATGCTACAATCGCTTCTGTCGTCTCATACAGATAAACCATCGTGTATGCCTCATAAGGTGCGGGAAGGTTTCCTGAAACATTGACATACGTATGATTGTCTAATTTTTGAAATGAAACTTGTCGATTCCCTTCCTCCGATCGCTTCAACAAATTGCTCTTCCATACAATTTCTTGCCCATTTGAATAGATCATCTGATCGTTCTGATAAAACGCCAATCTCACTTTTTTATCACCTGAAAAATTACTATACTGATGTAGCAGAGAATCTATAACGCCTTCGATGTGAATGCCGCGGCTTTCAACAGCTTGAAAATCTTTTGCAATCGCAGAGGTTAGAATGTAATGTTCCATCAAGCTCCTTTCCTCTGCATTTTTAATTGTTTCTTTGAACATCGTAAAAGTGATCATAAATATGCCAATATTGAAGGAGATTAGAAACAGCAGAAGCGTTGTAAAAAAAGTTCGATATTTCATCGTTTAACCTCCAAGCGATAACCTACCTTGTAAACCGTCTTGATGACATTCTCCCACCCTAATTTCTTTCGCAACTTTTGGATGTGAACGTCAATCGTTCGCGTATCGCCCTCATAATCATATCCCCATACGAGTTCCAAAAGCCTGTCCCTAGATAATGCAATATTACGGTTGTTGACCAGTACCTCTAATAACTCAAATTCTTTCGGGGTACATTCCACGTGCTGATCCATATAAAATACTTGATGGCTATCAAAATCAATCCTTACCATGCCTGCTTCAAAATAGCTTTTATTTTTTTGTGTACGCCGCAATACCGCTTCAACACGCGCTAGCAGCTCCAGCATTTCAAATGGCTTGGTCAAATAATCATCCGCCCCCATTGATAATCCCTTTACACGGTCTGCCAAACTATTTCGCGCTGTTAAAAAAATCGTTGGTGTTTCTTTCACTTTTTCAAAGACTGTAAAACCATCTAATTCAGGTAGCATAATATCTAAAATGATTAAGTCATATGTATGGGCTTGTATTTCAGAAATGGCACTTTTCCCATCAAAGACAGAAGTGCATTGATGCCCTACAAGTTGCAAATTCTTTTCGATTAATCCGTTGATTGATATTTCATCTTCAACAATTAAAATGTCCGCCACAACCTCCACCCCTTTTAACCCTCATATTATGTTGAACTTGTTATAGAGTTGTAAAATTGCATGAACCAATGGTCTACTCACAAAATTCAGTCCTATAAATTTATGCTAGTAGAACTTCCAGGCGTAAATAAAGTGAATGCCATGCAGCCGTTGAAACAGGAAAATACCTTTTCCCCGTTCACGCTGGAAGAGGCTGTAAACAATTAAAAACACAAGATTTTGGTACAAAAATAGAGACCCGTCTTGCTTTAGGTCTCTGCTTTTTATGAAGGAAATTGTTTTTTAGAGAACTTCCCAAATAGAAAATCACTTACAAAAAATACGACCAATCCACTCATTAATATCATAAATGAAATATTGAGTTCAGCTTTATTCAAGTATGAATATATCGAGCTTCCCCCCAATGCGATTAAGAAAAAAAGAAAACTCCGAATGGCCTTGTCTGTATTTGCTTTTTCATCAGTTGTCATCTTTCGAAAAAACATACCATCATTTCCCCTGCTCCTCATTTTCGAACGATTTTCATTCCCATAACTAAGCATATCACGCTCATTCAGAAGCTGTCATTATGCTTAAAACTTTTCTCTTTCATTAATTCACAAAAAAGGAGCTATCCAGAAAGTCATTTCTGAGATAGCTCCTTTTTTATATAGGACACATTCTATTCCCCGTTGCTTTCCGTTCCAACAGGACATCCTTCGCCACTATTACTTCCCAAACTTCTTAATATCCGAAATTTGTCCGCTATGTATGCCGGTGTGATACATAAGTCTTCCCATCACTTCTAAAGGCGTGGAGCTTCCCATTCTCGTTTCTTTCGCTTCATGCCATTTTTCTTCTGGCAAATCTTTCATCGCTTCTTTTAAAAATTGATTTGATTCTAAAAGAAAAGCAACCTGTTCTTCCTTATTTGTAAAAGAAGGTTTTGGGATTTCCCCCTTGCTTTTGCCAAAATACCAGTCGGCAAATATATACTCTACTTCTCCCGTATGAAAAAGTAAGTGTCCGATTGTCGTATCACCTAGTTTTAGGCTTAAATCTTCCTCCATCAAAGCGACGGCCTTTTCGAAAAAACGATTCCGCACGGCATCCCACATTGGCAGTACTGTTTCGTAAGTCATTTGATTGCCTCCATCTTTTAAGATTTTACTTCTTTTGATTTGTCTACAACGACATGACGAAAAGTCTCGCCATCGATTGTCAGGTCAAATGCTAAGCCGAAGCCGACAACATAACGCCCCCCCAATGGCGTTAATTCGAAAAGTGAAAAATCTAATCCTCGTAACATGTCCATTAGATTTTTATTAAACGCTCCATTGAATAACTCAAATATTTCTTCATGTCCTTCATTGCCAAGATTTTTAGGTGTACATGTCCAGCGCACACGCTCTGTCGCAAACGGATTTTTCGTTTCGGACTCATCTGCATGTAGTAAAACATCAATGAACTCGCTGTTTTCCGTCAACCGATAGTGTTCAGCCACTTGGCTTATGTAAATATAAAGCTTATTATTGTATTTCACAAAAGGAGTGATGCTACTGAACGGCTTCCCATCCTCATCTACAAAGTTCAAAACAGCTGACTGTTTCTTGTCCACGAAATCCAAGTACATCTGCTTATATTTCTCTAAATCAATCGTCTTTTTCATTATGATCCTCCGTTATATTAGTTTACTTTTTTCAATAAATGAATGCGCGGCTTTATTTCCGTCGGTCTATATTGAATTTCCGAATCCATCCGATAAACATTTCGAATCATCTCTTGTGTCATCACTTCTTTCGGTGTACCCGCCATCGCTTTTTCACCTGATTGAACGACTACAATACGATCACTATATTGCGAAGCTTGATTAAGGTCATGCAGGACCATTAAAACGGTCATACCCATTTCTTGATTTAACTCCCTTACAAGCTCTAGCACTTCGTGTTGATGTGCAATGTCCAAATACGTCGTTGGTTCGTCCAGCAATAATATTTTCGGTCGTTGCGCCAACGCCATTGCAATCCATGCACGTTGTGATTCACCGCCTGATAGCGAAGCAACAGTCCGATCCTGATAGGCAGTTAAATAGGTTTTTCGAATAGCCCACTCGACTATCTCCATATCTTCCTCATCAAGTCTTTCAAACCACTTTTTATGTGGGTATCTTCCATAAGAGACTAAATCCTTCACAGTCATATCAGGAGGCGCCTGATTCTTTTGGCTGAGCATACACATTTTCTGTGCGATTTGCTTCGATTTCATCGATTTGATATTGATCCCTTCCAACTGAACAACGCCTTCATAATATGGCGTGAAGCCTGAAATAGCTTTCAACAAAGTTGATTTGCCAGAACCATTGGGACCGATAATCGATAAAATCTCGCCTTTTTCTACGGAAAACGAGAAGTTTTGAAGTGTAATCTTTTGATCATACCGAACTGATATTTCATCAACCGTAAACAATTAAAACCCTCTCCTTCTCATTAAATATAGAAAATAAGGCCCACCGATAACGGCCATCAAAATACCAGCGGGAATCTCCATTGGTGCAAATAATGTTCTTCCGCCCGTATCCGCCACAAGTAAAACGAGCGCACCCAAAGCCATGCTCATTGGCAATAAATACTTATAATTAGAGCCGACCAACAACCTCGCCATATGTGGAACGATCAGCCCAACAAATCCAATCATCCCGATCGTCGCAACGGAAATAGCAGCCAAAAACACGGCAAGCAATGATAATAAAATCCGAATTCGATTGACATTTTCGCCTAAATTCGCTGCCACTTGATCGCCCATCCGAATGACATTTGCCTTTCGTATCGCAAAAATGGAGGCGATCCAACCGACGATGGCATACGGTAAAACCATATATAACGAATTATTTCCTTTGGCAGCTAAACTTCCGTTCATCCATTGAACGACGGATGGTAAGCGGTCGCTATACATAATGGAAAGGTAGCCCATTGCTCCACCTGCAAGCGCATTAACAGCTACCCCCGACAAAATGATCGTAACCGGCGATATGCCCTCTCTTCTCCACGCCAACGAATAGACAATTGCCGCTGCAATTACCCCTCCCACAAATGCTGCAATCGGGATAAGATTTGCATATTGTGGCGCGGCAAGCATGATAATGAGCACACAAACTGCCGCGCCGCTTGTCACCCCAGTCAATCCCGGATCTGCAAGCGGATTTCCCATGACCGCCTGCAATAATGCGCCCGAAATTGCAATATTGGCGCCGATAATCATCGCCAGCAAAACACGAGGCATTCGAATATCGAAAATAATCGTATTGTATTCGTCACTTACTGAAGTCCCTGTTATTGTTTGTATAATCTCGGGAATTGGAATTCTTATACTCCCTAATCCAATCGCAATAATTGCTATGACGATGGTTAGGATAAACGTCGTGATAACCGTTCCACTATTCACCTTTTTAGTCATTTAACAATGCCTCTTTTATTCAAAGAAATAATTAGCGATTTCCGATAACGCTGTTTCTACATTACTGATCGACGTTACACCAAAGACTTCATTGTCCAAAATATGAATATTATCATTTTGATAAGCTGAAAGTTTTGTCCAAGTATCATTCTTTTCAACTTCGCTTTGGAACATCTCTTCTGAAGCACCATGGACACCAGAAGCAAGGACAAGAATAATATCCGGATTTGCGACAACGATCTCTTCCATATTCATTGGAGAGTACGTATCTTTTGCGTTTAAAATTGAAGTTGCAATATTATCCGCGCCAAGACGTTTTACTAAACTGCCCAAGTATGATTTATCGTTCATCACCATAAAGGAATCTGAAGTCCCGATCATGAGCAAAACTGTCGGCAACTCTTTTCCTTCCGCTAATGTCGTCAATTCATTTTCCTTATCCAAAATTGCTTGCATTTTCTCATTCATTTGTTCTGTTCTATTAAAATATGTACCTAACGCTTTAAAACTTAACTTCAAGTCGTCAAACGAATCTGTTGGCAAGTAAGCTGTTGGCAGTTCCATTCCTTCAAGACTTTGCTCTAACGTACTTCTCAGTGATTCCGCTCCAAGAACCAAATCTGACTTCAAGTTCGTGACAACTTCAAGATCCGGTGCCATCGGCGAACCGATCTGTTCAATCGATTGGAAATCTTCCGGGATTGGGTTTGTGGAAGTTGGTACCCCAACAGGTGTGATTTCAAGAAGATGAAGCATTTCTGTTAATGGCACAGATGTGGTGATGATTCGTTCAGGAACCTCTTCAGAAAATTGGTCGAGCACCTCTTTAAGTTTTTCATCGTCCACGCCATCATTTTCCAATGTCAATTCTTTATCTTGTTCTGCGTTCTCTTTTTCGCCTATTGTTGGTTTATTCTCTTTCTCATTTGCGCTGTCTACTGAATCGGACGAACACGCCGTCAATAGCGCGAACATAGCAGCGAGTATCAGTATAGAAAATTTCTGTATACTCGTTCCCTTCAACTCAAAATATTTCATTCTATTTTCTCCTCATCCAATTGATAATGATTTTCATACTCAACAAGAATGATAATCGTTCTCATTATGCTTGTCAAACCAATATTGGTTCCAACCCTTAACAATATAATAATTTTCCAATAAAAATAGGCTATCTCACTATAAATGAGATAGCCATAAACATTGATATTTCTAGGATTTCTAGCATCCGATCCAAACAGGGCAACAGCTTTTTATGTTCCTTTACTTCAAATAAATTCTTTTCTCTTCTATCGTGTACTTTGCCACTTTGTCCAAATTGACCTCATAGCCAATTCCCGGCTCGTCTGTCAATTGAATATAACCATCTGTGACAGTTACTTCTGGGTCGATGATGTCTTCTTCCCAATAGCGCGATGATGCCGCCGTGTCGCCCGGCAGATTGAATCCTGGCAAACTCGTGATCGCGATATTATGCGCACGGCCTACTCCAGCCTCCAACATGCCGCCGCACCAAAGTGCAATATTGTTTTCCAAGCAAAAATCATGGATCTTCTTCGATTCCGTCAAGCCACCAACACGACCAATTTTCAGATTGATAACCTTGCAGCTGCCGAGACGAAACGCTTTTTTCACATCTTCCAATGAGTGGATACTCTCATCCAAGCAAACAGGCGTCTCAATCTTTGCTTGAAGTTCAGCATGGTCAATAATGTCGTCATGTGCCAACGGCTGTTCGATCATCATGAGATTGAACTCATCCAATTGCGCTAACGTATCAATATCTTCCAACGTGTAAGCCGAGTTCGCATCCGCCATCAGTTCCGTATTCGGAAACGCTTTCCGGACCGCCCGCATCACTTCTACATCCTGACCCGGTTGTATTTTAATTTTAATGCGTTTGTATCCTTCTTGGACGTAATGATCGACTTGTTTGAGCAATTCTTCTATATTTTCTTGGATTCCCAAACTGATGCCGACTTCAATTTGCTTCCGTTCACCGCCTAAAGCCTCCGATAAGGAAATGCCTTTTTGTTTCGCATACAAGTCCCAAATGGCACCTTCAATGGAGGCCTTCGCCATTTCATTGCCCCGGATATCTTTGAAGAGCGTGTTCACTTCATCCGGATGACTGATTGGCGTCTCCTTCAATAATGGGATGAGCACATCTTCGAGCAAATGCCGAGTTGTTTCAACCGTTTCAGGACTGTACATCGGAAACTCCCCTGACACCGATTCACCCCAGCCACTTCTGTTTTGATCATCGATTGCTTCGATCAAATAAAAATAACGGTCTTGTTGTGTACCAAAACTTGTCGTGAATGGATTTTTCATCCGCATTTTCAATTTTCTCAGGACGATTTCTTGAATGTTCATCGGCTCCATAATATAACCCCTTCATCTCTAATTTATTTTTCCAAAACATAATGATGGACTGCGGTTTCGCCGCGCAAAACGCCGATAAGTGTATAGCCGGACTGGAATGCATCCATCAGTATTTTTCTTGTTTGCAATCTCCACTCTTGTACAAGTGCAGCATCCGCTTTTTTCAATTGTTGAATATCTGCCGGAACAGCGAGCAAATAACCTTCTGCACTTTGAACTGCCAAGTTTTGCTTAGGTTTTGGAAGTCCATCTGCCAATTCCCAATGCAAAAGAGGCTTATAGTGGTGCCATGACGGGTCAGTCAGCGTATTCCCTTGAATCGCCTGTTCCGTTCGATTAGAGTCTAAGACCCATTCCAGCACAAGCCGATCAGAGGAGATGCCTTTATTTACTTTATCTTGCATCTGGCCATAAAACTCTGGGATATAAGTTTGTGAAATACCACCAAGCTTACATAAATTCAAGTAACCGTTTTTCATCTCAAGCGGATCTACTGTCCATTTCATCGAAGTATAGCCGTATTGAAGTGCCCATTTTCTTTGCGCCAACTTTAATTGTTTACCGATCCCATAATTTCTATAATCCGCGTGTATCGCCAACATATGGGAATACAAGTAAGTTCCCTCTGTCGGATGGAATCCTGGAAAGCCATAGCAAAACCCGACGATCCGATCACTCTTCTGCTCCACAGCACCGAACACAATTCCTCCATTATGGATTGCAGCGATCAATTGAGAAACAGGAACGATACTGACACTTCCCCAAACCTGTTCCTGTAATGCGACGACTTCTTGTAACTCTTGCATTTCCGTTATCTGCTTCGTTCTAAAACTAATACGCATAGCTTCCCTCGCCTTACTATAATCCGAACAAATTTATCGAATAATTTGACTTCACCTTCAAATATACCATACGCTTTAAGGTTCCTCAATTGCATCTATTATATAATAATTTAAAAAAGTTTCCTTTCATCAATCAATATTGTTGCTTTCCACTCCAAGCAACGTGATATAAAATTCTTTAGTTCAACTTATATATATTTAAAAAGAATTGATTGGAAAATAGCAAAAATCCCACCTATTAAAAGTCAAGTGGGATTTATATTAGCAAAATATTATTTCGAAACTTCTGTCGTGGCCGGTTCGTGTTGATAAACGACTTCAAACGTTGACAGTTCGTTTCCTAAAATCGGATTTTCTTCTGCTTCTTTATCACTTTTTTTACTATGGGCTCTTTGGTTATATCGGCTTTCCAACCAATTATCGAAATGCTTCCGCTCTTCCCATGTCGTGCAAATATGCAACTCATCGTAGTCCGGACTATTTTCTTTTTTCAACACTTCCATGAAGACGAACCCTTCAAAAGTATGGACAGCTTTCGGTGAACTGAATCGGACAAGCACTTCATCCGCTCTCCCTTTTTTAACCCGAATTGCGTTTATTGCTTTCATCATGATAATGCTTCCTCCTTCGTCGTTAAAGACTGTAAATATTCAAACACAGGCAATGCACGTTCTCCTCCCATTTGGGCGTGTCGGATGAGTGGGATGCCATGTGCTCCCTTTGAGTGTAACGCATTTGGTTGACGAATGAGTATCATTTTCACTATTTCTAGTTCGCCTAGCATCGCTGCCGTGAAAATATCCATCCGTGCCCCGCGTGCAAGGAGCCATTCTGCAATATCTCGATTTCCCGTATGAGCCGCTGCACCCAGCCCACTTTCCCAATCATCCGCTCCCCAATTAATGGAAGAGTGGAGTAAGGCAGGTTCTATCGAAATCAGTTTCTTCACTTCTTCAAAATCACCATGCGCTGCAATAATAAATGCTTTAACCAACCTATGATCTACTGGCTCTCGCATCATACATATTCTTCCTTTCGTAACTTAATGGGTGTGAAAAAGGGCGTGCCATTCTCTTTGTAAATTTCCGCATCGATATCAAAGATCGATTGGAACATTTCTCTACATAAGACGCAATGAGGAATACCATCATATTGAATTTCTCCATTTTTTAGGACAACGAGACGGTCGCTATAACGAGCCGCTTGGTTAATATCATGCAACACCATAACGACCGTCATTCCAAACTTAGCATTCAATTCTTTGACGAGTTCCATCACTTCCAACTGATGCGAAATATCGAGAAACGTCGTCGGCTCATCCAATAATAAAATTTTGGGTCGTTGAGCAATTGCCATCGCAATCCATGCGCGTTGTCTCTCTCCACCTGAAAGCGATTGAAGCGTACGGTTTTTAAAGTTGGTCAATTTTGTCACGGTCATTGCCCAATGGATAATATCTTCATCTTCCTCCGACAGTTTTCCGTAAGCACTTCGATGTGGATAGCGCCCAAATTCAATGAGTTCACCGACCGTTAAATCGAGCTGATGATCTTGCATTTGCGGCAACATCGCGAGCTTCTTGGCAACATCTAAACTTTTCATCGACCGAATTGTCTGCCCATCCAGAAAGACTTCCCCACTTGCTGGGCGGACCAAGCGTGATATGAGTCGCAATAACGTCGACTTCCCTGAACCATTCGGACCGATTAAACTGACAATTTCTCCTTCTTCTATATGGAGATCGACTGCATCCAGTTGAAATGCTGACGAATGCCGAAACGATAATCCTTCAGTGAGAAGCAATGGAATCCCTCCTTCTTTGAATCATGTATAAGAAAAACGGACCGCCTAAGAAAGCGAGTAAAATCCCGACTGGCAATTCAATTGGATCGAATGCAGTGCGCGCCACTGTATCCGCCAAGACGACGAGCAAGCCACCACCCAGCGCGGATGCAGGGAGCAAATACCGATAATCCCCGCCGATCATAATCCGTAAAATATGCGGCACAACGAGGCCAACAAAACCGACAAGACCCGCGACGCTGACCGCAATCCCTGCCAGAAGCGTACTCAGGATAATTAAAAAGAACCGACTTCTTTCCACGTTATGGCCGAGCAATTTGGCAACTTCATCTCCAAGTCTTAAAATGCGGATATGTCGAATCGCAAACAACGCCAAGACGAGGGCGGCAATCGCATAATAAATAATCATTTCAAATTGAATCCAACCAACGCCTGCAATGCCACCTGCCAACCACGGCAATACTGCTTGCACTCGGTCGCTATACAGCAACATTAAAGCACTCATACATGCGCCGATCACTGCATTGATCGCAACGCCGACTAAAATAATCCGAACAGGGGACGTTCCCCCTTTCCAAGACAAAGTGTAAATGAGAAGCGCCGTCACCAATGCCCCTAGAAATGCGGCCAAAGGTAAAAACATGATATACGCCGGGAAAATGATCATAATGATTGTTGCTGACAGTCCAGCGCCCGAGGAGACACCAATGATGCCGGGATCAGCTAAAGGATTTTTCATCACACCTTGCAAAATGGCACCCGATACCGCTAAACACATCCCGACAATCATGCCAATCAGCACGCGTGGGAAACGTAACTCCCAAATAATCCGCCTTGCCAAAGAATCTTCATTTTGAAAAAGTCCGCTTTGTACTTCACTTAACGAAAAAGCGACTGGCCCAATCATGAGACTAGCAATACATGCGCCTACGAGCAAAATGCTAAAAGATGTAAGAATGATAATTCTTTTTTTCGCAAGTGGGTGCGTATTTTTCACTGTTTGAACTTCTACTGCTTCCATTTCATTGAACCTTCTCTAAACTTTCGATCATTACATCGAGTGCTTCCGTTACGTTCGTTCCTGGATTCGTTCCAAATAAGTGAGATGGTAAAACAACGACATTACCATTTTTTACAGCATCGAGATTTTTCCATGCTGCATTCTTTTCCATTTCACCTTCAAATGCTTCCTTTACAGCATCCGGATCACCATGTGTGATCAACATGACCATTTCTGGATTTCTTTCAATAATTTTTTCAACGCTCAAACTCGCGTATTGCGGATAGCTTTCTTCCTGTGGAAAATCGGAGGCAATATTTTCACCGCCCGCTAATTCCAATAAATCTCCTGATAATGAGTTCGGAAGTGCTGCCAAATATGTACCCGGTGCACCGTATACTAAAAGTGTTCGAGTAGGCTCGGAATTGGATAAGTCTATGCTGTTCACTTTCTCCGTAATGGCGTTATTAATCTCCTCTGCTTCTGTTTCTTTTTGTAGCAACTGACCAAACAACTCAATTGTTCCTTGAATATCTGCAACTGAATCCGCTTTCGTGTAAACAACTTTTGTTCCTTGTCGTTCTATATTTTCAGCATGTCGCTGAAAACCCATTGACGCTGCCAATACATCAGGATGTGCTTCTGCAATCTTTTCGAAATTTGGTTGGTGTAAGTTACCGATTTCTATTACTTCTTTCAACTCATCCGCGACTGGTCCACTTGCTGTCGGACGTCCTGTGACATTTGCACCTAGCGCCAACAAAACATCTAAATCTCCGGAATTCAAAGCAGCAAACGTTTCCGGTGCTTCATCGAATGCTACTTTTTCACCAGATGCATCTGTCACCTCTAGGAGTGTAACCTCCTCCTCTTCCCCTTTATCTGTTTCTTTTGCCGGACTTTCTTCTCCAGCAGCTTTCCCACATGCCGTCAACACGAGTAACAGCAACATACATATAGAAAGTTTAATTGTATTTCCCAATTTATAACCCCTCCAATTAATAATGAGAATCATTATCATCCAATCTCATTCTAGTGATAATGATTCTCAATGTCAATGATATTTTTGAAAAATAAAAAAACCAGCCCAATCATTCTATTGGACTGATTTTTTATCATAGTATTTCCATGTTTTGATTACATCATTACAAATTTATCCAGCTTTCATCATATCCGGAAGGACTGTTAAATCAATCCCCCAAACAGCTGGTAATAAGAAATATATAGCAGCCGTAATAAGGAAAATACAAGCGATATTAATCCAAAACCCTGCTTTGATCATATCGGTGATTTTTAAATAACCCGATCCAAAAACAACCGCATTCGGTGGTGTTGCAACTGGTAACATAAATGCGCATGAAGCGGCCACGCCCGCTGCAATCATCAAACCGTACGGATGCACACCGATTGCTGCTGCAAAGGATGCCATAATCGGGAACATCATCGTCGCTGTCGCTGTGTTTGACGTGATTTCCGTCAAGAAAAGAACGAGCGTGGCAACAATCGCAATAATAATGATTAAGTTAACATTTTGTAAAACCGTTAGCTGTTCACCAATCCACAACGCAAGCCCCGACTGTTTAAACCCATCCGCAATCGCAAGGCCTCCACCGAACAGAAGCAAAATGCCCCATGGCACCTCTTTTGCATCAATCCAAGACAGCAACTTTTTCTCTTTCGCTTTCTTCGAAGGCATCAGAAATAAGACGACAGCAGCAAAGATGGCAATCATCGTGTCATCGACTCTTTCTTCGACAATCGCTAACGGAATAAATGTACGCGTAATCCAAGCAAGTGCTGTAAACGAAAAGACAACTAAAACTAACTTTTCTTCAAAAGACATTTTGCCCAATGCTACTTTTTGTTCTTGGATAATGCCTTTTCCACCCGGCAATTCTTTCATATCATTCATTGGAAATGCAAGCTTGATCAAATAAAGCCAGACAGCAATTAACAAAACAGCTGCTAAAGGAACACCGAATAGCATCCATGTAGCAAAAGATATATCGATGTCATATAACTTTTTAACGACCCCTGCAAAAATCGTGTTTGGCGGTGTCCCGATTAATGTACCCAGTCCACCGATGGAAGCCGAGTAAGCAATTCCAAGCATAATTGCTTTTCCGAAATTGGTCTGCTCCCGTTCTCCAAGACTTAAGGAAACGTTGACATGCGCAATGACTGCCAACCCGATCGGCATCATCATCATCGCTGTCGCTGTATTTGAAATCCACATGGACAGAAAACCTGTTGCAACCATAAATCCTAAAATAATTCTTTGTGTACTTGTCCCCACTAACAAAATAATGTTAAGGGCAATTCTGCGATGCAAATTCCATTTTTCCATCGCAATTGCAATGAAAAAACCGCCTAAAAACAAAAAGATTGTATTGTCGGCATAAGCACCTGTGATCGATCCTTCAACAGCGCCAGTTAGCGGAAACAAAACGATGGGCAATAACGATGTCGCTGGAATCGGTATTGCTTCCGTGATCCACCATGTAGCAATCCAAATTGTACTTGCCAAAACAGCAATCGCTTCTTTTGGCATACTTTCCGGAGAGATGAAAAACAAAATAAAGAAAAATAAAAGAGGTCCTAATATAAGTCCGATATTTTGCCCATTCGTTCGTCCGGGCTTTTCATCATCTTGATGATTCCCACCACTCATTTGGTCGGATCCGTTTGAACCATTTTTAAGCTTTTTTGGCGAGGTTTGTGCGGTAAACAACATGAAAGCATTTTTCGTGTCGTAATGCATATCCCACATCTTTCCCCATAAAGATTGAATATTCACCTTCCCCACTCCTTATGCAAGTATTGTGTTGCCCTTTTGCGAAATATGTGAAACCGCTTTCAATTATATGTATTTTTTTCCCACAGTTTACATATTTCTGTCGATTTATGTAACACAACAACATTATACTTCGTCGAATGATATATAACAAGCCCATTTTTCTTGATAAACCCTTTCACCAGTTCTCACTGACGTTAACACGATTCCATTCCTTAAATAAAAACGCTCAATTAATTTTACGTTTAAAACGGCGAATTTCGGACATATTAATAAAGATCGATACAAAGTGAGGAGGAAGATTTCAAGATGAATAAAATGGCTATGGCTGCCCTCGGTATTGGTGCAGCTTACTTGATGAGGAACAAAAACGCCAGAGACAAACTGATGAAACAACTTGACTCTTTCATGGGCGGATCTCAGTCAGGAAATTCCGGTAGCTCGAATACAAGTTCATCGTAAAAACTTTCTTCACGAATGCTTTCGATCAAAAAATCGGCATCCTCTTCTTATGGAGGATGCCGATTTCTATTCCACTTCGTCAATTCGGAACTGCACTGCGTCGCTCCGTGTATTTCACAATACGAATACTTGCCTCGTAGAGTATAATCATCGGAACGAGCACGATGAGTTGGCTAACAAAATCAGGTGGCGTGATTAGTGCCGAAAGGATAGCAAGCGACAAATACGACCATTTTCGCACTTTTTTCATCGTATCCGCAGTGAGCAAGCCGATCGCCGCCAAAAACATCGCCACAATCGGTAATTCGAATAATAACCCAAGCGGCAAAGTCGTTAGCAAAAGAAAGCTTGCATATTCTTGCGCAGAAACCATCACCTTAAAGTTCATTGCGCCTAATGAAATTAAAAAATTATAACTGAGAGGATTCACTACAAAATAACCGAAAGCAATCCCTCCAAGAAATAAAAGCAGCATTACTGGCGAATACAGGCTTAGAAACTGGCTTTCCCGTTCATTCAATCCCGGCTTTACAAACTGCCATAAGAAGTGACACAGGAAGGGTAAAGCCAAACCAAGCGCAAGCGCCGCGGAAATCGACGTATAGAACTTCACAACTTCCATCGGCCCTAATACGATTAATTCATGCCCTCTTGTTACATAAGGAAACCAGAAATTAATCGTACCAAAAACGACAACGAAGAAAAATAGAAAAATGGCGACACTCTTAATTAATTGCTTTCTTAATTCCGTCAGATGATCGACGAGTGTCGGGTCATCTGCGGAAGTGTCCACCGGTTCGTCGTGCGCCTTTTCTTTCTTCACGCTTTCTTCAGAATCGATAGCTTCAGCAGTTCGCTCTTCTTCTTTCTTCTCAGTCGCAACTTTATCAAGTGGGCTCAATATTTTGCGATTGTGGTCTCCATATGGATCCATAACATCACCCGCTATACTTGATCCGTTTTTTGTGGATCTTTCGTAGGTTCTTCTTCATCTTCCATCACTTCTTTGGCCGACTTCTTAAATTCGGCTAATGTTTTTCCAACCGCCGACCCGACTTCCGGCAGCTTTCGTGGTCCAAATAAAATTAATACAATAACCAAAATGATAATTAAACCCGGTACACCGATAGCAGCTAAATTCATTGAACGTACCTCCCTTTTCTTTTATCATCTTCTTTTTATTTAGACGAGTGAGCCACCATTTTTGCTGTACTTAATGATTCCTTCGGCAGTTCGATAAGCAAGTGCACCAATAGTTCCAGTAGGATTATAGCCACCGTTATGCGCAAAGTTTCCTGCACCAACAACAAATAAGTTTTCCGCGTCCCAATGCTGTAAAAAAGTATTGACGACACTCTCTTCCGGACTTGTACCCATAATCGTTCCACCCGTATTATGCGTTGTTTGATACGGCACAATATCGTAATTTGTAAGAGGATTACCCGCTACGACTGTTTTAGCACCCATTTCTTTCATGATCGCGACCGATTTTTCCGTGAGATACTTATGCAAATTCCGGTCTTGTTCGGTAAAATTGTACGTCAACTGAAGCAATGGCACGCCATAAGCATCTTTATAATCGGGATCGAGCGACAAATAGTTCTCTTTATGTGGCATCGAAGCGCCTTGGCCCCCGATACTCAACGTCCTAGAGTAATTGTGAATGGAGGCTTTTTT
Organism: uncultured Sporosarcina sp.; assembly: GCA_948469885.1. GTDB lineage: Bacteria > Bacillota > Bacilli > Bacillales_A > Planococcaceae > Sporosarcina. The sequence goes on along the minus strand of CAOKMT010000008.1, from coordinate 70,895 downwards.
AAACTCTGATCCCCAAGTAGGCGTATCTGGAGGCACCGGATTCGTTTGAATCGGCCTCGCACCTGTCTGGGTGATTGAAATACTCGCGCCATGGATAAAATCCAAATCGCTATGGTCAAAATTATCCCCGTTCAAGTCGTCAATCGTCATCCCGAGGGAACCAGCCCCCATAAAGACGTTCATTTGCTCATCAAAAAAACCTGTTGCCCCCGGTAATATTTGATACGCATAATTTTTCCCAAGCGTCCCTCTTCCAGTCTCAGGGTCATACATATCTCCAATTTTGGATACCATTAACAGTTTGGCATTATTCATGATATAACTTGTCAAAACGACGACTTCAGCCGGTTGAATATATTCTTCACCTGTTTGTGTGTCGAAATATCTGACCCCAGTCACTTTATCGCCTTCCTTCAATACTTCAACAACGTTCGAATGAAAGCGAACCTCATAATTCCCTGTCTTCCTAGCAGTTGGAACAACTGTAATTTCAGGTGATGTCTTGGCTCCGTATTCACAGCCAAACCGTTCACAAAAACCGCAATATTGACATGCAGCAATTTTTTCTCCATCTGGGTTCTCATAACTTTCAGATAGGTTCGCCGATGGTAACATGAAAGGCGTATAACCAAGATTACTCGTCGCCTTTTCAAATTTTTTCAATATAGGTGTTTTCTTCATCGGAGGCGTCGGAAAATCGGATGACCGCTTTCCTGCGAATGGATTTTTATCCTCTCCGGATATGCCTGCGGTTTTTTCAAATGTATCAAAATAGGGCTCGAGCTCGTCGTATGTAACTCCCCAATCTTGAAGCAAGTAATCACTCGAGAGCTTGTCTTTCCCATACTTTTCCTCTGTCTGCGTTTTAATTTGAAAGTCATATGGTAGAAAGCGCCACGTATGACCGTTCCAGTGTGTCCCTGCTCCACCGAGTCCTTCACCCAACAAAAATGACCCCATTTGACGCATCGGTAATGCGCGCATTTTCCGGTGGTTCCTGAACGTAAGAGTTTCTTTCGATAAATCTTGCATCAATTCATAGCGGATCGCATAGCGATATTCATCGTGAACCATTAAATAATCCGCAGTACTTCTTTCTTTTCCACGCTCAATCCCAACGACCTTCAATCCTGCCTTAGCACATTCAGCGCCGATAATACCGCCTGTCCAACCGACCCCGACAGTGACCACATCTACCTTATCCAATGTTTTCGCCAATCGTAGTTCCCCCTTTTAATGTTGCATACTACTGATCGATTGTGGTTCGATCTCCATGTATTCATCATTTTCAATTTCATTGATAAATGCCATCTGATGGCCAGGGAACCCTTTCATTCGCCATCCATCCATATTGATATTGCCATTGTATATAGGATCCGCGTATGCGCCTTCCAATGTCGCTTGTCTGAGCAACTTGAAAAAGAATTCAGATGACACACCTTTCATATCAATTTCGTTTTTCTGAAAATCGGTAAGAATTTCATCCATCTGGCTGCCTTCCAGCTTGGCAAATCCTGTATCAAACCTTTTTTTCGCTTCTTCTTCCATTTTGGTAATCCCTTGTCTGAAAATCTCCGCACGTGTCAGCCTACTTTGATACCCTTGTGTCGACTCCCCGGCAAAAAACGGACCTTGCATGTACTCTTTCGCATTACTTCCATAGTTTCCAGCCAACTGGTTATCGAGAAAATAAGGCACCCCTAGACCAATAGCGCCGGGCCCTAACTCATCTTCGGGGAATATCCTTTCAACAGCCTGTGAAATAATATTAAATTCGCTCGTATTTGTAAAAAATGTTAAGCCTCGTGGTGTAGCCGTTTCATGTGCCACGCCCGTTTCAGGTTTTTCGCCTGGCCCGGCCGGTTTTTGCTTAACGTTATATCCAACAAGCCCTCCGATCAGACCTCCACCAAGTACAGCACCTGTCGCAACGCCTGTCGTTTTAAGGAAATCTCTTCTCGATACCCCTTTTTTATCTTCTGCCATTTGCGAACCTCCTTATGTTAAAATAATGCCTACACTAAACCTTTCCATTTTCATCTCTTTTTAATACATATGAGTCACACAGATGACTAAGAAAATTTCACATAGTGATTGTTAAATACCCTTCAAGTCACAAATTAAACTGAATAGAATCATTGTTTTGTCGATATTTTGAGCAAGAAGAAGGGAATCCAAAAAGAGGTCCTCCACATACTGGATCGCCTCTCTCCGCTCATCCTATCAAGAATAACCAGGGTATCTTCACAGTCACTATTGGTTTGCCTTCCATGCAAGTACCCTTTCCTTCACTTGCTCATCCAGCTCCTTCAAATCCATGGCATGGTCTTCTTGATCCGGCTGCATTTGAAACCAAGACACTTCTTCTGTCTCATCGTCGTAATAACCTTGGTACTCCTTGCCATCTAACGTCAGTTCAAAATGACATCTCTCATGGGCCGTATCTTCGAATATCTCTTTTCTTACTTTGAAATTTTCAATCATCCGAACCTCTCCTTTACAATCGTTTCCGACTTTATTGTTCTCTTCCTGTTTACCCAATATGCAGACCTCTTAACAATTTTCGAAACAAGAACTTATTTTTTTATGTATAGACAAAGGACAACAAAAAAAGAGCGACCGTCATGCCCGTCAACTGGCATATACGATAGCTCCTAGTTAAGTTTTCTTATTTTCAAACCCTAAAATTGGAATTCGATCTTCTTCTATTTCGACATCCCTTTTGGGAACTTCGATTATGTATTGACCTTTCCCATACGGGCGCACATTAAGTTTCTCTTTCACAAACGGATTATGCGTAACAAGTGCCACTGTATCTTGTTTCTCATTATACCCTTCCACAGCGAAACGATAACTTGCAACCATCGCATACTGAAAGACTTCATAAGCATCTTCAAGTTCTCTCACAGACACTCGTTTAACGAAGGCTTGATTTCTACCTTTAAGTTTCCTAAAACCATGTTCAATATCCGACTCGTTTTTTGATTTTAAATAATGTTGTCGTTGATAAGAAATAAGCTCGTATTCATTGCAATTCCATATCGCAAATCGTCCTTTTCTTATCATTTTAGCCCCTCCCATTTTATATACTTAGCAATAAGTATATAATAAGAACAGGCATTTGGATACATTTACTTTGTCACATTTTTCAAAATATTAAATGAAACCTTTAGCCTATTTTGTTGAATATACGCAGATTTTAATATTGTTTGCTGAATTTTGTAACCAATACAGCAACTGCTTTGTCGAAAAACATGCTTTCATTCCGGAATACAAACTTACAAATGATCTGTTTTAATCCGAGGGATATCACCGTCATAATCTTCAAGTTGTGCATTTTTATCTTGATTGTTGAGTGGATCGCCGCTCCTGCCTATTGCAGCGCTACTATCCGCTTTTTGTAATTTTCCTCCTTCTACAAATAAGGCAATGCCTCCATTCTCCACCTCATCAAATTGATGTGCCGCTTCCTCTTCGGAATATCCCATCGTTTTAAACACATTGATACCGGGCGCCTCAAAGTCCAATAATTTATGGAAACCTTCAAACCAGTTTTCTCCATAGTCACCATGTAACTCAACGTCTGTCTGACCTCGCAACATTGAAATATTATCTTCTTCCCGTGAAAATGCATGAATGTCCTTTTCCCCATAACCTTGATTTTTCAGTTCAACAATTTTGTATAGGACCGTATCGATCGCATGAAACGTACCGACAAAATTCTTTCTAACCATCGCGTCTACAACTCCTTCTTGTAACTATTCTACCCGCCCTTTTTCATGACAAACAAATCCAGGCAGTTGCTCCCGTCATGTTTAGCTTTACCCGTTAAGGTGAATCCTATAAGAAAGCGTTAATTTCCAAGAGGAGGAACCTTTACATGAACAAGAAAAAAGTATTTACCGAACGTGACCGAAAAGATGCCGAAGGCCGCTATATGGATAATCCTGAAAACCTCCGGACCGATAAAGAAAGCATTTATGATATGCACGAGGATATGAAGCATGTGGACCCAATTCCACTAGAAGATTTGAAAATGGAAGAAAAAGAGGAGAAAATGCACCGTGATTCGAAAAGCAACTCGTCCAGCGCTGAAAAATATCCCGGATCATAATAAAACCCTGCTCTTTCCTAAAGCAAAGGAAAAGAGCAGGGTTCTTCACGATCTCCAGTAAGTTTAGTGTCGGGAAATGTCGGTATTTCCCCGGAAATAATGCTTTCTGTCTTCTTGAATCTCCTCTGCATGCCGTAAAGTCCTAAGAACCGAGTATGCCAATCGATATGCCAAGTACAAACATGAAAATGATAAATAAGACCGATAAAGCAATGGCTGCTCCTGTTAAGATCAAGTAAGCCCGAGCAAAGTTCCTTCTCCCACTTGTTGGATCAAACGCCCATACAAACATCATGATGAAATTCACAAGTGGAATCGCTAAAATTAAAAGCGTTATGAGCCATTCTCCGACAGACATTTGCGGTGCAATGGGATTTTGATCTTGAATATCCGGTTGCAATTCGTTCAATTCTTGTTCTTCCATCTTACTTCCCCCCCTCGTATTGCTTCCTTTACAAACTAACCTATTCTACTGAAATTCAATAAATTAATTTCAGACTATTCAATTTACTTATATGCAGGCACTCATGCTAACCATTTACGGATTTAACTACGCAATTGTTTCATTGAGCGGAGAAAATTTGAACAGTATCCAATCCTATGTAATATAAGTCGATTTAAGCAGCCTCTTCTCCTCAAAACATGATTCCCTGCAAAAAGGTGGCTTTTTCATTGCACCTTCTACACCTTATGAATAATCTTGGTTTCAGTAAGAAAGATTTTCATTTGCATATTGAAGCGTTATTCTCATGCTATTAAGTCAAATTGTCCTATCGGCGATGTTTATTCACGTATCCCACTGGATTATTGTCGGTTCGCCCAAGCTTATTCTCACAATAGAATGTTTATTGTCGTTCGGGAATCTGCTTGCCCCGCTTTTATTTACCAAGTCATTTATATATCCGCATGGTATAATCTTTTGATGGACAGGGGGTTCTCTTATGAAACAATGGATTTATCCACTTATGATCATCATTGCAGCAAGTTGCTACGGTGTTCTTTCGACAATTATCAAGCTTGCCATCGGTGCTGGGTTTACAGCTGCGGAAGCTGTGACAAGCCAGTATTTCATCGGCTTCTTCCTTGCGCTGCTTCTATTCATTTTCATCAGACGGACAGTGCCGAAGTTCGGCGGGGGCATGACCCTCCTGCTTGCAGGACTTTTTACTGGGATGACGGGAACTGTTTACGGGCAAGCGGTCACCTATATGCCTGCTTCAATCGCCGTCGTCATGCTTTTTCAATTTACATGGATTGGCATGCTGTTTGATTGTATCGCCAATCGACGCTTACCGAAACGGATTGAAGTCATTTCACTTGGTTTCCTATTTGGAGGGACGATTTTCGCAGCAGGAGTGATTGGCACTGATATTAGTGACATACCTTGGCAAGGCTGGGTATGGGGCTTCCTTTCGGCGATCAGTTTCTCCTCATTTGTCATGATTAACCAAAGACAAGTGCAAGGGATGGATACCGAAACGCGGTTACTCTTCACTTCTTTCTTTGCCGTTATCGTCATTTTCTTTTTCCAATCACCTGAAATCATTTGGAATGGTACACTATTCGGCGGAGGACTGTGGATTTATGGCCTCATCCTTGGGCTCATCGGCATCGTTGTGCCCATTTATCTATTCTCTATTGCTGTTCCAAAAGTAGGGACCGGGGCTGCCTCCATTTTAAGTGCCATGGAACTTCCCGTTGCCGTTACTGCGTCCGTCATTTTATTAAGCGAGACACTGACCGTTCTTCAAATAATGGGGATTGTAATTATTTTAATCGGCATGACTTTACCAACTATCGTTCAACAAAAAAAGCAAGCAAACAAAGTATAAATAGAAAGTGATGATGATGACGAAAGTACAAATTAGACAGGCAACTCCAGCTGACGCTGAAAAAGCAGCGCCTCTTATTATCGATGCGATCGGGGATATTGCGAAACGGATGACAGGAGAAATAGAGCCAAAGAAAATTGCACAAAGTATGTGTGAGTTGTTCAAGCGGAACAACAATCCACATACCTATCGTGTGACATATATTGCTGAACTGAATGGGGATATCGCGGGGACGATGGTGGTCTATTCAGGACAAGAAGCACCCCAATTAGATCAGAATTTAAGTGCTTGGCTAAAGGAGAAAGGTGCCGAAGTGTTCGAGATTGATGCAGAATCTCTTCCTGACGAACTGTACATCAACACGATCTCCGTCAATCCGCGGTTCCGGGGGAAAGGCATTGGCACTCAACTTCTTCACTACGCGGAAGAAATTGCGAAGAAGGAAGGAATTGCAAAGCTTTCATTAAATGTGGAAATTGGGAAAGAACAAGCAATCCGTCTATATGAGCGAGTCGGTTTTAAAATCGTCTCTCCCTGGACAATCATCGGCGAACCGTTCCATCATATGATCAAAATAGTATGACCAAAACGGAATAACCCGCTCATTTCCAACCTTGAAGTGAGCGGGTTTTCATATCAACCATCGTTATACGTCATTTTTCACCTTAACCAACTCAACAAACCTTTCGATCACTTCATCTAAAAACTGCAATGTCACTTCATGCGTCAATTCACCATCTTGGAACCTTTTCGAAGCCGGCCCTATAAAAATTTCATTGCCTGCTGGTGGTAAAGTGACAGCTTGAACACTGGCGAGGACTTGTCTTAAATGAAGCTGAGCCCGCACTGTCCCGAGTCCTCCTTGGGAAGTTCCCATTGAGATAACCGGCTTGCCCGCAATTGGCTTATCAACTCTTGACAGCCATTCCAAAGCATTTTTCAAGACGCCCGGGATAGACCAGTTAAATTCAGGTGTACTGATTAGAACACCATCCGATTCAGCAATTTTCTTTTTAAAACTATCCACTTCTATCGGAGGATTCATTTCTTCATCCTCATTGTAGTAAGGCAAGACGCCAATATCGACGATGTCCACTTCAAAAAGATGTTGGTATCTCTTCTCAAGTGTTTTCACTAACTGCCTATTGTATGAATCTTTCCGCAAACTCCCAACCATCGCTACAATCTTCAAAACGTCCTCCCCTATCCTTTAAAAATCGACTTACCCATTATTCAGTATGTACACTTTACGAACCGGATATGAAATGATTTCGTCACTTTGAAAACTTTCTATAAGAAGTGGGGGTATATATAGTAAAAGCAACAAAATGGGGACGGAGAGGAGGGTAAGACGGATGGAGACCAAAAACTTGATAAAGAAATTAAAGGGTTTACGGAAAAAGAAATCGTCCAGATCCTTTCGTTAAACCACAATACCGTTAAGTCACGACTGTTCAAAGGAAGAAAGTGGTTGAAGGAACAACTAATTAATCTTAGAAAGGAGGAAGGCATACAATGAATGATTTCGATAAATTAATGAAAGAAGCACTGAAGCAAAAATATCCCGAAGAAGAGAAAATGAAAGAAGAAATTTGGCATCGAATTGAGGCTACTTTGTCCGAAGAAAAAAGAAGGAAAAAGAAAAAAATTGTATTCCTTGTGGCTTTGGTAGCAATTTTCCTACTATTTAGCTTACAAACGAATCCGGGAATAGCTATGATGAAAAATATTAAAGATTTATTCGTCCCCGAAAAAGAAACGATTCAAAACATTGAAGGGCAAGAAGAGAAAACGAACGTCCATCTACACAAAGGCGCTCATGCAGACTACGTCATTTACTTGGACGAAACGCGCTATAAAATGCTAGAGGGCGATGCATCAGATCTCATTACGACCGTAGAACCACTGCCTGAAAATTACCCCGAAGTATCCATCGAAATTAAGCAAGTTGTCGACATATCGCCTGAAGTGGCAGTGAAGCAACTAGAAGAAAAGCTACAAAATGATTTTCCTGATCCGCTGGAAATTGAAACGGTCATAGAGCCTGTCGAAGGATTTTTGTTGCATGGTATTAACGGCAAGGATTGGGACGCAGAAGTCGTCCATGCTTATGTAATAAGTAATGGAAAGAACGGAAGCTTCATCATTCAAGAAAAGTACTTCCTAGAAGCAGCAGAAGGACACGGTGCCCGTTTTCATCACATGTTGAAAACCTTTGAAGTTGTTGAATGATGCAAATCCCCACTTCAAAATCCCGATTCCTTATTGTTCTATATCTCTAAAACAGAACAGATGAAGGAAAATATCTTGCTTTCCTTCGTCTGTTTTTCACCATGATTACGGTTTTCTGTCTTTCAGTAAAACACTTATTGTCTCAACTGTAATTTTATAATACCTTTTCTAAAAAGTTTTGAGTCCGCTGTTCTTTCGGATTGCCGAAAATCTCAGCAGGCGTACCTTCTTCGACGAGATAGCCGCCATCCAGAAAGAGCACCCGGTTCCCTACTTCACGGGCAAACCCCATTTCATGCGTAACGACGACCATCGTCATCCCTTCCTTCGCAAGATCACGCATGACATTCAAAACTTCACCGACCATTTCAGGATCAAGTGCGGATGTCGGTTCGTCAAATAACATCACTTTCGGTTTCATCGCCAATGCCCTTGCAATCGCAACCCGTTGTTGTTGCCCGCCTGAAAGTTGATCTGGATAGTTTTTTTCCTTCTCTTGCAATCCGACCTTTTTTAAAAGCGTACGGGCTAATTCTTCGCTCTCCGCTTTACTTTTCTTCAAGACTTTTATCGGTCCGAGTGTAATGTTCTCCATAATCGTTAAATGTTTGAACAAATTAAATTGCTGAAAACACATACCGACATGCTGCCTTAATTGGTGAATACTTGTTTTAGGCGATGTCAGTTCCATGCCGGCAATTTCGATTCGCCCACTCGTCGCTTCTTCCAGCCCGTTTAAACAGCGTAGAAATGTACTTTTACCGCTACCTGAAGGCCCTATGACGACGACAACTTCCTGATTCGCGATTTGCACATCAATGCCTTTTAAAATTTCCAATTCACCAAACGACTTATGAAGGTTCTCAACGCTGATCAAGTTGCATCCTCCTTTCGAGATAGCCGGCAAATTGGGAAATAGAAAAGATAAGGATAAAATACAAAATGCCGATGACGACCCAAATGGCAAACGGCTCGAAAGTGGAAGAAATAATGATTTGTCCCCTATATACCATTTCAATAATCCCAATTGGCGCTAACAAAGATGTATCTTTTATCGTTTGTGCCGACTGATTGACAAGCGGCGGGATCATCCGTTTGAAAGCTTGTGGCAAAACAACATGTCGCATCGTTTGAAGTTCAGTCATACCAATGCTTGCCGCAGCTTCTTTCTGTCCCCGATCAACGCCCAGTATACCCGCTCGAATAATTTCCGAGATATAGGCGCCTTCATGTAACGCGAGTGTCAATGTTGCCGCGATAATTGGGTATGATCTTTGCCCAAACCATTCGTTCACCGGCAATACACCGGCCAATCCGAAAACGATAAAAAATAATTGGACCAATAATGGTGTAGACCGGAAAACCTCAATATAAACGGTCGCAAAGCCGCGTAAAACTTTCGATTTGGAAAGTTTCATCAAAGCAGTGATCAAACCAAATATAACGGCTAGTATAATCGCTGCGATTGAGTAATAGATTGTTAATTTGAGACCTTCCATAATTTGTGGAAAGTTATCCAAAACCACTTGCAACTTTACCGCTTCCCCTCTGAAAAGAAAACCTTGAATAATCACTCGTACAATTGATTTCGTGACAATGCCCGACGCTAGGGGAGACATTCCGAAGCATTAAATAGAGCTATGCTAAGAGGCTTATGGCTATGGCTTCGGGACTCTCCCCATTGTCAGCGCCTTCGCTGGACATTGCTATTCTTTTATTCGTTGTAAAACGAGAGTAAATCAACATTAATCGACGGATATCACGACTTCTTCAGGTTTTAATACTCCTTCCACGAATCCGTTCTTTTCTCCATTTAAGTACTCATCAAATAATTGTTCGTACGTGCCGTTTTCTTGGATTTTTGCGAGTCCGTCATTGATTTTATCAAGTAGCTCCTTCTTTTTTGGATTCACTGCAATTCCGTAAAATTCACCCGCTAAAATATCTCCAATAATTTCGGCGTCCGTATCTTGTTCATTCAGATAATTAATATTGGATGGATTATCATATAAAATAGCATCCACCCCGCCATTTTCCATCGTGTTATAAGCTGTACTAATATCAGCGTATTGTTTAATATCATGATCTTCAATGCCGTTCGCTACCATATAATTATAGGAAGACGTCCCTTTCTGGACACCGATCAGTTTTCCTTTCAAATCATCAAAACCAGAAATACCTGCGTCGGGCTTCGTAAGAATGGAAAGACCAGATTCATAATAGGCATTGGAAAAATCAACACTTTCCATCCGTTTGTCAGTAATCGAAAGTGCCCCGACGACAACATCAAGTTGGCCAGACTTTAACGCAGGAATTAGCCCATCGAACTGCATATTTGAAAATTCGACCTCAAAGTCTTCGATTTCTGCAATTTTTTCAATTAAAGCGATATCAAAACCGACGAGCTCCCCTTGTTCTTCTGATTCAAACGGTGGATACGTCGGACTTGTTCCAACTTGCACAACCACTTTCTCCGCATCCGTGTCTGCATCTGTTTCCACATCTGAATCAGTGCCTGAAGAAGAATCGTCTCCCGCAGAAGGCTTCTCCTCTGCACCACATGCCGCTAAAATAAAAGCGAACCCAAAAACGAGTAAAATCCATAACATTGTTTTTCTCATACCATTTCCCCCTCGTAATCAATAATAAAAACGCTTGTCGGTTGCATTTCGATGGACTTCGAACCTATGGAAAGAGTCATAAGTACCTAAAAGAAAATCGAGAGTTAGCGTGAAAATGAATAGAGATTCCCCAAATCTCCTAACACATCCACCCATTCTGTTTGTTCACTCACTTCGGATGATTCCGACAATTTTAACCCCAAAATCCCTAGTCCTTTTCGTCCATATCCCGAAAGCTTCTGATTTAAAGATACCATAATCTAGGAGCAAAGCAAAGAGTTCTTTAGGACAAGCACCCTAAGAATGAAAATTACTAGAATCCCATCCTCCTATATAAATTGGTATGTAAAAAGGAGGCACGATGGCCCCCTTTCTCAAATTTTATTACTAGTAAAACTGTCTATTTTTCACGCAGGTCATTCGTGCCCAACTAAAACGACTCGCAAAAATATGGATGCTCGACTTTCATTTTACGACCGACGCTTTATCTTTATTGACCACTCTATGCGTGAAAATGACCCACTTCACAAAAATCCTTAAAATTTCATCCGTTGTAATCGAAGTGCGTTCAATACAACTGAAACTGAACTGAACGCCATCGCTGCGCCGGCTACCCATGGGGCAAGCAAGCCGAGCGCTGCGATTGGAATACCGACCGTGTTGTAGAAAAATGCGAAGAATAAGTTTTGCTTAATGTTGCGCATTGTTTTTCGACTCATAATGATCGCATCTGCGACACTGTTTAGGTCACCGCGCATAAGCGTAATGTCCGCGGCTTCAATCGCGATATCCGTACCTGTTCCGACTGCCATTCCAATATTCGCCACTGCCAATGCTGGTGCGTCGTTAATGCCGTCTCCGACCATCGCGACGTTTTTCCCCGCTTCTTGGAGTTTTTGGATCTCTTCACTTTTCTGTTCAGGGAGCACTTCCGCAATGACTGTCGAAATGCCGACTTCATCAGCAATCGCTTGGGCCGTCCGCGTATTGTCCCCCGTCAGCATAATGACATCGAGTCCAAGTTGTTGCATCCGGGAAATCGCGACTGCCGATGTTTCTTTCACCGTATCAGCAACCGCGATAACGCCTGCAATACGGGCATCGATGGCAATAAGCATCGCCGTTTTTCCTTCGTTCTCCAGCTTCACCATCTTTTCTTCAAAATTCAATAAGTCGATTTGCTGTTCATTCATCAACTTTCTTGTACCGACAAGAATTTCTTGTCCATTCACAACAGCTTGAATCCCATAACCTGGGAGCGCTTCGAAACTGTCTGCTTCCAATAAGGCAATCCCTTTTTCCTGGACACCTTTCACAATTGCTTGCGCCAGTGGGTGTTCTGATTGGTTTTCAGCTGTTGCTGTCAGTTGCAATACTTCTTTCTCTACAAAACCATCCGCCGTCATCATATTTGTTAGCGCAGGCTCTCCTTTGGTCACGGTACCCGTCTTATCCAAGACGACTGTGTCGATGGACTGCGTATGCTCCAAGTGTTCGCCGCCTTTAAAAAGGACGCCCATTTCAGCTGCTCTTCCCGAACCAGCCATGATCGAAGTTGGCGTCGCCAAACCGAGCGCACAGGGGCAAGCGATCACTAAAATAGAAATCGTTGGAACGAGTGCCGAACGGAAATCGCCTGGTGCCACCACAAAATACCAAATGAGAAATGTGACAAGCGCGATACCGACAACAGCAGGGACGAAAACACCCGATATTTTATCGGCCAATCGTTGAATATCGGCTTTCGAGCCTTGCGCTTCCTCTACGACTTTGACGATTTGGGCGAGTGCTGTTTCTTTCCCGACTTTTGTTGCCTTTATTTGCAAAGATCCATTCTTATTGATTGTCGCACCGATAACTGCATCTCCAGCAACTTTATCAATTGGAATACTTTCTCCTGTAAGCATTGATTCGTCCACAGCAGAATGCCCTTCGATAATTTCCCCGTCAACTGGAATTTTTTCTCCAGGTTTGACAAGTACGATATCCCCTGTGATCACTTCTTCTATCGAGATTTCTTGCTCAACGCCATCTCTCAAAACACGGGCTGTTTTCGCTTGTAACCCGAGCAGTTTTTGAATCGCTTGACTCGTCTTTCCTTTTGCACGAACCTCGAACAGCTTCCCAAGCACGATCAATGTGATGATGACTGCTGCTGCTTCAAAATAAAGCTCCGGCTCTCCCACTTTTCCGCCTTTCACCCATTCGAATGATAAATATAAACTGTAAAAATAGGCGGCACTCGTACCGAGTGCGACGAGAACGTCCATATTGGCACTTTTATTGCGTAAAGAAGTGTAAGCACCTTTATAAAATTGTGCCCCTACAATAAATTGAACCGGTGTCGCGAGCGCAAGTTGTAACCAAGGATTCATCAAAATATTCGGCATGTAAATGAATGACAGAAATTCAAAATGCGCCACCATCGTCCATAACAACGGGAATGTCAAGATGAGCGAGAAAATGAACTTACGTTGCTGTTTTTTAATCTCTGCTTCCTTATGGTCTATTTTGCTTTCATCATCTTGTTCCAATATCAATTCATAGCCCATTTTCTTAACGACCGCCATCATTTCTTGCGGTTGTACTTGTTTGCGATCATAATCGACGGCCAACTTTTCAAGCGCGAAGTTCATCGTCGCTTTGGAAACGCCTTCCATTTTATTGATCCGTTTTTCGATTTTGGTCGCACATGCCGCACACGTCATGCCGGATACATCGAAGCTCACTTGCTCTTGCACGACATGATAGCCGAGTTTCTCAATCTTCTCTTCGAAATCACTGACACCCGTTTTTTCCGGATCGTAGACAATTGTCGATCTTTCAAGGGCATAGTTGACATTTGCTCGCTCAACGCCTTCCATTTTCGAAAGTGTTTTTTCGATCCGGTTGGCACAAGCCGTACAAGTCATCCCTTGAATTTGCAATGTTTTTTCTGTCGTTGCCATATTCTTTCCTCCTATACATGGTGGGGGTATATTTTTCTGAAAGAGAAAGATCATACCGCTATGGTACAATCCTGTTTTCCCACCTATACCCCCATCACGTAGTGTAAGTGGAAATTATTGTTGACCTCTTTTATGCATTCACGTCGTATCCTTGATCCTCAATTGTTTCTTTAATGTTGGCAAGCGTCGTTTTCGCTTCGTCAAACTCCACCGCTACATCCCCTTTGTCCAAGTCCACTTTTACAGTTGATACGCCATCCAGTTCCCCGACACTCGTTTCGATCGAGTTCACGCAATGATTACATGACATCCCTTCAACTTTTAAAACTTCTTTCATCTCTTAACGCCTCCTATTTAAATAAACATTTATAATATACTCATACCCCAAATAGGTATCTTCATAACATTTTTATTTTGTCATTGTTTTCATAACACTCATCAGCTCTCGAATCGCTTCGTCACCATTTTCTTCTTTAATCGCCTTAACGACACAATGATGCGTATGGTCTTCAAGTAAAGCTAAAGAAACTTTATTCATCGCGGATTGAATCGCACTGATCTGATGTAAGACATCGACACAATAACGATCATTCTCAATCATTTGATGAACCCCTCGCACTTGCCCTTCAATACGCTTCAATCGATTCAAAAGTTGTTGTTTGTTCGGCTGCACTGTCGACTTTGACATGCTCATCACCCTTCCTTCAACTTTATACCCCGTACCCCTATTGTAAGATGTTCGACATACAAAGTCAATATGCGTGGTGCGCGCAGGTCATAGCGCAAGCAGGTCAATGATTTCATCATAGTTTTGTGCGAAGCCGATCAGCACTGTCGGCTTACGAAGAAAACCGACAGGCGACTTGTCTTTAAAGACAAATGCGGGAACGATTCTTGCACCTGATACTTTGATTAATTTATTCTCTTTGTCCGGTTGTTCTGATAAGTCGTACTCGGTGTAGGAGATCCCATGTTTAGTGAGAAACGCTTTCGCATCTTGGCAATCTGAGCAAGTTGGTCTTGTGTAGAGTTCTAATGAAACAACTTTCATATCTCACCACTCCTCGTTATAGCTTGAACATAATCGACTTAATTATAACCGTCTGTCTTTACTTCAATGAGCTTAAGTAGAATTTGTCTAAAATAGTCAGTCAGAATTGCAACATGAACAGCTTGATTTCTTTTTCTCCTCAATGATTCCATATCCCGATGCTCGGACGGCAGTTTTTAGTTCTGCCAAAGTTGTTTTGGTTTCATCGAAAGCCACTTCAATCGAACCTTTATTTAAATCAAAATCGACTACTTCTACACCTTCTATGCATGCGACACTTTTTTTGATCTTATTGACACAGCTCTCACAAGTCATGCCTTCAACCGCTACTATCTCTTTTTGCATTTCCATCCTCCTTCCCATACCCTAAAGGGGTATATTTTCATTAAAAAAATAACGAGACGTCATTTACAATTTCATGATAGCATACCCCTGTAAGGTATGTAAATGATTTTATTTTCGTTAATTGAATCGAAAGTTTTCCTTCTACCTTAGTGGTGATGATGATCTGATGGTTCCGCCTTCACTTGGCATAATATTGAATCCGCATGTTGGTGTGCGGTCGTCTCCATCTGGATCGTCACATGATGGACGTTTTTATGCTGAAGATCGTGTTCAATCCGAGCTAACAGCTTTTCACTTTCTCCGATAGTCATTTGCGCGTCTACGACAACATGGCATGAAAGTGCGTTCAATCCACTCGTGATGGACCAGACATGTAAATCATGCATACTCTGTATTCCTGGTGAATTTTGAATCGTTTCGATGACATCAGGCACATCCACATTTTCCGGCGCACCTTCCATCAGCACATGAAGTCCTGATTTGGAAACGTAATAACCACTACGTAAAACGAGCGCAGCAACAATGACACTAGCAAGTGGATCTGCCCATCCCCAACCGAAGAACATCATCAGTAAGGCAGCAGCAATCGCACCGATAGAGCCGAGCATATCGCTAATGACATGGAGATATGCTCCGCGCATATTCAAATTCTCTTCCACGTCCGCCCCGCGCAACATAATCCAGGCAACTAAAATGTTGACGAGCAACCCGATTGTACTGACGATGAGCATCCCGGTTGTCGCAACTTCCGGAGGATTCGCAAAGCGTTTAATCGCTTCATAAAAAATATATAACGAGATGAGGATCAATGTGGCGCCATTCAAAACAGCGGCTAAAATTTCAAAACGTTTATAGCCGAATGTTTTGCTATGGCTTGCCACTTTCTCCCCTAATGTAAACGCCAGTAAAGCAATCCCTAAAGATATCGCGTCACTTAACATGTGGCCTGCATCCGCCAAAAGCGCAAGACTATTTGTCAAAAATCCACCGACCGCTTCAACGATCATATACGATGCGATGATTAGAAACGAAATCAACAACACTTTTTTATTGGCACCATGTGTGTGGTCGTGCCCATGATCATGCCCCATTTAAAATCCCTCTTTCCCTTAATGATGTGTCGCGTGTTTAATCGCTTGTTTCAATAGGTTCATGACGTGATGGTCATCTTCTGAATAGTACAACGTTGTCCCTTCTCTCCTGAATTTAACCAACCGTAAATTTTTCAAGAACCGCAATTGATGGGAAACGCTCGATTGGCTTAACCCCAATGTTTCCGCAATCTCGTTAACAGAATGTTCTTCCGTACACAACAAATTCAATATGCGAATGCGCGTTTGATCGCTCAACGCCTTGAATGTTTGCGAAACGACGAATAATGTTTCCTCGTCTAAGTGTGACGTTCCTTCCACGAATATTTCTTCATGTTGCTGTTCCTCTTTCATATACGTGTCCTCCCTTCTTACGCCATTACATGTATATATGAGCATATGTTCATATATAGAGTATTATTTTGTCGGCTAATTGTCAAACGGAAGGTTTTTTACAACCTATATCAATTAAATGAAGGATATTCTCTGAAAAGGTCCACGGTCTTTATAACAGAACTGATTACCAACAGAAAAAGATTATACAAACGAGATGTTCCCTTTCTTATCATCTTTCCATTTAGCGTCTCCTTTGCTCCCTCTTCCAGCTTGATATCCGCAAGTTGTTCATGCGATAATATAGGGAACTAACGTTTCCATTATTGAAAGAGATATGTGCTACTTAAACATTCGTGTTGATTGTAAGAGAGAATGGAGTTGAAGATGGATGAATAAGAAAATCGTCTGGTCGCAATTGAAGCATGAACAATGGGCGTTATATATCGCGGCGACTGAAAAGGGAATTTGTTACGTCGGGACACAAGATGAGAATTTCGAAGATCTTGAAAAGTGGGTAAAGAACCGATTGCCCGATTACATTCTAATCGAAGATGATCAAGCACTACAAGGCTATGCAGCCGAACTTACGGAATTTCTGGACGGTGAACGTAAAAATTTCACGACAGCCGTCACATTGCACGGTACACCTTTTCAACAATCGGTTTGGCAAGCATTATTAGAAATTCCCTACGGTGAAACGGTTTCTTATTCGGTGATTGCAGACCGCATCGGAAATCCAAAGGCGGTTCGCGCCGTCGGATCAGCCATCGGTGCCAATCCGCTTCTAATCATTGTTCCATGTCACCGTGTTATTGGGAAAAATGGCTCTCTCACCGGTTTTCGAGGCGGCCTGGATATGAAAGTACAGTTGCTGGATTTGGAGAAGTAAAGAGGTATCTTTGTTTTCTTGAAGTGTGTTTCCTGTCTCTCTACCTTTCAACTTAAAAAATAAAAACTATATACGTTGACTTAAGAATAGCACATCTGAAAATCGTTGAATAAGGCGACGCTCCTGCGGGAAAAGCGTTAGCTGAAGACCCCGTAGCGAAAGGGGAAGGAAGGCTAAGTTCGCCACGTCCTGTGGCAACGCTTTCATGACCAACATCCTGTTGGCCCGAGGCTGAGGCAACGCCCGCGGAAAGGGAGCCGTTTCAACGATTTTCTTATTGTGGGAAAATCTTTATTTCAACTTATATAGGAATCTAAGTAATTTAACTTCTTAGTTTTTTTATCTTATTTTCAACTTAACGATGAAATGGTATAGGAGGTTTTGTCTTGATTTGGGAAATTTCATTTTTAACCTCAATCATAACATTGGGTTTCGGGTTTTTTAGACGTTCTTGGCTTTTAATGCTGATAAGCACAATTGCTTTTTTACCTACGTCTTACTATTTTACAGGAGCAAATAGTGCAATAAAATACCTGAGTTTAATCCCCATTATTTTATTGCTATTGACAATCTATTTTTGGTATTCAAGAAAAAATCCAGAGTTTTATAATCCTGAAAAGTAATAGAAGAAGAGCAATTGCTCTTCTTCTATTATTTTTTTGCTTACCCCGCAGTTATTACAGCATATGCTGCCCTTCCGATTGCTAAAATTCAAGTCTTGTCAAGAATAAGGTCTTTACACCAATCGCCATTTTGGGGTTCACGTTATCCTTTATTTTAAAAGATAAAGTGTGTACTTTTCCCAATAAATCATGAAGGCTAATCTACATTCCTTACATTCAATTCGCATTCCATGCACATACTAATCGAGATTATAACGAATGGAGGTTGTTTGAATTATGCGATTACGTAAGGAACTTGAGGTCTTAAAAGAATTTCACTGTGACGATCGTCGTGTTGTCAGCGTGTATTTAAACACCAATCCTGGGGACCCGCAGCAATTAAATGGCGGTTGGAAAATTCATTTGAAAAATGGGTTTAAGCGGATTGATGAGTATTTGGCCGCTTCGGAAGATGAAAGTGAATTGAAAGCTTTTAAAGCGCTTAAGACAAAAGTGAAGGAAGAAATTGAAAGTAATCAAAATAACCTAAGTAAGAGTGTCGTCATTTTTGCAGCTGTTGAACCTGAGTTGTGGTCGGTTCACTACGTACAAGTCCCAGTGAAAACAAGCTTCCATTGGGAACAAAAGCCGATGACCGAAGAAATGGAGTATATGTATAAAGCTTACCCAGAAGCAGGTATTGTATTGCCAAGCTACAGAGAAACCCGGATTTTGGATACAGCGATGGGTGCTGTTAAAGAAGAACTGATTTATGATTTCGATTCAGTCGAAGAAAGATGGAAAATCCGGAAAGCTGAACCGACCGATCCTAAAGAAAATGGAAACGCAGAAAAGCCTGTGGTAAAACTCCGGCCGAGAAGTAATTTGAAAGGGTTCTACAAAGGAATGGATCAAGTCATTGACAAGTTGAAGAAAGAACGGGGCTGGCACGAAGTTCACATTTCGGGGGAGACAGATTTGGCCAATGCTTTCGCCGAAACATTACGAGAAAAACCAGCAAGTTGCATTCACAAAAACTTGAATAACAGCAAAGCGAGTGACGTTATCCACCAAGTTTTTGAAAAATGAAAAACAAAAATCGTACAAAGCATAGAAATTTTGCTCTGTACGATTTTATTTATGTCTGAACCCCTTAGCTGAATTCTTCACTTCAGATCTCGTTGACATTCGTTAATACGCCTTCAACGTCTTCCTTCGGTCGTAGAGACCATAAGCCGAAGCCGATTAAGGACCATACACCGACAATAAGCCATTCGATTGGCCAAACAAGCGCGGAAGGCATTCCCGGCATATAGAGGCTAATAAAAAGGATGCTCAATAAAATCGCCATTACACCAACAAATCGATAATGTTTAACTTTGTAAGGACGTACTAAGCCAGCTTCTAATTTTCGTAACCTTAAAAATGCAATAGACACTAAAAGATAGCCTAAAACGATTCCTAGTCCCCCTGCATTTGCAATCCATACAAGTGAAGGTCGCCCAAGAAAAGGTGCAACAAATGCAAGCGCTCCAAGAAATACAATCGCATTCGTCGGCGTATTATACTTCGGATGAATGTATCCGAACCATTTCGGAATCATATTTCGAGCAGACATTGCATACAAGATTCGACTTGCACCGATGATAAATGCATTCCAACTTGTAATAATTCCTGCAACGCCTCCTAGTACAAGAAGGATACCGAACCATTGGCTTCCAAATAAATTCACCATCGCGTCAGCCGTCGCCAATGAAGATAAGGCAAGCTCAGATTCCGTTAATCCGACACTCACACCAAAAACAATTAATAAATAAAAAGAGACAGCGCTTACAATTGAAACAATTAAAATACGGCCAATGATTTTCGGTGGCGCCTTAATTTCAGAGGCTACTTGCGGAATCACATCGAAGCCTACAAATAAGAATGGAATCATAATGAGGACTGACATCGTTCCTCCAACGCCGCCTCTAAATAATGGTTCTACGTTCGACAGTTGTCCATTTTTCAGTGCACCAAATAATAAAAGGACACCTACTAAAACGATAGCAACTGTAAAAACGGATTGAAAGATTGTTGCCGGTTTAATCCCAAAGTAGTTTAATGCAGTTAAAGCGATCGCTCCTCCTGATCCGATCAGTACCCAAGTGAGATAAACATCCCCCCCGCCTAGGGTCCACAGAAACAATTGATGGTTTATGGGGAGAACGTAGTCAATAACGGTTGGTAATGCTACCGCTTCAAACATGATAACCGTAACATAACCAAACAAAACAGCCCACGCCGCAACAAAGGCACTTTTCTTGCCGAAAGCGCGCAAAACGAACACGAGTCCCCCACCCGTTTCCGGTATTGCTGCCGCTAACTCAGCATAAGTAAGGCCAATGAAGACGATTAATAAACCACCTCCGAGGAATGCGATGACGCTGCCTAAAAAGCCAGCGCCAAGGATCCATTCTCCAGAAAGAACAACCCATCCCCAACCGAGCATCGCACCCATCGCTAAAAATAAGACATCCCAAGAAGACATAGATTTTGAAAATCCTTTACTCATAGACAAACTTCCCCCAATCCTGAATCCTTGCTTTTACTGAAATGCAGCTTCCAAAATCGTCAATCCTTTGGCAAGTTCTTCATCTGTGATCACAAGCGGGGCTAAGATGCGAATGACATTTCCTTTGAGTCCCGCGGAAAGCAGCAACAAGCCATTTTCATTTGCATATTGAACGATTTCATTTGTTTTTTCTTTATTCGGTTGTTTTTCCGTCCGGTTGTTGACGATTTCAACAGCAACCATCGATCCTAAACGTCGGACTTCACCAACATAACTATGTTTCTGCGCGAGTTCATGTAACTTTGACTCGAGCTTCTGTCCAAGTATCTCAGACTTTGCAAGCAAACCTTCTTCTCCAATAACATCGATTACTGCCAATGCAGCGGCACAAGCAACCGGACTGCCCGAATACGTTCCACCCAATTCGCCCGGTGAAGCCGCATTTAAAATCTCTGCCCTACCGACAACACCACTTAAAGGCAAACCGGCAGCCAATGATTTTGAAACCGTTACCAAATCAGGGATGACGTCAAATTGTTCCATCGCAAACATCGTACCTGTCCGTCCAAAACCCGTTTGGATTTCATCTGCCACAAAAATGATTCCATGTTCTTTACAGAATTCACTTACAGCCTGTACAAATTTCTTCGGTGGAACAATGAAGCCTCCCTCGCCTTGAACTGGCTCCATCACGACACAAGCAACCGTTTCCGGTGCGACCGTAGCAATAAAGAAATCTTTGAACTCTTCAATGACCCGATCCACGTATGCTTCCTCTGTCATTTCTTCCGGTTTATGATAAAGATAAGGATAAGGCGCTTGGTAAATTTCCGGCGCAAAAGGCCCGAATCCTAATTTGTACGGTTTCACTTTACTTGTCATGCCCATCGTCAAATTCGTTCGACCATGAAATCCGCGTACGAATGAAACGACTGCTTGTCTCCCTGTATATTTACGCGCCATTTTGACAGCGTTTTCAACTGCTTCCGCGCCTGAGTTCAGAAGGACCGCTTGCTTCTCAAATGTACCTGGTGTGATCTCACAGAGCTTTTCCGCTAATTGAATGTAGTTTTCATACATCATAACGTTGAAACCGGGATGCAAAAACTTTTCAATCTGCGTGGTGACAGCAGCCGTCACTTTTGGATGGCTATGCCCGACATTCAATGTCCCGATCGCAGCCGCAAAGTCAATCCATTCTTTCTGATTGATATCTGTAATCGTAGCACCTTTTGCGGAATGCGCAATATTCAAATTCCCATTGCTGACGCCTTGGGGGATGTATTTTCTTCTTTTCTCTTGAAGTTCTTCAGTTACTCCGATAGTCGTTGTCATGTATATCTCTCCCTTTATTAAGAATTTACGTAATTATCCCTCTAATCTGATATAATTAAAAGTACCAGATTTTAGCTTATTAAGGTACCAGATGAGGAGAGGTTACATGTTTTTTTCAACTTTGGAGATTAATAGAAAGGGAAAATATCTATACAAACAAATTTATAAGCAAGTGAAGGAAGGTATTTTAGCCGGATGTCTTCAATCAAATGAAAAACTACCTTCAAAAAGAAAACTGGCAAGCAAACTGGATATTAGCGTGAATTCCGTTACCAATGCATACGAACAGCTACTTGCCGAAGGATACATTTATGCAGTGGAAAGAAAAGGCTATTATGTCGAAAACATAACCGAATTTATCGTTAAAGAAGATCGAAATAAAAACAGTATCCCGGATGATTTAAAAGAAGAAACCCATGCCAAAGAAGGTTGGCTTTCTTTTTCTCACATGACGTCTGACATCTCCTTATTCCCTTTTAAAGAATGGATGAAGCATCAAGAGAAAGCGATAAAAAATCATAAAGTTGAACTTACAGAAATTCCGCATGCGCAAGGGCCCTATGTGGTCAGAGAAACGATTGCACACTTGATAAAATTATCACGTGGCATCCATTGTGAACCTGAACAAATTGTCATTGGATCAGGTACACAGTCTTTAATCCGCAATTTGATGAGCCTACAAAGGACCGGAACTGTTATTGCCTTAGAAAACCCGGGGTATCCCCGCTTTTATACAATGCTCAAAAAAACAGGTTTGAACGTCCGGCCCATTCAGTTGGACGAGGATGGAATTGATATCGCGAAAATCGAGGAATCAGAGGCTCAATTTGTACTTGTCACCCCATCCCATCAATTTCCGACTGGTAAAATCATGCCGATTTCAAGGCGGATAGAGCTACTCAATTGGTCAGTCAAGTCGGATCACCGATATATTATTGAAGATGACTACGATAGTGAATTTAAATATGAAACCGATAATATCCCTTCTCTTCAAAGTTTAGACCGCAATAAACGCGTGATCTATACAGGGACATTTTCGAAAACCCTATTGCCTAGTTTTCGAATAAGCTATATGGTGTTGCCACCTGAAATGTTAAGAACTTATCGTAATCACTGGTCAGACTTAATACAGGAAAGCAACACATTAGGCTTGTACACCTTACATTATTTTATTAATAGTGGTGATTATAGTAGGTATGTAAAAAGGATGAATCATCATTACGAGATGAAAAGGAAGCTGTTGATTAAACACTTGCGCGCTCAGTTCGGCGCCAATCTATACATAGAGGACATTCCAGCAGGGCTTCATTTTATCGCAAGTTTCCGCACGACAAGAAGTTATGAAGAGATTGCAGGAAGAGCTAAACAGGAGAAACTAGAAATCTATTCGATGGAGCGTTTCATGTTGCGCAATAAGGAGACGATGAAGAATAGAATTGATTTGGTCATTGGGTTCGCACATATAAAGGAAGAAAAAATACCAGAAGCCGTTGAGCGATTACGAAGAATCATGAGTTGAAAATAGTCTTTGGACTCCATGTAAAAAAGGATTCGAATGCCATGAGCAACGAATCCTTTTTATTTCTCTTCAATTTGCTATTCCTATCTATGTTTAGCGTCCAAACTCGAATATAGAGACAATCATCAGATCGTTCACATTTTCTTAAGCTGGACTTCTCCTACACGATGACCCGTTTCTTTTTTCAAAATCAGATCGGCACGATGCCGTGTGGGACGAATGTTTTTCACCAAATTCACACTGTTAATCGTCTTCCAAATATCAGTTGCAAAAGCAGTTGCCTCCGAATCAGATAAATGACGATAACGATGGAAAAAAGACTCGGGTTGTTGGAATGCGGTGTTTTGTAGCAACTTAAAACGCTCGATGTACCAAGTCATAATATCCTCTTCTTCGGCATCCACGTAAATCGAGAAATCAAAAAAATCCGAAACAAACACTTGCGGTAAACGTCGATTTTTTCGATTGACTTGAAGGACGTTAATGCCCTCGACAATTACTACATCAGGTGCGCTAATCGTTTGAACCTGATCGGGTAAAATATCGTAGGACAAATGGGAATACATCGGCGTTTCAATATGACTCTTTCCCGATTTCAGTTCAGAAAGAAAGCGGATAAGGCGACTAATATCGTAACTTTCCGGAAAACCTTTCCGCTTCATTAAGCCCCGTTCTTCCAAAACGGCATTTGGATACAGAAAACCGTCCGTCGTTACAAGTTCTACTTTAGGCTGATTGGGCCAGCGTGAAGCAAGCGCTTGGATTAACCTAGCTGTTGTACTTTTTCCAACAGCAACGCTTCCAGCGATTCCAATCACAAAAGGAACCTTCTTCGTTTTCTTCTGCAATAAATGATTCACATTTTGGTGAAGCGTGACAGATTGTGTCATATGCATATATAATAGCTGCGATAATGGTAGATAAATTTCAGATACTTCGTCAGCTGATATGGATTCGTAAATACCTTCTAGTTCCAAACGTTCGGAAGCAGAAAGAAGGTCTGCCGTTGTTTTAGATAAATTTGCCCATTCTTCGCGACTAAATAAGGTGTAGGCTGAAAAGGTAGATTCCTCTGTAATAATTGCCATTTTTTCTCCTTTATATCTGTTAACGTTTTATTCCCTCCATTGTACATGAATTTATGGCAAAGTGGTAAGATTTTTAATTATTCTTTATTTTACATGTATTCCCAATTACATTCCTCCAGGCACTTATGGAAGAAGCATTCGTCGAGGATGTTCGCCCTTATCCCGATGGACTTATAATCATTATTAGCCTTTATTGTTCTTTATAAGCGAGAAAAGTCGAAAATTAACTGGTTTTGGGGAGAGATGAGAAATGAAGAGAGGCAGCTGCTTCGGCTACAAAAGGAGGATATAATACGAGGGATAAGTTCTTAGCAACGCGCCAACCAACCTTTTAAGCGATTGCGGAAGAGATTGACATGCTGTTTTTTTAAGCATGTGGGTTCTCTCCTTTCAGTGGTTGATTGCAAACTTGCACTAAGAAGAGCCCCCAATTTTCATGCCTTTATTCATCAGCTATCATTTCCTACGCCCTAATTTCTTACTTTTGTGATGCTGGCGCAATAGACTTCGGATGCATTAAAAACCGTAATGCTTGGCTTATCGTCGTTGGAACGATGGACATATGGTTTTCAGCTGGTGACGTGTAAAACTCTACCGATTGTAAAGGTAATGACTCTAAATGACAAAATAAGGTCCATGCATTTTCATGCATCTGATGTTTCGCCTCTTGCTCCGTTGCAATGAAAACCGCACATTCCAATTGTGAAATTTGTAAAGCTTCTTGTAATACTTGCTCTTGATTCCACCAGAGCGATGGACTACAGATATAGTAGCGTGAAAATAATTGAGGTTCTCGAATAAGCGTCTGGACGAGGAACAATCCGCCTAAAGAATGTCCGAAAATAAGTTGCTGGTCAACATTCACATCTAGCAATTCACGAACGATTTCTTTTATTCCTTTTAATACTTCTAAAAAATCCTCGGCTCCTCCAAAAGGAGGCCAAGGCTTGCCAGAAGGATGTTCCGGTAAGTTCATGACGTCACTGGGCGGCGTGAAATCATAGACGCGTAGAGAAGGAAAAACTGCTTCTTGGTCATATCCAATCGATACGATCACAGATAGAGGCACACTTGTTTTTTCAGTGCGTCGCGATTGCAAAGTCACAACATTTTCAAAAAGCACACCATAAGCGTTACCGTCCAAAACGTAAAGGACTGGATACCCTTCCTTCGGTGCCCGCTCCTTTGGAATCGCAATTGTCACTCGATAGGCAGCTTCAGACAAAGGGTGACGTATCATTTTCACTATATGTGTATAACTCATAACAAACCTCCATTCTTTAAGCTGTCACTTTCCGACTGTTTCGGATTAATAAATAAACAAAATACGGCACGCCAATAATAGAAATGACGATCCCGACTGGCAATTCTGCTGGTGCGAATACCGTCTTCCCGATCCAATCTCCTGTTAAAACAAGAATCACCCCGACAATCCCGCTCATCGGAATAACATATTGATGATGCATCCCCACTAATCTTCTCGTAATATGGGGAGCCAAGAGGCCGACAAATGCTATACTTCCAGAAACGATGACACTTGCACTGATTAAACCAACCGCTCCAATTAACAACATTACACGTTCTCGGTTAATTCGAACCCCTAAACCAACCACTGTCACTTCATGGAGTTGTAAAGTATCGAGAATCGGTGCTTTCCAAATAAGCAATGGAATGAGGACGATGACCCACGGCAACATGGACATGACTTGTTGCCAAGAAGCACTGTAAATACTTCCCGATAACCATACGGTCGCCATCTCAAAGTCTTGCGGATTCATCTTCAATGAAATGAACAGCGTAAGTGCGCCAAAACCCGAATTCAATGCAATTCCTACCAAGATTAACCGTTTCGGATCCAACTTTCCGCGATGACTTGAAAGCACAATGAGCAACAGAGCTGCCACTATGCCGCCAATCCATCCCCAGACAGACATCCCAACAATCGAGAGAATCGACATCTCTTTAATATCACCTTGAACGATGAACATATAAAGCACCACTACGAGCCCCACAGCAGACTGGATCCCTAAAATCCCTGGATCCGCCAAATTGTTTTTCGTCACGCCTTGTAGGATGGCCCCCACGACGCCCAGCGCTAGACCGACCAAGACACCAATAACAATTCTAGGCATCCTAAAACCAAAGATGACAAGCTCATGGTTCGGGATATGATCTATTCCAAATAACGTTCGAAACGTTTCTGATGTAGTCAAAGGATACGTACCACTCGTTAAACTGAAATAGAAAATCAGTAAGGCAAAAGCAATACCAATACTCCCCACTATAAAAAATCGGATATTCAGCTTTTGTTTAGGCATATTGCTTTCCCCCCCTTACGCGGATGAGGTAAAGGAAATAAGGGACGCCTACAAGCGCTGTAATAACGCCGACGGGTGTCTCGAAAGGGGGGTTGATCGCACGGCTTATAACGTCTGCCCACGCAAAAAATAAGGCGCCAAACAACCCAGCGTACGGAATCACCCTTTTATAATCCTCTCCGATCAAAAAGCGAGTAATATGAGGGATCACTAAACCGATAAAGGTCACTTTACCGACTAAAGCTACGGAGACGCCTGTCAATAAGGCGACACTTACTAACGTCAATCCTTTCATCACGCCGACGTGAATACCTAGACCTTGTGCAACCTCATCTCCTAGTGATATCGCCGTAACTGACTTGGCAACATACAAGGCAAGAACGAGACCAATAATCGCTAAAGGCACAGACCATTGAAGCATAACTGGGTCAATTTGATGAAGTCTCGTATTGTACCAAAAGCTAATGTTTTGCGAGACTTGAAAATAAGTCGCCAAAGCTTGAGATACCCCGCTTAAAAACATCCCTAAAATTGTCCCGATAATGACGAGCGATAAAGGGGTCATGCCACCTGGAACGATTTTAGCGACGCCAAAAACGAACGCCGCTCCTACGATTGAGCCTATAAAAGAAAAAAATAACAAAGTGAGCGGTTGTAGATTTGGTAAGAAAATCATAGATAAAGTAATGACAAAAACCGAACCATCCGTTACGCCCATAATGCCTGGTGAAGCTAAATAGTTCCTTGTCATCCCTTGCATCAGCGCCCCTGATATCGCGATAAAAGCGCCGACGAATAAGGCGCCTAGCACCCGAGGAATCCTTGACGTTCGAATGATCAAATGTTCCATATTCGTCGAATCAAAGTAAACGAATGCTTCCCAAATCGTAGATGCAGAATAGCGGGTAGCCCCATACATCGTTGAACATGCAATGGTGATGACAAATAAACTCAATAAGAAAAAAGCTAGCAAAAACTTATTCTGTCGCATGATAGACATGTAGCTTCCCTCTATTTCTTCAATACATTCTGTTGTAACGCTTCTAAAAATTCGATTTTGCTAAATACTGTGCCGCCTTCTAACAATGAATCGACAATATTGATATAGACATCATCATTTTTGAAAGCCGTGATATTTTGCGTAATGGGATTCTTTTTCATTTCTTCATAAGCTTGCTCATTTTCTTCAGTTCCACTTTGTTGAACTTGGACGAAAAGTACATCTGGATTCACTTCCGCCAATTGCTCAACTGAAATGGCTTCTTGTGCTTTCGCTTTCTGGATGACTTCCGGTACTTCCAATCCGAGCTCATTGTATAAAGAAGGATTGAAGAATACATCTTCCGGATAGACGAACATCTGACCTCCTCGAATACGGATCGCCATCACTGTGTCTCCTTCAAACTCTTGCAGTAATGATGCTTTAGCCGATTCGATATCTTTCTCGTATTGGGCTAAAAGAGCTTTCGCTTCTGATTCTTTATCTCCTAATTGTGCCATCAACATCAGATTATCTTCCCAATCTGTTGAGATATGGGAGACTAAAATAGTCGTCGCAACTTGTTCTAATTTTTGAACCACCTCATCTGGAAATTTAGTCGTTCCTAAAATAACATCCGGCTGCAATTCCAAGATTTTTTCGAAGTTCGGTTGTTGCTTTTCACCGATAGACTCCGCTTTTCCCATGGCCGCTTTAAAAACTTCTGGAAACTCTCCTGCAACTGTAATTGCACCTACCGGCTCTATGTTCAAAGCTGTCGCATCTTCCATCGATTCCATCGCGCCTGTAATGACGATGCGCTCTACTTTTTCTGGCACGACATATGTCTCACCTAAATATGTAATTTCTTGCATATCACTTTCAGTTTGACTTTCTTGTTCACCAACAGACGCTTCCTTTTCATTTTGCGATGTCTCTTTTTCTTTCGTTGTATCTGTGCATGCAACAAGCACTAAAATGGCCATTAATGCAAAGAGCAATAAGCTCATTCTATTTTTCATCATTATCATCTCCTTTAAATTTCTTACAAGTTCCTAAATGTTCTCTTAATTGAGAACATCTCTCCCCTGAATTTCAACGAGAATGATTCTCATTGTCAATTAAAAATTAAGCAATTATAGTGTTTCAAGTGATTCGTTGACCAAATATTTAACAAAAGAATATAGTAAAAAAAGAGACCGCATGTACTTCCGGTCTCTCATTTACTATTTCATCGGTTTTATATAAGGAACGACAGGTGCAGTCACACCTACGGAGGCTCCGCGGATAAAATCCTGATTCTCTAAAGCTTTAAAATTAACCGCTTGACCAGTGAGCATCACCCCTAAAATTTGCACTTCTTCAAACTGTTTATCTTTAGTTAACTTTAGAAACTCTTGGATGGCCTCGTTATAGCCACCTGCATCATATTTTTCAAGTGCCGTGATAAAGCTGCTGTACGCTTCCTTTGGTGAATCGGATGGAGCAAATCCATAAATCGGTAATCCAGATGGACCGTTGCTTTCATCTACAACTTGTGAAGCCATATACAACCAGACAATATTGAGATCATTAGGTATTTTCCCTTGAATTTCTTGCATTGTGTAAGGCTGGTCAAAAGATATGGCAACTTCCGCAACATAGTCTTCCATTTGTGATATTTCCTTTAATTCATTTTTCACACTAACGTAGTCTTGAATAGATGGATGATAAAAAGTCGCGACTTTCTTCTTCGTTTGTTTATCGTACTCATAGAACTCTGTATCTGACCAATAAACCCCAGGGACTAACTCGTTATGATCAATATGGACACGAAACGGTCCATACGAGCTTGTAAGCGTGCTCCATTGCACCAAATAGCCGTTAATATTTTTAGAACGATTCGTTACAATGTTACCGCCAAATAAGGAATTATTACTCTTCACTTGAGAATCTATCCGAACATTAGGTTCGGCAATCGCATTATGTAAAAAGAGTTGTTCGTGAAGTCTTGTAGCGGTTTTCGCTGCAAAATAATCGCCGGTTTTATACACGATCGGTAGTAAAATAATGACAACAATAACGGAAATCATGGTAGTTTTCAACAACTGCTTACGTTTAGCTTTTTTCAAAGCACCTTTTAATGAAGTATCCATTCATGTTTGCCTCCTGACTTTCGAGTGAATTGATTTCCTTGCACGGTATAACTTCTGTTTCACACTGTTTACTTTAACATCTAACATAGACGCGATTTCTTCATACGAGAAATCATAGTAATACTTTAGAAAGAATATTTCTTTGTATTCTTTTTTTATATCCTTTAATAAATAGACAATCTCCTCTTTGTCTAAAATCGCCTCTAATTCACGCTCCGTATGCTGCAACTTTGAATATATCTCCTCGGTTAAAATGAGGTTCTGGTGCTCTTTTTTCCTTTTCAAGTCAATATATTCATTGAGCGCTACTCTAAAAAACCATGGACGTATATTGTGCTCTGTTAGATCGTCCAACAATGTATATACTTTGTAAAAAGTATTTTGAATGATATCTTCCGCGTCTTCTTTTCTCGCTCCTTTCGCTAGTAGTAGGTTGAACACTTCTTCTCCTAGATTAAGAAGATAAGAGGCTAATATATTTTCTTTTTTCATCAATTATCCTCCCTCTACTTATACAACGAATGAGTCCGTAGAAATGTCTACATCTCATACAACATAACTAACTATTGAGAATAATCATTAGATAGTGGATGATGAAAATATAAGGTGTTAGGTATGAGTAGGTTTACACACCTATTTGAGGGCCTTAAGACAAGGGAGAAATTACATAAATAATTCGGGGTGATCACTTGAAAAAGTTTCTGCTTGTATGCTTAATCCCAATTGCATTTATCAACTTTTCAATTTTTCGGTCAACTTTATCAGCTATCATTTCGTTGGGAATTCTTGCAGTTGGAGCCGTTATTGATTTTTTGAGCGTATCGAAGACAGCAAGAATAAAGAGAATTCTGTTCTGTTTAATAGCTATCCCACTCTTACTTTTAATTTTTACTTGGACCAAACAATAGTGTTTCAGAATTTATACTTTCATGCGCTCTTTCTGCAACACTCCACATTTGATATTTACCAAGATTCATCTCTATATTTAAAAACGTTACTGTTTTCATATCCATTTTTCGGGACCCAAGAACTAATTCCATTCATTCGCGACCTCACTTACTTCCTCCCGAATCATTTTACTCATGTATTTCCAATCTCAACAACCAAAGTCTTCACATTTATATTCATAATAGAGTAGGGTAGCCTCTTTCAAGGCTACCCCACTCATCAAACCGTACAGGCCCTATTAAGGCATACGGCTTACCAAATTGTTATATTGAATCAGTAAACTGCTGATCGTTTGATGGCTTGACCAGTGAGCATCACGCCTAAAATCTAACGAACCACAAGTTTATTAACTCTGCAAAAAGATGGGTCCGTTCGGTCCGACTGGAATCCCTAGTAAGTACCAAACAATCATGAATATTGTCCATGCAAAGAAGAGGACAACCGAATAAGGTAATAGATGCGCAATGAATGTACCAATCCCAACATTCTTGTCATACTTTTTGGCAAACGCCAATAATAGTGGGAAATATGGCAGCATTGGCGTAATCGGATTGGTGATTGAATCACCGATCCGGTACAACATCTGTGTAAATGCCGGATCATACCCAAGGTACATAAACATCGGTACGAAAACCGGTGCCAATATTGCCCACTTCGCAGATGCACTTCCGATGAGTAAATTGATCATCATCGATAAGATGATGAAGCCGACAATTAAAGGGATTCCTTCGACTTTCATCGCTTCCAAGGTATTTGCCCCTTTGATGGCCAAAATTGGTCCTAAATTACTCCAATTGAAATAAGCCAGCATCTGCGCCGCAAAGAAAACAAGGACAATATAACTTCCCATCGTTCCCATAGAATCACTCAATATATTCCCGAAGTCTTTGGATGATTTGATCGTTTTCACTTTCAAGCCATACACCAATCCAGGAACGAAAAATAGAATCGTGATGATGAAGACAGCGGAATTCATGAGCGGTGAATCATTCACGAGCGAACCGGTTTCAGCATTCCGGAGCAAACCACTCTCTGGAAGAGCAAGAACAATAAACACAATCCCCGTTATGAGCGCTGAAATATTCGCCCACCGTAATGCTGAAATTTGTGCTGGCGTTAACTTCTTATCATCCGCGACCTGCCCTGTATAAGTCCCCAGTCTAGGAATGGTCAACTTTGTCGTTATAAAATAAATGATAAACAGCAAGAAAATTGCAGAGGCAGCGATAAAGTAATAGTTCATCGCAATATTTGCCGTATAATCAGGATCAACGAGCTGGGCAGCGGGCTCCGTAAAACCGGCTGCGAGGGCATCGGCCATCCCTAAAACTAGATTCGCAGAAAATGCGCCTAATGTTGCGGCGTAAGCCATAATGAGTCCTGCAAACGGGTGATAACCTAATTTGATCATCACCATCGCAGCGATTGGCGGCAAAATGACCGGTCCTGCATCCCCGGCAACATTTCCGATAATGCCAACTAAAATAATTGTCGGGATAATCAGGGAACGAGGGGCAACTTCGATAACACGTTTCATCGCCGCCTCAAAATAACCCGTTTTCTCAGCAAGTCCAATCCCGATCATGACAACTAGCACCATGCCGAGTGGCGGAAATGCACTAAAGTTATCGATGCTTTCTGTCAGAATTTTTAACAGCCCTTCACCCGATAACAAGTTAACCGCTTCAATCACTTCGCCGGTTACCGGATTCGTCGCCTTCAAATTAAACAATGAAGCGATGAATGACCCCGACAAAATGACGCCCATCAATATGATGAAAATAAGAATTGGATCAGGCAGTTTATTGCCCGCCACTTCGATTTTATTTAAAAACCGGTCCACAAATCCGGCCCCTTTTTTCTTCGCCACTCCAAACACCTTCCCAAACAACGACAACCATTCTTTTGGATTGCTGTCGCTCCATTAATCTTTTATCACTTTAGCAAGATAAAGTATATAATTCATCTTACATACCATTTGTGAGATTATCAATAACTTTTAGCAATTATCTTAAACAAATCCACATCAAAAAGGTATACCCGCTCAATAGATTTGTGCGTAGTATACCTTTTCCCGTACTTTGATATCACATCGAATTCATTGTACTGCTGGGCCTCGTAAGTTTCTTTTACGATCCAAAAGCATCTTTTCATTGATACGATATAACTCTTTTTTGATCGCTTTCACTTGTTCTTCTTCAGCCAAATGGGCGATGCTTCGTTCGAATTGTAACGCTCCTAATGTCATCGTCAAATTCTTTTTGGCGGAAACCATCCCTTTGATGAATTTCCAGCTTTGCTTCGGGATTTTCTTATGGAGCTTGTGATGCCGGATACTTTTCTGGAATTGTACCAGTTTCTCAAAATTTTGATATGTATAGATTCCTTGTTGAAATTGCAGGATCGAAAACTTAGCCAACACTTCGTTCGTATAATCGATGTCCTCATCTGTAACTACATTTCGAGCGAGAATACCGTTATCATAGTCATCCAAATACGTGTTATACAGTTCAATAAACTCCGTATGTAAAGCATGCAACTTCCTATATAGATGCAACCCATCAATCAGCGGCCCATTCCCCGCTCCTTCTTCTCCGATGAAAGCTTCCACTACTTCTATCGTATCGGTAAAAAAATTAGGATCGATTTCACTTCTTGGGCCGACAATATTAAATATTTGATTCCCGGAGCCAACCATAATTGTTAGTGGAAGGAGTGCCGCCTTATATTCTGCTTGCGGCCCATCATCAAGAGAGATGACCGCATGTCCTTTTACATCATCCGGTCGAGAACTATGATAAAACACCAAATAGTATTTGCGATTGTTAATCACATAAGCGAATGGATTCAATGAATAATGTTCCCACCCCTTTTTATAGGTGGCTGCATAGTCCATCAACTTGTCCGTATCCATACTCATCACCTACCATCCGTTACTCAAGTTACCTTCCTACTCTACGTCACGACAAGCTGAAAGTTTCGTCCCAATCAATCGCGCCTCAGCGTGATTGCGTCCAGATTTTTTCGAGCTCGGGGCCGACAGGATGTCGGTCATGCAACCGTCGCCACAGGACGTGGCGAACTTAGGTTGCCTTCCTTTGAACTTGAATCAGCAGGGAGTTTGAACTCCCTCTGATTTGAAAGGCATTTTGGCATTCATCCCGCCACATATGGAAGTAGGGGACTTCTGCTGAATCAAGTTAAAAAAACCAGACGAAAGCGAGATGCTTTCATCTGGTCTATTTCGTCTTACATATCCCAAACTAAAATTAACAATGTACCGAAGATCGTAACGAGCGCGATCGCGACACCGTAATAGATGTTCATGTAAATCGCCGCTCTATCTTCCGATTCACCTGCATGCATGAATCCAATGAGCTGAACTGCCGCTTGAATGAATGCTGTGACCAAGAGAATCGTCATCCCTATCGCAAACGACACATCTAAGAAATAAACAGTCAGCGCCGCTGCTGTCAGTACCAATGAAAAGACAAAGCCCATCACTTGTTTACGCGGGAATAATTCACTCATCTTACATCATTCCTTTCAAGTAGATGAAGCTGAAAATGAAGATCCAGACGACGTCCAAGAAGTGCCAATAAAGTGAGAAGATAAATGACTTATTGGCCGTGGCGGGCGTCAAGCCATGTTTCTTCACTTGCAAGATGATGAACAATCCCCAAAAGAGACCGACTGTCACGTGCGCCCCGTGCGTCCCGAGCGTCGTCAACAAAACACCCGTGAAAGCACTCACTTGCAGGCCTGCTCCCACATGGACGTAATGCGTGAACTCGTAAATCTCCACGCCGAGGAAAGCCAAACCGAGAAGCAATGTAATCGCAAAGAATGTCATCATTGCATTCTTTTTACCGATCCGCATCGCATGCACGCCAAGACCGATCGTGAAACTACTCGTTAACAGCAAAAGCGTTTCAATGAGTACCGGTGTGAGTTCAAAAATCTCTGCTCCGGCGGGTCCGTTACCGATTCGATGCTCCAACGTGAAATAGGTCGCAAAAAGTGTTGCAAAAAGCATCACTTCGGCTCCGAGGAAAATCCAGAAACCTAGTATGTTCAACTTATTCTGTTCTGTGCCATATTCGAGTGGAAGCGAGTTATCTATTTTCATCAGCTAACACCTCGCTATTTTTTTCTGTTGCTTCAATTTCTTCGACGGAAATGTAATGACCGTCGTCTTTTTCAAATGAACGGTGCGCCATACATGCAAAGATTGCAATCGTCGTAATGATTGCCGGGATCCACATGCTGAATACGAACGAGAAGCCCCAGACAAAGAAAATACAACTCATAATAAACGGCACGCCACTGTTATTCGGCATATGAATCTTCTCAATTTCACCTTTGAATAGCGGCTGACCTTTTTTCTTATGATCCCAGAAAGCTTCAATGGAATTCACATGCGGTGTCCGTGCAAAGTTATACGATTGTACCGGCGTCTGCGTCGCCCATTCTAGCGTACGGGCATTCCACGGATCTGTTCCAATATCTCGTGAAGCATAGCGCGTACTGTAATAAACGTTATAGACGATGATCGCAAAGCCGATCGCCAGACCAATTGCTCCCACAAAGGAAAGCATATTTAATGGACCAAACCCGGTCGCTTCAGAATACGTGTACATCCGACGCGCTTGCCCATCCAATCCCGTAAAGAACATCGGGAAGAATGTGACATTGAAGCCGATCATGATAAACCAGAAAGCCCATTTCCCGATTCGTTCGTTTAACATGAAACCGAACATCTTCGGCCACCAGTACGTAAGTCCGGCCAGCATCGCGAAGACAACACCCGGAATGATCGTGTAATGGAAATGTGCAACTAAAAACATCGTATTATGGTATTGATAATCGGCACTCGCCATACCGAGCATGACGCCCGTCACCCCACCAATTGTGAAAATCGGGATGAACCCTACTGTATAGAGCATCGGAACCGTAAATTTAATTTTCCCTTTCCGCATCGTCAACAGCCAGTTAAAGATCTTGATCCCGGTTGGAATCGCAATCGCCATTGTCGTAATCGAGAAAATACTATTTGTTAGTGGACCTTGTCCCATCGTGAAGAAGTGATGGGTCCAAACTAAAAACGAGAAGAACGAAATGATCACAATCGAAGCGACCATCGATTTATAGCCATAAAGGTTACGTTGAGAGAAGGTAGAAACAACCTCACTATAAATACCGAATGCCGGCAAAATGAGGATATACACTTCTGGATGCCCCCAAACCCAGAACAAGTTTGCCCAGAGCATATCCATCCCGCCATTTGTCATCGAGAAGATATGGGTACCAAACAGACGGTCCATCGTTCCTAGCAAAAGTGTAACGGTTAGGACGGGGAATGCGAAAACTACAATCGCATTCGTGATGAGTGCTGTCCACGTGAACATTGGCATTTTCATCAATTTCATACCAGGTGCTCTCATCTTAAAAATTGTCGTCATGAAGTTAATACCCGAGATTAACGTACCAATACCTGCAATCTGAATTGAGAGTAGGTAATAGTTTGTTCCTACCGATTGACTGAAATCGTTCCCTGCAAGTGGGAAATACGACGTCCAACCAGCGTCAGGAGAACCGCCGACGACGAATGAGATATTGAATAACATTGCCCCCATGAAGAACAGCCAGAAACTGAGCGCGTTCAAACGAGGGAACGCAACATCACGCGCTCCGATCTGTAAAGGGACAACGAAGTTCATCAAAGCGTAAATGAAGGGCATTGCCATAAAAATAATCATGACAACTCCGTGCGTCGTAAATACTTCATTGTAATGCTGAGCATCCAACAATGTGTTGTCAGGTACAGCTGTTTGGGCCCGCATCATCAGCGCATCCACCCCACCACGGAATAACATGAGCAGCGCGGAGATGAGATACAGGATACCGATTTTTTTATGATCCACAGTCGTCAACCATTCACGCCATAAGTAACCCCATTTTTTAAAGTAAGTTAAGCCTATAAGTATCGCAATCACGGTAAGACCTATGGCAACCATGGATGCGTAAATCGCGGGACTTGGATGAGGTATGGCAAATCGATCAAAGTATTCCATACTTTTTGTACTCCTTTCAAAAACTTAATACGTGACAGATCTGGTTAGATATATTGAATCCCGTAACATTTATTGATGATCCGAATGATTTGCCTCTATTTCGTCATGTGCGCCAGTGGGATCAGCTTCATCTTCGTGAGATTGATTTGCTCCATGGTGATGACCCTCAGGCGGCGGCAAAAATTCCAAATGCGTGCCACTGAATGTCAGTTGACCAAGATGACCCGGTTCCAGCAACTCATTGAACTTTTCTTCAGTAAGGGGTTCAGCTGTCGCTTTCACATCTGCCACCCACTCATTGAACTCCGCTTCGGGCATTGCTTCCACGTGAAAAATATTCTCCGCAAAGCCTTTCCCGCTGAAGTTCGCATTTCTTCCCATATACTCACCGGGAACCTCCGCGGCCAAATGTAACGTCGTCACCATGTCCGACATCGCATATTTTTGTCCACCCAATTGTGGAATCCAAAAACTCGTGATCGGTCCGTATGAGTACAATCTAAATTCAAGCGGTCGATCTGTTGGGATATAAAGGTAGTTCACGGTTTCAATATTTTCTTCCGGGTAACTGAAATGCCATTTCCAATCGGAGGAAGAAGCATAGACAACCAATGGCTTTTGACCTTCATATCCTTTCGGTGTCGCCTCCACTTCATAAGTCGATTTGACAGTAACAATTGAAAGGAAAATGATGATGATAATTGGTATCCCGACGATGATCGATTCAACAATCGGGTTCCCTTCGATATGCGGAGGTTCATAATCCTCACTTTGTTTCGAAGCGCGGTATTTAAAAACGATGTATGCCAGTAGACCGAAAACAGCTACCACAACAAATGCCATTGTCGCAATCGAGATCCAAATAACATTGGCAGTTGTTTCGGCTTGTGGTCCCTTGGGATCTAAAACCATAAGTGGTTCACAACCCGCTAACATCGCGAAAAGACTAATCACTAAACCTAAAAAAGCCCATTTCTTCCTCATGGTGTTACCCCTTTCTTTTGGTCTGAAAAACTTTACAAACATAACTTTCAAAAAAATAACCAGTAGCTCTCACTACTCATCATTTATTTTAATATAGCAAAAAACCAAAAACAATTAGCTAAAGCACACTTCACAAGAACTTCATTAAATGATAAAAAAGTCGTCACAAAACGTTCAACAAATGCACTCATTTGAAGATTCATTGTTTTTTCACATAAAAATAGATAGCCTATTACTCCCTCAATTCAATAGGCTGATTGACGAAATAATACACTATCCAATATATAGTAACTAGACCATTTATAAGATCTTCCAATATATCTTTAAAACACCAAGATAAAACAAATTCCCTTTCACTATGGCATTACTTGTGTTAGACATACACGAAACCCAACAGGCAGTTAAATAAAAAAAGAGAGACCGAATGTATTTCCGGTCTCTCGCTTAAATCTGCATCCTTTCCATTTTTATCGTAATTTAATTTCTTTTATAATCGGGAAGAACCTTTTGACTTACCAAAAGACGGAACCGGTCCCTTCGTAGGATCAGTCCCTTCTATTTGACAAAAAGATTCGATTGTAAAACCGCCCGGTACCTGGAGGTAGAAAGTATAAGAACCGTGGGTCAATGATGGATTTTCCACCTCAAAACCATCCGCTTTTGGCGTCTTGTATACGCTGACTTTACGCCCAATCCCCCTTTATTTCCTCGGTAGATTGTTGCAATGCCATTACTTCACGGAAGCTCAACAACTGCAGAAAAACTAAACACAACGATTATTCTTCCAGCTCCAATTTTCATGTTCTTCCCTCAAAACTTTTTAAGCAACAAGCCCGTCAAATAATTAGAACATGATCGCGACGTGTTGAAAATTAGAAAAGGTGAATCTTTTGTCATGACAAAAAAGGATAAGTTCGAACTCGTAGAAAAATTTATAATAGAAAACCGAGAAACCCATTATCGCCTTGCATACAGTTATGTTAGAAATAAAGAAAATGCACTCGATATTGTACAAGATTCTATTTTTAAAGCGCTTAAATCAATTGACCGACTTGAAGAAATCACATATTTAAAAACTTGGTTCTATCGAATTCTCATCAACACTTCCATTGATTTCATCAGAAAACATCAGCGGATTACAGTGATGGATGATGAAATTCTTAGTGTCCATTTACCAAAGTTAGAAGATGAAATGACCGATATGGACCTGCAAGAAGCGATTGATCAGTTACCTCCGAAATATAAGACGCTTATCATTCTCCGTTTTTTTGAAGACTTAAAACTTGAAGAGATCGCAGCGGTCACAGATCAAAATGTCAATACGGTTAAAACAAGGTTGTATAGCGCATTAAAAAAACTACGTATTGAAGTTGGAGAGGAATTCAGGTTATGAAAAAAATAGATAGGTTAAAAAAAAGTTATGACAACATAGATATTCCCCCTGAGTTGAATGATGTTGTAAAAGACTCGATCCGTCAGGCGAAAGCATCTCAGAAAAAACGTCCTTTTCTAAAACAATGGACGATCGGAGCAGTGGCGGCTGCTGCTTTGTTTGTCAGCAGCATCAACATGAGTCCAACAATGGCACAAGCGATGGCGAATATCCCCGTACTCGGATCTATCGTTGAAGTTTTGACTGTTCAAAAGTTAACCTTGGACGAAAAAACATATCAAGCCGATCTTGCTACACCAGCAATTAATGGTTTAGAGAATGAAAAGCTACAAGCTTCATTGAACGAAAAGTATATCGAGGAAAACAAAGCACGCTTCGAGCAATTCGAACAAGAAGTTGCCGAGATGAAAAAAGCAGGAAACGGTCACCTCGGAATTGACACCGGCTACGAAGTAATGACAGATACAGCCCAACTTCTATCGATTGCCCGCTATGAGGTAAATACAATTGGCTCCTCTTCAACAACCATGCAGTACGACACAATCGATAAACAGGAAAATATATTAATCACACTACCGAGCCTTTTTAAAGACGATCAATATATCAAGGTCATTAGTTCGTATATAGCAGAAGAAATGAAGCGACAAATGACAGCAGATGAAGAAGTTTCTTATTTGGATTTTGAAACCATTAAACCTGATCAGAACTTCTATATTACGGCAAATCATCAACTTGTTATTTCATTTGACAAATACGAAGTCGCACCTGGTTACATGGGTGTCGTGACGTTCGAAATCCCTTCGGATATCCTCAGTAACTTGTTGGTGAGTGACGTATACATTCACTAATTCCTTTGCATTTCAAAGGAGCAGACACATTCACGTGTCTGCTCTCATCAACGGTTAGAAGAAATTAGTTAGTTCAATTTATATAGATGCAAATGATAAAAAGAGTTATTCGAAAATACAACACTCGAATAACTCTTTACTTATTGCTCTCTTTAATCAACTTCCCTTTATTCTCGCGTATTCACTACTTATTCATAAACCCCGTTACGATTTCGCAAAACTTTACGACTCCTTCTTCCAATAATTCTTCCGGTAAAAAAGAAAAGCTTATTCTTAGGTGATTTTTTTCAATTTCCTCTGAAAAGCAAGAGGAACCTGGAAGGAATAATATGTGCCGTTTTCTGCATTCTATTAATAAGTCATCAGTATGGCATGTTACAGGAAAGGTAAGCCATATATTTATACCCCCTTTTGGAACAGTCCAGCGTATTCCTTCAGGTAAATTGGCGCTTAAAATATCGGTTACTTTATCTCTTCTTAACTTCAAAGCAAATCTCAACTTTTCCATATGCTTTTCAATTCTTTCTGAATCAAGTAATGGAAGAATCACTTTTTGAGTTAACATCGGACTCCCGAGATCAACATTTGCTTTTGAAACGAGCAATCTTGCTAATAATATTCCGTTAGCTATTAAAATACCGATTCTGCATCCTGGAGCTACTACTTTGCTTAACCCTTTAATATAAATGACATGTCCATGGCTATCATAACTTTTTATAGGGTGTGGCGGAGCCTTTTCAAAAAAGATCTCACTCCAAGGATCATCTTCTACAATCAAAAATTGATATTCTTCAGCAAACAATAGCAGCTTTCTTCTTCTACTATCACTTAGTACATGCCCCGTTGGATTATGGAAATTAGGAATGGTGTAGACTAATTTAGGCTTATACTTCTCAATGACATTTTGCAAAATATCCATTTGCATTCCATTTTCATCTACGGGCACACCAA
Source organism: uncultured Sporosarcina sp. (assembly GCA_948469885.1). Taxonomy (GTDB): domain Bacteria; phylum Bacillota; class Bacilli; order Bacillales_A; family Planococcaceae; genus Sporosarcina. The sequence goes on along the minus strand of CAOKMT010000008.1, from coordinate 29,708 downwards.
TTATCGTTGCACCTCGATTTCGAAACGTATCAATGGCAGCCGAATAAGTAGGCATTTCCACCACAACTACATCTCCTGGCCCAATAAAAGTTCTTGCAATAAGATCGATCCCCTGTTGTGCTCCACTCGTTACTAAAATGTCATCTGGGGAAATGTGTATATTTTGTTTATGAAGATACTTACTCATTGTATAACGTAACTCTTCATCCCCTTGAATCGGCCCATATTTCGACAAGATCAGTGGGTGCTCTTCCAAAGTCTTATATATCTCTGACTTTATATACCGATTCGGAAGTAACCCCGGAGAAATGGCAGCAACCGAGAGCTGATAACTAGTTTCATGGGGAGTGAAATAATGATCGAAGCGATTTCTTGGTACATAATCTGAAATGGCCAGTTGCCATCCATACTTTTCTTCCTCATATCCGGTTTTCATAGATGCTTTCATATCATTGTTAACAAAGCTTCCTTTACCTTGAATACGAATAATGAATCCGCTTTTCTCAAGTCTTTCATACACTTTCACGACTGTCATTAAACTAACCCCAAGTTTTTTCGCCAACACTCTGATGGAGGGTAATCGCTCTCCGTCAGCTATCCCCCCTGACCGGATTCTATCTGAAATACCTTCGAAAATTTGTTGATGCAACGGAATAGTAGAATTACGATTAATTTCAATTTCTAACATACTCCCTCCAAATTAAACAAGTGTTATAGTACGCTGTTGACTGTTATACGTATAGACGGATTATGATTGAGTAGTAATCGAATATATGATGACAAGCATTTTACATTTAAATCCGCTGAAATCAAGGAATACACACAATATAAATGGGAGGACTTCATATGAAATATTACGTAGTTGATGCGTTTGCTGAGAAAATTTTCGAAGGAAATCCGGCTGGCGTTTGCATTTTGGAAGACTGGATATCTGAAAGTTTAATGCAGAAAATTGCAATGGAGAACAATCTATCTGAAACTGCTTTCGCTGTGAAAAATAATGATTCGTATCACTTAAGATGGTTTACACCCGCGGGGGAAATCGAGTTATGTGGCCATGCAACTTTAGCCACGGCCTATGTCCTACTAAATTATTATGAGCAAGACACTAATACAGTTATGTTTGACACTTTAAGCGGCATTCTAACTGTATATAGGACGGATGATTTATATGAGATGGACTTTCCCGCTGTCCCTTCAGAAAAACTTGCAATTACCGCTCAAATGATCGAAGCATTGGGGATTACACCTTTAGAAGCACATAAAAATCGTGATTTACTATTTGTCCTAGACTCCGAAGAAGATGTTGAAAAGTTGAAACCTGACTTTTCAAAGTTACAAGAGTTTCCGGAAGGACTTGGCGTTTTAGTCACTGCTAAAGGAGACCATTTTGATTTTGTTTCTAGAGCTTTTTTTCCGAAATTAAATGTCAATGAAGATCCTGTATGTGGGTCGGCACATTGTAGTTTAATCCCATATTGGGCAAACAGACTTAATAAAAACGAGATGATTGCACGGCAATTGTCTGATAGAAGTGGCATTGTGCACTGCAAACTAGAAGGACCACGTGTTAAATTAGCCGGTAAAGCTGCACTTTATTCGATTGGCACTATTTTTTTGGAAAATCGGTTCTAAGTCAAATGTTGGGGTAAGCCGTCCCGAAAGACACGGAAACTAGAATCATCCTCTGTTTTCCGAAGCTTACCGCTCGCTTTCCGCGGGCGAGCGCCGAGCCGCATCGTCGCTTTGCTCCTGCTGGGTCTCGGCTTTCTCGCTTTCCCGCAGGAGTCGAGCGGACGCTTCTCCAAACACAACTAGGAACACGTCTAGGGAAGAACCCAATAAAAAAACGGGCTCGCTTTAGGAGCCCGTTAAATCCAATAAATGTTTAGTAAACTTACCTTCTACATACTTACGACGGCATGCCGACGACCGATTTGACTTCCAAGTATTCCTCTATGCCATACTCTCCCCATTCACGGCCAATCCCTGATTGTTTATAGCCTCCAAATGGAGCGGAAAAGTCTGCGCGGGCGCCATTGACGACAATACGACCAGCCCGGATCGAAGACGCGACTTTTGTAACTGTTTCATCGTCTTCCCCAACGACATACCCTGCTAATCCAAATACCGTATCATTGGCGATTTCAATTGCTTCGTCTATATCATCATAAGTGATGACAGACATGACTGGCCCGAAGATTTCTTCTTGCGCGATTGTCATTTTATTGTCAACATCTGTGAACACAGTTGGCTTGACGAAATACCCTTTATCCAAGCCTTCTGGTTTGCCGGTTCCTCCTGCAATGAGCGTAGCCCCTTCTTCTATACCTTTTTCTATATATTCCTGTACGCGATTGTACTGTTTCTCGGAAACAAGAGGTCCCAAGAAACTTTTCTTATCCTGTGGATCGCCGACAGGGAAGTTAGGCAAGGCTTCCTTCACAGCTTCGATGAACTCTTCTTGTTTTGATTTTGGAATGAGTGTCCTCGTGGCCGCCGTGCACACTTGTCCAGAGTTGAAAACAACATTTGCAATTGCAATTTTAGCTGCTTTTTTCATGTCAAAGTCATCCAATATGATAAGCGGAGACTTCCCACCGAGTTCAAGTGCCACTTTTTTGATTGTCTTGGCTGCATTTTCGCTGATCTTCTGACCGACCGCTCCTGAACCGGTAAAGGACACGAAGTCAATATCCGGATGTGAACTAATGCCATTCCCGACAACTTCTCCTGAACCATTCACAAGGTTGAAAACGCCTTTTGGTAACCCGGCAGCTTCGAAAACTTCAGCTAGAATAATTGCGGCGAATGGTGTAAGCTCGGATGGCTTTAATACAACAGTACTTCCAGCGGCGAAAGCGCTTGCAAGTTTTGTGGCCGTCTGGTTTGTCGGGAAGTTCCACGGTGTAATAAGACCGCTGACGCCGATTGCTTCTTTTCGGATTACTGTATTTCCCCGAGTTTCCGTGAACTCAAAGCTTTCCAACTCTTTTGCCGCTTGGCGGAAATGGCCCAATCCCATATTGTAGTGAGACTTTTCACTCGCTGTAAGCGGTGCACCTAACTCTTGTGTAATTGTTTCAACGATGTCGTCTTTACGCTTTTCATATTCATCGGCAATTCGATTCAATAATTGGATACGTTCTTCTTTTGTTGTCTGAGAAAAAGAAGGAAAAGCGGCCCGGGCTGCTGCAACGGCTTTATCTAGGTCTTCTTTTGTGCCATCACTGATTTGACCGATCACTTCTTCGGTAGCCGGGTTGATGACGTCAATTGTCTTTGAACCGGTGGATTCGACCCATTCTCCATTGATAAAATGCTTCAGATAGTTACGCATGTTCATTACCCCTTTTCATGAAATGATTTTTCCCTAACCCTCATTATAACAGTAATTCTCTTAGACTTATAACCCAATCTTAACACTATTTTAAATTTAATGAAACATCAGTGGAATTATAGAAGGATTTATCGGGTTTTCAATTATGTCTTCAGCGTAATGTGCCGCAGGTTTTTATCCCAGTAACTGATTGTTGGCGTGAAAGGTTGCAACATATTTCGAAAAGCACCTTTTATTGCTCTTCAGGGATGGACAAATGTCCATATTTTATATAATATAGTGGCATATTTCTTTGGCGATGGATTTAGCTTGACTCATAGAAATGCTGTTTCACTTTTTGATGTTTGCGCAGGTTATTCATAAACATAACTTGATATTCCTTCAGACTATATCCCCCCATCATTACGGTGGACATAATTATTAAATTAAGATTCAAGGTAAAGCGTAATAATAAACCCTTGAGATTGTTTTTTCTGAATATTAAATGTCGAAAAAGTCATTCCCACAATAGATCATTAAGTGTGACACGGTAAACAAAATGTAGACTGTATTGCTTTAGGAGGAATTATGATGGATCAATTATATCGTTATCTAAATGAAGGTTATGAGGAAATGGTGGAGATCAGACGTTATCTGCACCAATATCCTGAATTGTCCTTTGAAGAGGTGGAGACACCGAAGTTTATTGCAGATTATCATGAAAAATTGGGGCATAAAGTCCGTACAGGCGTCGGAGGTCGCGGTGTTGTAGCCGTTCTGGAAGGGGCAAAACCGGGACCAACCATTGCTTTACGAGCGGATTTTGATGCACTACCGATCCAAGAAGAAAATGATTTTCCCCATAAATCGAAAGTTGACGGGGTCATGCATGCGTGCGGTCATGATGGGCACACAGCAGCATTGCTCGGGCTGGCGAAAGCGCTGAACCGAATGAAAGAGGATCTTGAAGGGACTATCGTTTTTATCCATCAGCATGCAGAAGAACTTCCTCCAGGTGGAGCGATCGCAATGATTGAAGATGGTTGTCTTGACGGCGTGGACGTTATATTCGGAACTCACTTATGGGCGACTGCCCCACTTGGTGAAATCGGTTATCGTTCCGGCGAGTTCATGGCTGCCCCCGATCGTTTCGATATTAAAGTTCTCGGTTACGGCGGGCACGGTTCACAGCCAGAAGCAACGAAAGATAGTATTGCCATCGCGGGCCAGCTTATTGTCAATATGCAGCAAGTCGTTAGCAGACGTGTGAGTGCGCTTGATTCTGCCGTTGTTTCCATCTGTTCCATCGAAGCTAAAAATCCTTATAACATCATTGCCGATTCAGTTAGTTTGACTGGCACTGTCAGAACTTTTAAAGAAAATGTGCGAAATCATGTCGCAAAAGAAATCGAGCGTGTTGTAAAAGGGACATGCCTAGCGGCAGATGCTGATTATGTCTATGAATATACGAAAGGCTATCCAGCCACCGTGAACCATGAAGAGGAAACGGAATTTATCGCAAGTATTGCGGAATTGTCGCCTACGGTTACGTCGGTTAAGGAATATGAACCACAGATGGGCGGCGAAGATTTCGCTTATTATTTACAGCATGTGAAAGGCGCCTTCTTCTTCACCGGGGCGGCGATTGACGGACGGGAATCTTATCCGCATCATCACCCTAAATTTGATATTGATGAAAAAGCATTATTAACCGCAGCGCAAGTACTCGGAACTGCTGCTTTGAAATACAGCAAGAAAAACGAATCCGATAACTTGGGGGAAAAATGCAAATGAACTTGTGGAAAGACTGGCGCCTGCATGCCATTGTGTTAGGAATTGTCATTGTCACTGAATTCATCGGAACCCACCAAATTTCCATCGGCGGTGGTGTCGTCTTATTGTTACCGATGCTCTACGCGATCGCGATCGGTCTTGGCTTGTACTTCACGCCCGTTGTAAAAGAAAAACAATCAAAAAATGCCGAAACACTTATCTTTCTAGCTGTTAGCCTATTAATCGCCAAATTTGGTGTAACAATCGGACCCTCGATCAGTACGATTTTAGAAGTGGGTCCGGCTTTGATATTACAAGAACTCGGTCATTTGGCTACGCTTTTGATCGCTTTGCCAGTAGCTGTGTTTCTCGGTTTAAAGAGGGAAAGCGTAGGGATGACCCACTCCATCGGAAGAGAGCCGAACGTCGCTTTAATCATGGACAAATTCGGATTGAACTCCCCTGAAGGCCGTGGCGTCATGTCCATTTATATTTTCGGGACAATCTTTGGTGCCGTCTTCTTAGGATTGATTTCAGGTATCTTGGCCACAGCTTTACCGATTCATCCGTTATCGTTTGCGATGGCTTCGGGTGTAGGGAGTGGCAGTATGATGGCGGCAGCGAGCGGATCACTGGTATCAGCTTTTCCGCATCTTGAAACGGATATCATCGCGCTGGCCGGGGCAAGTAACCTTATTTCAGCGGCGACCGGATTATATGTAAGTATCTTCATAGCGTTGCCATTAACGGAAAAAATGTATGCATTTTTCATAAAGATTCGAGAGAAAAAGAACAAGGTGGAGGGCTGACGAATGTTACGAAATATCCAAGAATGGACAATGGTGTTAGCCATTATCGGGCTCATTACGCTTGTCGGCAACTGGATTGGTTACGATGTAATGCCCCTCCAAGCGATTCCGGGAATGCTACTACTAATCGGAATCAGCGTTGCGGGACTTATCCTGGACAAACTTCTGCCGTTCAATATCCCGGCGATTGCCTACATCTCGCTCATTGCAATCACCCTATCCATCCCGGGGGTACCAGGTTCGGAGTATGTTGTAAAATGGACATCGGAAGTGAATTTATTGGCCATTACGACACCGATTTTAGCCTATGCAGGGATTGCCATCGGCCGCTCGTGGGCGGATTTTGCAAAGCTGGGCTGGAGAAGCTTAGTCGTCGGATCACTCGTCCTGCTTGGCACTTATCTAGGCTCTGCCGTCATTGCGGAGATTATCCTTAGAGTGCAGGGGATTATCTAATATATAGGAAGTTATAGAGGTTGGGGTTGCCTTTTTCAAGGCTCCCCCCTCATCAAACCTCACGTATCTTATTGAGGCATACATTTAACGAGCAGGCAGAAATGAGAACAACAAATCCCTTTCGTACACTGCCCCCCCTGCCTCTATCTACTTATTTTCTAGTTGGTCTCTCTTCTCCTCAATCACTTCTTCAATTGTTGAACGGACATCGTGTACATCCGCCTCAAACGTAGTAGTGGTCGCATCGATCACTGCTACTTCCATTGTATGCTCCTCCCCAGCCTTCCATATGCGATCGGTCGTACTGAACAATATTTCCATCTGATCGCCATCCGTAATTTGGAAAATGAAGGCTGGATTCCAATGATAAGGTGATCGGCTGATCGGATTTTCTCCATCATGAGCATAGTCCGGGAAGTATTCTAGCAACTCGACTTTCACGCCTTCAGCAATTTCATAAGTCTCCGCAGGATTAAGCAAATTCACTGTGAACTGGCCGCGGATTATGTCACTGTTCCACAATTTGAATGTCATCGTTTCAAATTGATAAAGCTGCTTCGTTTGCTTGTTTTCGTTCTTATTTTCTTTCTCCTTCGCTGATTGTGTTTCTTCCTTATTCGTCGGTTCCTCGTCAGCTCCTGCTTCATTTACCGCCTGGATACCGCAACCCGCCAGCAAAGCGAAACTTACAATAAGTGCCGTAATCATCCTCACAATTGTTTCCCCCTTCATGTGAGTTTTCCCCATTTTACCATAATATTCAAATGTACCCTTGACGAATCGTGCTTGTCTTGTAGTACTTATCTCGGTTTTCCATCATGACTGCTGGAGGTTAAAGCTAATCACGAACGTAGGAATCATATAAGCCAATCTCCACCTACACCAAATTCCGGATGATAATATCCAGATGTCTAGTAAGAGAATGCTACAAAGAAAAAACCTGTACCGAGACGTAATATACGTCGGTACAGGTTTCGCTACTTACTTATTTAGTGCGGTTTTGGTTGAAGTTATTCTGGTTTTGGAAATCTTGAGGCTCTTCATTAAAATCTCTTGCAAACTCAGTGTTGTTTGGGTTTTTTGTTCCTTGTTGACGATTTCGTTGATTTTCTTGTCTTTGCTGATTTTGTTGATTTTGATTGTTGTTTGGCATGCTCCAGCACTCCATTTAGTTTTGTTAAGTGACATTTCACTTACAACCGTAACTTGTGCTATTTACCGTAAAGGATACTTACCTTTTATTTCTAAATGGGGTGCAACCAAATACAAAAATGACATAAAATTCTTCACGCTTTCCGAAAAGTACGTTGTAATCTCGCCAGCTACGCTGAATAAAGATAAAACTGACGTTTTTTATTACAAAAGATTGCGAAGCTTGCTAAAATAATAAGTGTAGGTGAGCCTCATTACGTAAAGTGGGCCTCCTACGCGTTATTGAAACAATTTGTTTATACAAGGACACTGGCAGATCATTGGAGGTTCACTATATGTCATCAAAAAAATCAAATTCAGTCGTCGGGCTTGGATGTTTTATACCGATCCTCGGCATTACCTTACTCGTCTATTTCTTCTTTCAGCACTCCTTTATACTCGGTCTTTTTATAGGTGTTACATCTATTATTGTAAGCCTCTTTATCTTTGGCATCGTGAGCCAGATGGAAGAAAAACGCAAACAACAACAATTGGAATTTCTTCAAACCTTTCAACCTAAGCAAGTCGACTCTAAAAAGCTTAAATCCTATACTTCTTATGATTTATTAACAAAAATTGCAGTTGATCCAAAACAAAAGAAAGTATATGTTTGGATACCTAATGTCGCGCAAGGGAAAACGATCAAAAAAGTTTTTGCGGGCATGTCCTATGTCATTAAGACATATGACTTTTCTGATCTGTTAGCAGTACAATACACTGAGGAAGGCCACCCAATGGCTTCCGCACAAAGGGATACCAATTATACAAATTTCCTGTTGAACAAGGTCCGGGAAGAAGACTCGGAAACAAATCGTTCAGCGCGACCACCAATCGATAAAGTCGATTCTGTGGCTATTGATGTCATCGTCAACGACACGACCGAGTCAAGACATAGGATTCACTTTTATCATGAACCTTACCGTCACATACGAAAAGATTCCCCTAAATATAAGGCGTTCTACAACGAGGCATATAAATTGTTCAGCCTATTAGAAAAAGTTGTTCATGAAACGGAACAGAATCTCGAAGTGTCTATGGAAACAGCTTCTCCTACTATCAACGAAGAAGTAGTTGTAGAACCTAGTCCAGTGAAAAAAACACATATCACAGTAGAGCTCGATACAAAACAACCTGAGTGGCAATTATCGAAAGAGTATCCATCCTTAGTCGAGAATAAGACAGAATCCATTACAAAGGAGAAGTCCAAAGAAGAACAAACAGTCGAAAAGCCGACTTCCTACTTTGAACAATTGGTTGAAAAAAATAGAAGACAATTGCGTGGTGACTATTCTGACGAGTAAAGGGCATTTATCTTTGTATTAAGCAAAACCCAAGCATATCGAATGATCGGTATGCTTGGGTTTTGTCATGTAAAGTACTCAATTTTGGCGTTTGGAAAAAACTTTTCCGTGTACCCAAATAACGTTTCCTTTATCTCATCCTCTTCAGTTTTCTGGTAAATGTATTTTCCGATGCCGTACTTTCCCCATTTATAGCGCCTTTTCTCTTCATCCAACTCCAATTTCGTCTTCGGATAATTTTTCTCAATCACTCTTTTTGCTGGCTTTGTAAAGCGATGCTGAATGAATTCGAACGTAATATCATCTCTCGCGTCAAGTGGCAACTCCTCATCGAGACGCTCAAATAGATGGCGGTAGCCCTCTTCCCAACCTTCATGTAGATAAATGGGCGCCACGATGAAACCAAGTGGATAACCGGCCCGTGCCACTTTTCCCGCCGCCTCGATCCGCTTTGCCAAAGGAGAGGTGCCCGGCTCGAAGTGCTTGATCACATAATCGGCATTGACACTGAAACGGAAACGCGTACGGCCATTATGCGCCGCATCCAGCAAATGATCGACATAATGGAATTTCGTTACAAACCGCAGTCGTCCCAATTCTGTTTGTCCGAAATGGTTGATGGCCCGTTTCAATGTATGGGTCAGGTGGTCAATCCCCACAATATCGGATGTACAGGCCGCTTCAAAACGAGTAATTTCTGGTGCCCGTTCCTCGATGTACTTATCTGCCGTATCAAGAATTTCCTCTACGTTTACATATGTCCGTATATAAGGCTTGTTCCCCATCGTCGTTTGCAAATAACAATAATGACAATGCCCCATGCAACCCGTTGCAAAAGGAATTGCGTATTCCGCCGATGGTTTGGACGTATCGAATTTCAACGTTTTCCGGATGCCCACCACTAACGTCGACTTCGCAATCCGGTATTTCTGCGCATCCGTTTCACCTGGTAAATCTCGGATCTGATTATGCGATGTCGTAAATCGCGTTTCAATCCCCAACTTTTCAAACTTTGCTTTCAGTTCTTTTCCCAGCGGATAATCCAATGCCTTCGGTTCAAAATAAACAAGTTGGGGCATGAAAGGTTTTTTCATATACACTCCTCCGTAGAAACGACTTATAAGCGAGTCCTCTCCGAATAGCTTGTTTCAAGACCTGGAGATTATACCGAGACATTCCGGAGTTGTCTTTCATAAACACCAGTTGCATTGTTAAGATTTAGCAGTCTTTGGTTTATCATTATTTGTGGAATCGCATTTAACGTATGTAAAGTATAAAGGGTTAAGCAAAATAGCGTGACACTTTAAGCCGCTTAAATGGTCATTGAAGAAAACAGCGCTAAAAAGATAATTAAGTCTTCCTAAAGTACCAATAGAAAAAAGTAACTTCCCCAAGCGATCCGACAAGAATGCAGGGAAGTTACTTTTTCTGTACTACCTTTTTAATTCACACTAGGTCAACCGCTTTTCAGAGGGGATTTCAGCTACATTGTCTGGCGCAAATGAACACCGACAACGGGTCCCTTTTAAACTTATTGATTCCCTTTTTTAACCCACTCAGCAACTGTTACTGTACGTTTCGCTTGGTGTTTAACAGCCGCTTCGACATCCTCGATCATTTTACCATCTTGACCGACCGTCACACTCGTTCCATATGGGTTTCCGCCTGCACCGAAGACGACCGGATCTGTGTAACCAGGTGCTGCAATAATCGCACCCCAATGCATCATTGAAGTATATAGTGATAACAATGTAGCTTCCTGACCACCATGTGGGTTTTGTGCAGAACTCATTGCACTGACTACTTTGTTGATCGTTTTACCATTTGCCCATAGCCCACCTTGTATATCCAGGAACTGTTTCATTTGAGATGGCATATTTCCGAAACGTGTCGGCACGCTGAATATGATGGCATCCGCCCACTCGATGTCCTCTGATGTTGCCACAGGAACGTCTTTTGTCGCTTCGACCGTTGCTTTCCATCCTTCGTTTCCTTCGATTGCAGATTCAGGCGCCAACTCCTGGACTTTTAATACTCTTACTTCGGCACCCGCTTGTTTTGCTCCTTCTTCCGCCCATTTGGCTAATTGATAATTTGTTCCACCCATGCTGTAAAAAACAACTGCTAATTTAATGTTTGACATTTCATTCGTCTCCTTTGATTTTCCAAATAGTTTGGCTAAAAAGCTCATTTATAATTCTCCTTCTTTATGCCTAATCTTCCTTCTTAATTCAACCTTATTGAATCTTGGTTAGCGGGGAATCCCCCGTATAAAAGTGGGCGACTTCTGCTGAAGCAAGTCAAATGCTATCGGCTCAAAAGTATTCTTTTTCAATTTTGAGCGTGCTACGTACCGTGTCGATTGGTCTTACTGCTGCCTCGATCTGTTCTCGTTTCCCTTCAAGAAATGGCGGTAACGACAAGATTTCCCCTACTGTTTCATAAGGTTCATCCCCCATAAATCCTGGACCATCTGTTGCCCATTCAAAAAGGATGCCTGGCGCTACTCGTGCATAGAGAGATTCAAAAAAGAAACGATCAACATAGCCTGAAGTATTGAAACCGACCGCTTGCATATGTGCAATCCATTCATGTAAAACTTTCGTATCTTCCACACGGAAAGCTGCGTGATGTACTGTACCGAATCCTTGTCGACCAGCTGGCAAGACATTATTATGCTCCACGATAACTTGTGCGCCGTTTCCACCTTCACCGACTTCAAACAAATGAAGTGAACCTTCTTGAGCAATTTCACGCATGAACATTGCTTTTTCCAAAACCTCTTTAAAATAGTCAAATTCCGCAATCCGAATATGAATAGGTCCTAAACCTGTAATTGCGAATTCCAATGGAACTGGACCATTCTGCCATGGTGTTCCTGACTCAATCCCTTCGTTAAATTCATCCGAAATTAACATATATTGTTGATCGTCAAAATCAACAAATGAAATAGTTTTCTTACCAAACACTTCTTTGATACCCGTATTTTTCACTTCATACTTCTCAAAACGTTTCAACCAGTAGTCTAATGCCGCATCTGTCGGAACACGGAAAGCTGTTTTATAAATCTCATTCGTTCCATGAGTTCCCTTTGGTATCCCTGGAAAATCGAAGAATGTCATATCTGTGCCTGCTGAGCCTTTATCGTCTGCGAAAAATAAATGATACGTTTGGATATCATCCTGATTGACCGTTTTCTTTACAAGACGCATTCCCAAGACATATGTGAAAAATTCGTAGTTTTTTTCTGCACTACTCGTTATGGCTGTCACATGGTGAAGCCCTTTTAAATGGTTCATTATAATTCCTCCCTATATTTAATAATCAAGTAATCTTGAAATCAAGATATATACTTAAAAAATAAAGCCGCACTAGTGGAGAGATGCTTCATGAAAAGCTTTCTCTGTACTAGATTAGCCGACAGGCATACGAATGATACAATTGTTTAAAATAAGAATTTCCTCGGAATATCTTTTTCCACTTATCTCGAATTCAAGATAAATATAACATACATTCATTTCACCTGTCAACACTCTAGTTCGGAGACTTTATATAAGTTACGTAAAATTGTAAGGAAGGTCTTCACTTCCTATGGGTATTCGGATGAAATCAAGTTAAAATGCCAGATTCCAACACAACTCGGAATTGTGTTAAAACCTGGCACCTTTTCGATTAGGAAATAGATTTAATATTGCTTTCGTTTTTTACTTGTACTAATTGACCGCCATTTTTCAGGTAATTTTCAATACCTTCCGCTGCACGGTAAGCAACCGCACCGACTGTCGCGGTTGGGTGATGTCCCGCAAATTGTGGAAAAGCGGATGCCCCAACGACAAATAAGTTATCCATATCCCACATTTGTAAATAAGTATTCACTGCCGACGTTGCAGGATCTGCACCAATAATGACACCACCCGCATAATGCATTCCATCGTAGACGTGGTCAAACTCATCTGGTGCCTCATCTACATCAACAATATCGGCACCCATTGCCTCCATAATTTCACGCGACTTTTCGATCCCGAACTCGGCCATCGGTTTATCCTGTTTACCATACTTATACGTCACGCGTAAAAGTGGATCGTTCAAACTATCCGTATACGTTGGATCCAAACTTAAATAGTTATGCCAGTAAGACATCGTTGCCATTGTGTACCATACGACGAGGGAACGGTTGGCATAACGGATGGAGTTTTCCTTAAACTCTTTCCCCCATGACGGCGTTCCGTCTGGGACATGGTTTGTGGCAATGGCTCCGTCACCGTACTGCCTAATTTCGATACCGCCCCCGTTAATGAAGTCCAAATCGGTATGGTCGAAATTATCTCCTGCAAAATCGCTTAAAGTAGCGCCTAAAGCGCCTGCGCCCATATAGTAGTTAAACTTTTTGTCTTTGAAATACCCTCTTGCCCCGAGAAAAGTGTTATTGAATTGCGCATTAAAGTTTCGACCAATCACACCTGTTCGCGTCTTCGGATCATAAGGTTGTCCAATTTTAGATAATAACAATAAACGGTTATTTGTTAATGTAAAGGCGGCAAGGACAACGACATCTGCCGGCTGCTCGAACTCTTCCCCTGTCATCGTATCGACGTATAGCACACCCGTCGCCTTGCCATCTTTATGTAAAACCCGACGGACGTAAGCACCTGTTCTCGCTTCGAAATTACCGGTTTTCTCGGCTGTAGGCAAAACTGTTACGAGCGGATCTGATTTAGCACCAAAGTCACATCCATACTGTGTACAAAACGAACAAAACATACATTGATTCAATTGCTCTCCATCGGGATTTACGTATGTTTGCGATAAATTCCCTGCCGCCACGCGATACGGATGATAGCCCATTTTCTTTGTCGTTTCCATAAATAAATTAATCGCTGGTGATGCTTTCATCGGCGGATTTGGATAATCGTCTGACCTAGGATCGCCAAGGGGATCCGGCTCTCCCGAAATGCCCGCCGTTTTTTCCCAACGGTCATAATACGGTTCCATTTCCTCGTACGTGATGCCCCAGTCTTGTATTGACATATCATCGGGGATTTTATTTTTTCCGTAACGTTCAATCGTTTTACTTCTAATCTCGAAATCATACGCACGCCAGCGGTACGTAGCACCAGCCCAATGAACACTGCCTCCGCCCAAATCAGTCCCGGCCATGAATTCCTTTCGTGTCCTTACGGGCAATGCAACCTCGTCAATATTGCTTCGCGAAGTAATTGTTTCGGACGATAAATCTTGCATCATCTCATAACGATTTGTATAACGAAGTTCGTCTTTTACGCCAATATAATCCGATCGTGTCACATTTTTCCCACGTTCCAACGCAACAACTTTATAACCTGCTTTTGAAAGTTCGGCAGACACAACTCCGCCCGCCCAACCTGTGCCGACAACGACGACGTCTACTTTAGGTAATTTTACTGCCATTTTCTCACCCTTCCCTTAATGACCTTGATACTGTCGTAAACTTTCCGGTTCCATGACGATGAAGTCTTCTTCTTCAATGACGTCTAAATAGCTCATTCTTGGTCCCGGGTATTCTTTCATTTTCCAACCCATCATGTTTTTATTGCCACCGTATACAGGGTCCGCATATACGCCTTCTAATGTTGTTGAAAGGAGTAAATAAAAGAAATTCGAAGCACCTACGCTTTTCATTTCAACTTCGTCTTCCTCAAACATGCGTAGCACGTCGTCTTGTTCTTCTGGAGACAAGTCGACGAATCGAGTGTCATACTTTTCTTGCGCTACTTCGTCTATCTTTCGAAGTCCGACGATGAACAGCTCTCCTCTGTTCATGATTGTCTGGTAGCGGGGTGTAGGGACCGGTACTTGTGTTGCGGAATTCGGTCCTTGCTTGTCTTGCTCCCCACTTTCGTTATGGGCACCCGCAGCCTGGATATTGGTAATGAAAGGCCCCTTCATATACTCTTTTGCATTATTTCCCCACTCACCCGCTAATTGCTTATCAATAAAATAAGGTACTCCAAGCTCAATCGCACCTGGACCTAAATCATCAGCTGGGAAAATACGTTCCGTTGCGGCGGATAATATAGCGAAGTCTTCCGCACGATTGATGAAAATACGTGCTTCTTGTAAACCGCCGCTTATTTTGGCATCTGAAAGTTCTTCTACTTCCGGTTGTTTTTTGATTTGGTTTGTGATCAATCCGCCAAACAACGAGCCACCGACTACCCCTCCGGCAACTAAACCTGAGTTTTTCAAAAACGTTCGGCGACTCATCCCTTGTTTCTCATTCGGATCTGTTGATTTATCTGCCACTTTGGTCTCCTCCTCACAGTTTCATTTATGTACCCTATACCCCCATGATTTCCATCATAATCCGAGTTTATTCAATTTCATGTTTATTCCCTTTATTTCAATAACTAAAAAGATAATTGACTTATCCATCATAAATTCCTAATAATCTTGAACTAAGCCCAAGAATGTGTATAATGTGAGGTAATCGGATAAGTACAAAGTTTTCTAGGGTTCCGCAACGATTCTGTTGGGCTGAGACCGAGAGAAAACTCACAGCCTTGCTGTGCCACGGAGGGATAAAAGCCTGGGAGAAACTGTTTTCAACAGTTATCTCTTGGGCTTTTTTGTTTTGATCGGAAAGAAAAATAGGAGGTCTTATTTGAATGAACATGAACTGGGTTAAAGTGGTCATTGCTGCTTTTTTTGAAGTTTTTTGGGTGATTGGCTTAAAACATGCAGATGGTTTTTGGACTTGGACTGGAACCGTTATTGCAATTGTCATTAGTTTTTATTTGATGATTATGGCGGGTAAAAAACTACCCGTTGGTACTGTCTACGCGGTTTTTGTAGGACTCGGCACAGCCGGAACAGTTTTTTCCGACATTGTGTTTTTTGATGAACCATTAAAAGTAGCAAAAGTGCTTTTAATTTTGGTTTTATTAGGCGGGGTAGTCGGTTTGAAATTAGTGACAAAAGACACCGATCATGAAGGAGTGGAATCTTAAATGGCTTGGGTTTCTTTAGTTGTTGCGGGCTTATTTGAAATGTTTGGTGTTTTAATGATAAATAAGTTGCATAAAGATCGTAATTGGCAATCGTTGTTATTTCTCACACTTGGATTTGGCATAAGTTTTTTATTTCTTGCGCATGCGATGAAAACATTACCGATGGGGACTGCGTATGCGATCTGGACGGGGATTGGTGCCGCTGGTGGAGCCATTTTAGGAATGATTGTATATGATGAACCAAAAGATTGGAAAAGAATACTTTTTATAGCTATGGTCTTAGGAGCAGCTGTTGGTTTAAAGTTGGTTTCTTAAGAAAAACGACAAAGGATTGTAGATCACCTACAATCCTTTGTCGTTTCAATATTTTTATCAATTAACGAATCGATTTTAATGCTGTCGACCATGCAATCACTTGATCTAACATACCATTTACATTTTCATTGTGTAATTCTGCCGGCTTAAATTCACTGAAATTCTCAAAGTCTGTAAATAGAGATAATGTTGGGTGATTACGAACGTCTGCCACTTGTAACTCGGCTAAAATGCCACGCAAATGTTCAGCTGCACGTGCGCCACCTGTTGATCCGTAGCTCACGATACCGGCAGCCTTATTGTTCCATTCTTTGTACGCCGAGTCAATCGCATTTTTTAACGCGCCTGTAATGCTGTGATTGTATTCTTGGGCAATAAATACATAGCCATCTAAACTGGAAATCTTTTCAGCCCAAGCTTTTAATCCGGGTTCTTCACCAGTGCCTTCACCTAAAAACGGTAACTTGAAATCCGCAATATCTACAATTTCATATTCTGCGTCGCCACGTTTGTCAGCGATTCCTTTTACCCATTCCCCTACTTGTGGACTTACACGCCCTTGTCGCGTACTACCTAAGATAATTCCGATTGTTAATTTTTCATTTGTCATTGTTGTTTTCTTCCTTTCTCACTTATCCTTATTTATGCCAAGGGGTGATCGACTGATTCCCCTCGCTCAATTTTCAATATTTCAAAACGATCGAGCGTACTTTATTTTTCTTGAAAAATAAATTCTAATTCATCATTTTTCAAAACAACTTTCATATCAAATTCTTTCAAAAACCAAGAATTGTCTTCATTAAAGTAAAAAGTAATACCTTCAACTACATCTTTTACGGCGATACTTCCTTCCTTTCCAATGGACATGCCTAAAGAATAATTCGGATGCGCAGTCGGAATGCCACCGTACAATTGCACGTAATATTGAACATAGTCACCTTGTTCCAAATCCATTTCATCCTTATACCATTGTGCTGCTTCTTGACTCACTTGAAAGTTCATCTTCTCACCCGCTTTTTCTTTATCCCTCAAAAGTCGTATGCCGCTTCTTTAGCTTCCCGAATATTCGTATACGTTTCCGTTAGAACAACTGTGTCTTCGACCAAACGCTCAATTCGGAATAACACATCATCATTCACAATTTCTTTTCGATGGAAATCTTTTTCCTCGATGAATACATACGTCTGAACAATTTGTGCTTTCATATAAGCCAAAATCGGTTTTAATTGTTGTTCGATCATTAAGTAATGCTTCGCCGTTCCTGCTGTAACGAGCATACTGACTACTTTATCCCGGAAAGCATTGACCGGTAATAAATCAAAAATATTTTTCAATGTAGCTGGAATGGACGCTTGGAATGTAGGTGTTCCGATAATAATGGCATCCGCCGCCATAATCGTTTCCGTCACATACTTCGTATCGCCTTCGTATTCCCAATAATTGCGCCCGTCACTAAAGACCATTTCAAATTCTGCTAGATCCAGTAATGTGATCGCTGCATCAGGATATTTTTCACGTGCGAGTTTAAGTGTATAATCCATCGCTGTCCTTGTTTTAGAGCCGACATTCGAACCTGCTAGTAATACAATGTTCATGTGAACCTCTCCTTAGTTCCCAGCGGTGTATTTCTTCACAGCCGGGATGATTTCCGTTGCAATTAACTCGATATTTTTCATGATCTTATCAAATGGCACGCCACCAAAGTCAATTTGCGCCAAGAATCTTTGTTGACCGAAAAGCTCATGCTGATAAAGCATTTTTTCAATAATTTGCTGTGGACTCCCAATCATTAACGCATCTCGATGGTCCGTCGCTTGGGCAAATTGTTGTTTTGGATAACCGCCACCGCGTAAAGCGAGCATCCCCGTATGGATATGAGGATAAAATTCACGAAGCGCGTCTTGTGTATTCTCAGCTGTGTAAAACAAGCTCGTTGTCGCAATGGGTAACGCAGTTGGATCGAAACCGCTACGCTCTGCTGCCTCACGGTACGCATCAACCGCGACTTTGAAGTTGACAGCCGGACCTCCAAGTGTTGTAAGGGTCATCGGCACACCTGCATACCCTGCTTTAATCGCACTAGCGGGTGGTCCGCCCACCGCACGCCAAATTGGCAAGTGTCCGTTCTGCGGCTGGGGTAAAATCATTGCATTTTCTAATGGCGCACGATATTGGCCTTCCCATGTCACTTTTTCTTCTTCATTCAGCTTCAATAGAAGTTCCAATTTCTCTTCAAACAGTTCCTCGTAATCACGTACATCATAGCCAAGCAGACTGTATGCCCCTACACGGGAGCCGCGACCTGCAATAATTTCTGCCCGTCCATTAGAAATCAGATCGATTGTCGCAAAGTCTTCATAGACACGAACCGGGTCAGATACGCTTAACACAGTTGCCGAACTGGCAATTTTAATATTTTTTGTCGCTTGGGCAATCGCACCTAAAACGACCGTGTGTGCTTGTGTCGCAAAATGTGTTTGGTGACTTTCGCCAACCCCGAAGACATCCAGCCCTGCTTCATCAGCCAACTTACTCGCTTCAATGAGTTCCTGAATACGCTGCTCGGCACTAATCATTTCACCGGTATGCGGATTACGCATATGATCCCCAAGCGAATATAATCCGAATTCAAGCCCTTTCGTTGGATCAATACGATATTTTTCCATCATCATTCTCTCCTTCTTTTATGTCTAGTCTCCGGCGGCCAGACGCTCGGGTCATAAGCAATCCAGCTATGTGGCAAAAAGTGCAACGTCGCTGGCTCGACTTATGCCTGAGGTCAGCAGGATGCTGATCATGCAGTCGTTGCGACAGGACGTCGCGAACTTAGACTGCGTACCTCAAATAAACGGCCGCCTCCGCTTTTCTTACTCAATCGGTTTTAATTTCGCTTCAATTTCCGCACGTCTATCTTCCAAAAACGCTGGTAAATCCAATCCTTTTCCTAAATCTTCAATCGACGAATCTCTTGTAAATCCAGGTCCGTCTGTTGCAATTTCAAATAAGATCGCGTTTGAGTCGCGGAAATATAAACTTTGGAAGTAGTAACGATCGATGACACCCGTCGAAGCGAACCCGTTTTCTTTCACAATTTTATCCCAGTAGCGGAGCTCTTCTTCATTCTTCACGCGAATCGCTAAGTGATGAATACTTCCTCGACCCGGCTTCTCACTTGGACCTTCTTGCTGTTGTACGAGAATCTCCCCAAATGCCTGCCCTTCAACCGATTGGAAAATAGCTTCTTTTTCCGAACGAGATACTTCAACGTAGCCAAATAACTCTGTTAGCGTTTTCGCTGTTCTTTCCAAATAACGCACTGTGATTTCGGTCGTCCCCATCCCTAAAATACGATGTTCCGAATCTACCGTGGAATCTTCCCATGGTGCCCAGAAGTCCGGTATTTCTTCCCCATCATTATTTAATAAAACGAGACGTAGTCCTTCTGAATCTTCAAACGGAAGTGCTGCCCGGCCGGCATACGTCGTAATGTCATCATGCAATACACCGAACTGCTCAAAACGTTCTTTCCAATACGTTAAACTTTCCAGTGATGGTACGAGTAGGCCAATTTTTGTAATCGCATTTGTTCCGCGAACCGTTCTTCCAGCCATTGGCATTTCAAAAAACGATAGTTCTGTACCCGCGCTTCCCGTTAAATCTCCGTAAAATAAGTGATACATCGATGGATCGTCTTGATTCACTGTCTTTTTTACGCGTCGTAAGCCTAATACCTCTGCGTAAAAGTGGTGATTAACTTGAGCATCTTTCGTCAGCATTGAAATATGGTGATGTCCTGGAATTTTATACATGTTAACTCCTCCTATTTTTAACTTTACTAGTCAAGTGATAGTGTAAAAAAAATTACTCAGGCGGTAATTCTCTTTTTTGGCTATATTTATGCACTCTCGTGATGAGTTTGTATAGCGTCTTCTCTTCTTCTTTCGTTAATACGTCTTCAAAAAATGAGGATTGAAATGCCAATTGTGCAGGCATCGCTTCTTCTAAAACTTCCGTTGCCTTCCCTGTTAAGCTAATTGTTTTCGTTTTCCATTCTTGCTTCCGTGTAATATACCCTTCTTTTTCAAGCCGAGCGAGCATGCGGGACATACCCCCTTGTGTAACAGTTACTTTTTCGGCTAATTCACTTTGCGTCAGTGGTTCATATAATTGAATTTGCACAAGTACATCAAATTGCGCTGTCGTTAAATCAAAGCGTTTTAAAAACTCATTCGATAGTTGGTTACTTTGGTTTGTAAATCGCATTAAACGTAACCATATGAGTGATCCAATCGTATTATTACGCATTTTATCTTTCCCCTTTTTGTTGACCTTACTATCACTTTACCATGCAAGTGATAAAACGTCAAGGGGTAAGCCTTGGATTCGAGATAAGCTACAACTTAACTAAATAAAGAGGAGAAGTTCAATATCAAGACGATAACCCCGATCACTAGTAAAATGATAGGCATCATCATCCCTTTCAATTTATCTTGAATTTTAATATGTGTATAAATCGCGCCAATCATCGTCGCGACAACAAGGAACCCGCCAATTGCTGCCAATGCTCCATTCCAAATACCTGTGATTAAAAGAAGTGCTGCCAAAATCTCTACTCCACCCGTAAAAATCCGAAATCCTGTTGGATAGCCAAAGTATTTAAATCCTTCAACCATTTGCTTTGAAAAAAATTTCATTAAACCGAACATAATAAATCCTAATCCTAAAATTACTTGTAATATAGTGGATACCATTTTTTTCTCCTTTTATTCTTCCATCATTGGGAAGAATGATTATTTTGTATGACCTAAATCAAGTTAAATGTAAACAAATAAGTGAGCTTGTCGTGTTATTTCATTTTTTATCTATCCCTCCTGTCGCTCACATTATTATCACTTTACCACGCAAGTGATGAGATGTCAACATAAAAACCTCGAATTCGAGATATATGCACATAATTTTCATCTCATCCATTCAATGTCGCCAAAAACTGACTTTCAATCTCTTCCGCTGGCACTGGCTTACTGAAGATGAATCCTTGTACCTCGTCACATCCGTGTTCATTCAAAAACTGAAGCTGTTTAGTATCTTCCACGCCTTCCGCAATCACTTTAAGACCAAGACCGTGCGCCATGCGAATCATTGTACTGACAATAATTGAATCACTTTCTCCTTTTTCAATGTTCCAAATAAACGACCGATCAATTTTCAAGCTATCTATTGCGAACTTCGTCAAATAATTCATCGAACTGTATCCCGTTCCAAAGTCATCAAGACTTATTTGAACGCCTAGTGCATTCAATCGTTTTAATGTCGGAATTGCATAATTCACATTCATCGCCATCGTCTCCGTAATTTCGAGTTCCAAGTATTCAGCTTCCAATCCCGTTTCCTTTAAAATTGTTTCAACTAACCGGATCAGCTTATGACTCATAAATTGGGATGAAGACAAATTGACTGCGACGCTCATAGGAGTGAATCCCATCTCCTGCCATCTTTTATTTTGTTCACAGGCTTCTCGCAACACCCATTCATCCAACCGGCTAATGAGACCCAATTCTTCCGCCAGGGGGATGAATTCTGTCGGCGATATAAGTCCCTTTTCGGGATGTTGCCATCTTACAAGTGCCTCTATGCCGCTAATTAGCCCGGTCTTCATGTCAATTTTTGGTTGGTAATGAAGGACCAGTTCATTTAAATCCATTGCCTTTCGAAAGGAGGCTTCGAGTAAAATCCTTTCATGCGAATCAAAATCCAACCTTTTCGTATATAAAACAAATTGATTCTTTCCATTCCTTTCAGCATAAGACTTTGCTACCTCCGCCTTGAAGAGCAGATCTTCCGGTGTGGAAGCATCGTCTGGATACAAAGCGATTCCCATGCTTGCTGTCATATGGAATTCATATCCTTTGATCATAAAAGGTTCGTTGAATAGTGTATGAAGCCTCTCACCAATCTGTTCATTTTCCCATGCATCCGCATACGGCGCGACGATGATAAATTCATCTCCCCCAACTCTTGCGATCAATTCGTGCGTCTTCAAACTAGATTGCAACCGCTGGACAATCTTTTTCAACACATCATTGCCATCCGCATATCCCAACGTGTCATTCACAACTTTAAAGCGATCCAAACCAAGATGGACAACCGTCAACCCACCTTTGTCTTGATAACGCGCGTCCTCTCCCATCCACTCAGCTAATATAGATTCCAAAAATTTACGATTCGGTATGCCTGTCAGCTCATCGTAATTTGTTAAATAATTAAATCGCTCATGAACTCTACATACTTCCGTAATATCATGCAACTGCGCGAACGCACCAACTAATCGGGAATCTTCATCGTATAGGGGAAATGTATCCACTAGGCTGGCTTGCTCTAATTTACGTCCAACGAACACATGGATTTTTTCAAATCTTTTCTCGGCGGTCAGTGCTTCAACTACATATTGCCCGATTTCCTGTATGTTCCCAATATAACTTCCTAACACATGATCGGCTTTTTTGCCAAGCAGATTTTCCGCTGTGCGATTGAATTCCATAACAGTTCCGTCCAAATCCGTCACCAAAATTCCAAATTGGTCGTTATCCATTAAGGCCTTGTTCATGCTTAACAACACTCTATTTTCCTCTACGATCTTTGCAATCGCTGTATGCCCCTTATTTTCATCCTCTTCGGCAAGCCATTTCCGTTCTGTTTTCACTGCACTTCCCCCTTCAAATCATTATGAAATTCAAAATGATTTCGTTTTTCTTTTGCACGATAAAGCGCTTGGTCTGCACAGGAAATTAATGTTGCCGAGTCATTTCCATCAACTGGGTACATCGCAATGCCAATACTTGATGTGGCATGAATATCATGACCTTGCACCCGATATGTTTTTTGCAAATGCACAAGCATCCTTTTTACAATCACCGCTGCTTTTTCTTTTGCAACATCTCTTAATACAATCACAAACTCATCGCCGCCTACTCTCCCGACTACATCCAAATGACGGATACTCGTCTTTAGTCTCTCGGCAAACTGAATAAGCAGTCCATCTCCGACGCCATGCCCAAGTGAGTCGTTAACGTCCTTAAACTTATCCAAATCAATATACAACATAGCAAATGTCTCCTCTGGTCCGGCCGCTTGCTCAATAACTTGATCCAAAGCGCCCATAAAAGAAGCTCTATTCATAACACCCGTCATCGGGTCATAAGTCGCCATGTATGTTAGCTGATCTTCATAATATTTCCGAACCGTTACATCCCGAAGGATTGCCTGAACGACCACTTCCCCGTCATGTTCAACTGGAATTGCGATGATTTCCACCCATATTTTTGTTCCATCAAACCGTACTAACTTCTCTATAAGCGGCTTTATTTTTACCGTTTCTAAATCCTCTTTAATTCGATGATCACTCGTCTGGGTCAACTCGATGAAATCATCAAATGACTTTCCAATAATTTGTTGAAGGCGCCCCGCTCCTAATAATTTAATAGCTGCCGGATTCGCAAAGGATATCTTACCGCCATTGTGAACTAGGATGGCATCCGGAGAATACTCCACCAACGCTTGGTAACAATGTTCTGCAACTCCAAGTTTATGTTTGATTTTCTTTTCCTCAGTAATGTCCTTGTACATGGCGACAGCTAATATATGGTTTTTATTAATCGCACGGTAAGAAGCCAAAATATCTTTGATTGTGCCGTCCTTATGTTTTCTTTTCGTTTCGTAATTTTCAATGCTTTGCCCACTTCTTAACAACTGAAGTTGTTTTTGATGATTTTCCTCCGTGAAATCTCTCATAAAAAAAGGAGGCCTGGCATGATCCTCAATTTCATCCAAACACCAACCTAAAATCTCTGTCAATGCAGGATTCGCTTGGATGATTGCCCCATCGTCACGTAAAACGATAATGGCGTCATTCGTATTCTCCCAGATCAATTGGTACTCATCGACTGTTGGTTCCAGTTTAACTTTTTCTAATTTACCTGCTGAATGATTCAATTCCTCCCACTCCTTACTAGATAAATAATTTCCGCAATTTTATCTTCAATTCAAGATAAATTTATCGCTTCCTCTCCTACCTGTCAAGTAATGGATAATTATTTTCCTTTGAGAAGCCTTTTCTTCTAAACCTTATAATTATCATGATCTTCTTCCAAACGACTTTTACCTTTAATTCAAGATACTTTCTTTGCTTCATCATCAATTGAGTGGTAAAGTGATCTTGAAGAAAGGAGATGGATAATTTGTTTAATAGTAAAATACGGAAAGATTTCGATCAGTTAACACATGAAATAAAGCGCGTCCAACAACAATCGCAGCATGAAAATCCTACTTCTTATCAACTATCATTTCAGACGAAGAATGAGGAGTTACAACAAGTAGTCGATTCCATGAATCATTTAATCAGTGATTTACAAAAAAAGTATGAAAATCTTTATGTAAAACATGAAATTGTGACGGAACTTAATGGAGTCGGGACGTGGGATTTGGAAATGGAAAATGGAATTCCAGCCGAAAATAATGTCTATAATGATATTTTCAGAAAATCGTTAGGTTATGAAGACGAACAAGATTTTCCGAATGTTTTTGAAAGCTGGTATAACACAATCGCCCCAGATGAAGTTGAAACCGTCACGAGGATTTATGAGGAACATTTTTCCGGTCGAACGCAAGAACCTTATGACATAGAGTATGAAAGCATTAAAAAAGATGGATCAATCGAATGGTTTCAAGCCAAAGCAGAAACACTTCGAGATGCATCCGGCGTTCCCTATCGAAATGTCGGCACCTTGATGAATATTCACAAAAACAAATTGAACACGATTAGAATCCAAAATCTATTATCACGATTGGAATTGATAGAAAAATCACTCGGCTTTAGTGTGACCACCCTTGAAGGGGCATGGGGAATGGATCTAAAAAATAATTCAGCTATGCAAGAAGGATGGTTCTCTCCTCAATTTAAACGATTGCTTGGGTATGAGGATGATGAATTTGAACCAACAGTGGCGTCATGGTTAAACCTCATTGCAATAGAAGATAGAGAAGAAGTAAGAAGTCAGTTTATGACTCACCTCTATAACAAGACAAATCAGACAGAATTTGAGATGAAGTTCCAATTAAAAATAAAAAATGGAGAGTATAGATGGTTTACGATGTTCATAAATACACTGCGCGATGATCATGGACATCCGACACTCGTATCAGGTGTATTGCGAGATATCAATCACGAGATCAAACGAAAAGCGGATGATGAGAAAATCGAAAAAGAAATGAATGATTTTACACACTCTCTCAAAGAATTGGCTGCCAACATTAACAATATTTCACATGAGGCAACAGAGATCGCCCACGAGCATGAAATCACCTCTAAGTCCGCGACGCAAACGAGAGAAAGCATTGAGTTAACAAAGTCTGTAACGGAATTGATCAAAAGTATTTCCATTCAAACAAACTTACTAGGATTAAATGCATCGATAGAGGCAGCACGTGCGGGTGAGCACGGAAAAGGGTTTAGCATAGTTGCTGAGGAAGTCCAAAAACTATCCGCTCATACCTCGACAGCTGTTGAAAAAATTGAAAGCATTTTAGAAGACATCAATTCTTCCGTCATAGAAATTGTTACGAGCATTAATAATATGAGTGATAAAATTCAATCACAAGCCATTGTTACCGAGGAGATCAATACTTCAACGGAGAATATCCACGGAATGTCTGGCAGGCTATTATCTTTAATACAACAACTGAATTGATAGAAACAAAAAATGGACAGGATCAACTTTGATATAACTGAGAATGCCCCAGTTCACTAGAGATTGGAACATACCATTTCGACAAATGTAAATTGAAGAATGACTAAGGAGGACTTTTCACTTTAGCCATTCTTCTGCGTACCTGTGCATTAGAAACGAACATACCTCTGACTAAAAGGATGCCACTAAATAATTGCAATCCATTTGTTAGTTATCACTAACTAACCGTGGTAAGATTAGAACATAGACATACTCAATTATGACCGGAGGAGACATTATGCAAAACACTTCAGATAAAATTCTTCAAGCAGCATTGACGCTGATGCAAGAAAAAGGCTATCAAAAGGTTTCGATAAAGGAAATTGCCCAACATGCCGAAGTTAGTGAAATGACGGTCTTTCGACACTTTAAAACTAAACTGGGCGTCTTTGAAGCAGCCGTAGAAAAGTTTTCATATATCCCCTGCTTTGAAGAAGTGTTTACAAATCAAATCGTTTGGGACTTGGAAATGGATTTGACGTTAATCGCGAAGTCTTACCTGAATTTGATGAATAAGAATAAACCGATTTTTTTAATTGCCACCCAAGAGAGAAGCGAGTTTCCGGAGTTAAATGAAGCCATCGCCAAAAACACAAGAAGACTTAAAGATTTAATCGTAGCTTATTTCACTTCTATGCAAGATCGAAATCGAATGAAGGAGACGAATGTTGAAGCACAGGCCATCATCTTCTTAACTACTTTATATGGCTACTTTTCGTCCACCTCTTTATGGAAAAACCATTTCTTACATGAATGGGAGGAATCTTTCTTAACAAATACGATCCACTTGTTTTGTGAGGCGCTAAAAAAATAAGTTCTATTGATAGGAGTCAAAATAAATGATATCTGAAAAACAATCTTTCAACCGAAATCTTATTGTCGGTATTTTGTTAGCGGCGTCTTTTGTCACCATTTTGAATCAAACGTTAATTATTATCGCCCTTCCCCCGATAATGGGCGAATTTCAAATCAGCCCCAGTCAAGCACAGTGGCTAACAACAGGATTTATGTTAACGAATGGAATCCTTATCCCGATCACAGCATTTTTGATTGAAAGATTTTCAAGCAAACACCTTTTAATCGCTGCGCTAAGTATTTTTTCCCTCGGGACATTGATTGGCGCAATCGCACCTAATTTTTCTTTCTTGCTTCTCGCAAGAATTGTCCAAGCAGTTGGCGCGGGAATTATGATGCCTTTAATGCAAACAGTTATGCTAACGCTTTTCCCGCCTGAAAAAAGAGGATCTGCAATGGGGATGGTTGGTCTTGTCACAGGTTTTGCCCCTGCAATTGGGCCAACATTAGCAGGCTGGCTCATTGTACAATTCTCATGGCGATCCCTTTTTTACACTGTACTTCCAGTCGCAATGATCGTCCTATTTTTGGCCATATTCCTTATGAAAAATGTAACCGAACAAAAGCAAGTGAAAATAGACACTGTCTCTGTCATTTTCTCCACCTTTGGATGGGGAGGTCTCCTTTATGGATTTAGTATTGCCGGGACAGCAGGATGGATGAGCGGCCAAGTTGTCGGCGCAATCAGCATTGGCGCAGTAGCCTTATTTATATTTATTAAGAGACAGTTGAAGCTCAAACAACCTATGCTAGAGTTCCGTGTATTTAACTCCCCTATGTTTACTGTCACAACGATATTGTCTGTATTCGTGTTTGCGATTATGGTTGGAACCCAAACACTATTACCCATCTACGCACAAGATGTCACAAGTTTTACCGCGCTGGAATCGGGAATCATGCTTCTTCCGGGAGCACTAATTATGGGCTTCATGTCTCCCATTACGGGGAAAATATTTGATAGATTTGGCGGCAAATGGCTTTCTATTATTGGATTTTCCTTAATTACGATATCGTTAATTCTGTATACCAACTTGTCACTTGATACCTCCATTACGTGGATTGCAACAATATTTGCCATTTTAATGATTGGTACATCCATGATGATGATGCCGCTGATGACAGCTGGCATTAACGCCTTACCTGCACACCTTATCGCCCATGGCACAGCAATGAATAATACAATCCGAATGGTTGGTGGGTCCATTGGAACAGCAATCCTTGTGTCTGTGATGAGCCATGCAACCTTAAACTCACTTCAACACCCTAAACAAGCAGCAATGGATGGCATTCAAAATGCTTTTATGATTGCATCAATATTAGGCGTCTTAGGGATCATATTGTCGTTCCGTATAAAAAGTAAAAAAGCAAAGAGTGAATCGATGAATAAAGAGCAAGAATCAAGTCATTGATCGTACATCCATGTGAATTCGAACTATGTTGATTTTCGCTCTAGGTTGACGTCTTTCCGAAAGTAGTTAAGTGAATGAATGGCATTTATCCGACTTGGGATGAATGCTTTTTTATTTTGTGAAATGAAAACCCAATTTTAATTAGATAAAACGTGACGCATTCACTTTCATTTACGTCTAAGTATAGAGAGAGGAGGAAAGATAATTTTGGAACATAAGAACTTAACGAAGTGGTTTGATGCGTACGGCGAGTCGGTTCTAACTTACATACTTTTAATGGTTCGGGACTATCAACAAGCAGAAGATTTAACACAGGAAACTTTTATAAAGGCATATAGGCACCAAGAGCGATTTAAACAGCAATCATCTATAAAAACATGGTTATTTTCAATTGCTCATAATGTAACTAAAGATTATTTCCGAAAAAAGCATCCATTACAACATTATTTGGGTTTAACAATGGAAGAGAAAGACGATCAGCCAATGCCCGAACAAATCGTCGTCATGAATTTTCAAACCGAACAATTATATAGGGCCATTCAACAATTAAAACCTTCTTATAAGCATGTCATCATTTTACGGAAGTTGAAAGAGTTTTCAACAGCAGAAACAGCCTTCGTTTTAAACTGGTCTGAAAGTAAAGTGAAAATGACTTTAAAAAGAGCGTTAGTTGCACTGAAAAATGAATTGATGCACAGGGGGGCTACGAATGAATTTCTCGGATGAACAATTTAAAGAATTAGATGAACAACTAAAGATCACTGACAAATCGAAAGACCAACTTAGATACAAAGTTTTACATGATTCGGAGAAAAGCAAAAAACGCAATTTTAAATATTATCGTTGGATTGCCGCGGCCTGTCTACTGTTTCTCATCACTTCGCCGTTTTACTCAACGACAATGGCAAGCATCGCGGAGAAAATTTTACCCATTTCCATTACACCCAGCTTTTCAAATGGCCAGCATAATCCCGATTTAACCTCCCAACTCTTTGATTTAGTCGATAAAGAAGGATACGATGTTAACTTTGTCGGGATAACACCATCTCCATATACGATAGAGGTTTCACTCATTTTGAAAGATGCCACACTAAAACAAGCAATAGAGAATCTTGAACCAAAGATCATGAATTATTTATATGAAAATGGCTATGACAAATATCATTTAAAGATTTCAGAAGCGGCTGACGCACCGCCTCGGAATAGTCAAGCGGATGAAACAAGCAAACTTTATGACGAAGTAAGAGAGATTGTGAAAAAGGTATTCGCATCCTATGGATATGCGAAAGAAGCAAATCATGAACTGGCGGGACTTACAAGTTCGTGGTTTTCAAATACGGTCACCATTGATATGCCGGACCATATTCAAGAGTCTGCTGAAATTATTGAGGAGATCGAAAAAGAAATTGAATTACGAAATCTTCCTATAAAAGAGGTTGAAGTGAATACTTTCAATTTTAAACATCGCCAACAAGATAACCGTTGGGCCTATATTGCATCGGATATATATGA
>CAOKMT010000007.1 GCA_948469885.1 uncultured Sporosarcina sp. | reverse complement strand
GGAAGTCGCGGTCTTAGACTGCCTTCTTAAGCTCCTCTGAAAATCTGTGACATCCACGGGCCGACGGGATGTCGGTCATACAACCTTCACCACAGGACGTGGCGAACTTAGGTTGCCTTCCTTTGAACTTGAATCAGCAGAGAGTTTGAACTCCTTCTGGTTTAATAGAATTTTGACATTCATCCCGCTACTTAATGAAAGTGGGCAACTTCTGCTGAATCAAGTTAAACTTTTTAAAAAGTATAGAAAAAAATATACAATAAGAATATTAATATCATAAAGTTTGTGCAATTACAAGTTTACACACTGTACAAAGTTGCAATTCTAAAAGGTGTTTCATTTCTGATTTTTTTATACTATAATGAAATACAGTCATGAAAAATGCGTAGTACGTTTAAAACTATTCATCAAAATTACTATAAATGGATTGTGATATTATGGAAAACAGTCATAAAATTGATTTGATAAAAAATAGAATTATCGAGCAAGTGGCTGAAAATATGAAGTCATACGGTCATGCTGGGACAATTGGGAAAGTGTTGGCAATTATTCATTATGAAGATAAACCAATGAATCTCGATGAATTGTCTGAGAAAACGGGGATGAGTAAGACGAGAATGAGCCAAGTGTTACGACAGATGAGTGACTTAAATATTGCTGAGAAAACTTTTGTCCCCGGCTCACGTAAAGACACGTATATTGTGGAACAAGATTATTATCAAACATTTTTAACGCTATTGGTGCACAATTGGAATAATCTTGTAGAGCGTAATGCGCATATTGAAAACCGGTTATTAAGAGACTTATCGCAAATCATTGAAGACGAATCTTCCTCAGAAGAAGAAAAAGAAACAGCCCAAAAACTGTACGAGGATTCAAAAGCATCTCTACAATATTTCGACTGGATTCGACGGTTAGCTTTATTGTTCGAGTCAAAAGAAATCTTTAAATATGTGCCAATCACAGTGGATGAAGAGAAAGAGTAGTGAACTTATTCATTTTCTTCTTCCCTATTCCAAATGCATCGATTTCTTTCTATCGAATCAGGAACAAGGACTTCCCCTTACCTCATAAAAGCTTTAATTCCGTTTGTAAAAAACAAAAAACGAGCCATAGAAACTCCCGTTGGAGAATCTATGGCTCGTTTATGATTACCTCATTTTTTCACATGTCCGTTTTCAATCACGTGAGCCACGAATATCTGTTTCTTTCATTTCATTTGGATAGAACACAATAAAGTTTCCGCGATTCAAAGTAGCGAGTTTCTGCGGTAAAGCTTCTAGTTCAGGGTTCCATGCCACCGTACTTTTTCTAGCACTTAATAAAATCACAAGGTCCGTTGATTTAATGTCGTTCAGATCATTTTCGTAAAGAGTATCCCAGCTCTCCCTTGAATGAAAACCGATTTTAACATTAGGGCGTACCCGTCCCGAAACTTTTTCATAAACTTCTAAGTCGTCGCGAAGGACAAAGCCTTGAACGGTTGTACTCAGCTGAGAAGCGATCCCTTTAATAATGGCGATTGCATCTTCAAACCCCGGTTTATATACAACATTATTTGGCAAAATCAGAATGACGCGCTCCATTGTATTCAATGGTTGCCTTACATGCGTTATGAGCGTGCGCTGGTTCGTATGTTCAAGGAAGTTATCAATGACTTTTCCGTAGGTTTTTTTGTCACCTTCAATGACGCCATCCCAACCTACGATGATGGTCGTGATTCGTTCTTCCGTAGCAGCGCGTTCAATTCCCCATCCAACATTTTGATCTACGCGTGTGAGTAGCTTAACCGGAACTTCTGCGCCTGCTGCATACATAACCGCATGCTCGAGCATTTTTTCTGCCTGAGACACTTCATTGCTCGCCTGTTTTAAATCCTTTTGAACAACTGTCAGTGGATATAGTGGTTCATCTGTCTTGATCGCTTTCTTTAAAACAAATCCTAAATCCATAAGAGATTCCATCGTATTCGGATTCGCCAGTGGGATTAAAATCCGTTCTGGAAGTGACTCGTCCCGGGTCCCCTTATCTTGTGAAAGAGCAAGTTTTCTCGCATACTTTTCGGAAAAGTAGGGTCCCATAATACAAGTCACCAAGATGATTACAATTACAGCGTTTACGATTTGCTGATCGATCAACCCGAGTCGAAACCCAACGAGCGTCGCTGCCAATGTAGCTGCCGCCTGCGAAATGGAAAGTCCAAAAATCAGCTTACTTTCCACTTTAGAATAACCGTATATTTTACCTGTAATCCATGTTGCCATCAGTTTACCGATAACCCCTACAATGAGGATAACTGCTGTTATCATCAACGCATCCGGGCTAGACACAAGCACACGAAGATCCATCAACATCCCAACGGATAATAAGAAGAACGGAATAAACAATGCATTCGCTGTAAACCGGAGTCTATTCATGAGTGGGCCATGGTCGTAAATGTATCGGTTTAGCGCCAGACCAGCCAAGAATGCGCCGATAATCGGTTCTAAGCCGACAAACAAGGAGATAGCCCCCGCTACGAATAGAACGGCCAGTACAAAGTTGAATTCCAGTGCGCCCTCATTTTTTGAGTGCTTAAAAAACCACTTCGTCAAGTAAGGCGTGATAACGAGAATACCAGCTGCAAAAATAGCTGTTGAAATAATCAAATACACCCAAAACCCGAATGTTAAATTACCAGCGGCTGCCCCTGTGACGATCGCCAAGACAAGCATGGCCAAGCTATCTGTTAATAACGTACCGCCAATTGCTGTCGTGACAGCTTTATTTTTTGTCACGCCGAAGAGGCTCACAGCAGGAAAGCCGAGTAACGTATGCGAAGAAAGAATCGTACCGAATAAAATGGCTGGCAGTACACCGAGATCAAGCCATAATCCTACGATTATGCCAAGAATAAAAGGGAGTCCAAAGGAAAGTACCCCAAAGACAATACTACGGTTCCGATACTTTTTAAAACCGTCAAAGTCCAGCTCCAGTCCAGCGATAAACATGATAAACAGTAAACCGACTGTTCCGAGCAGCTCAATGGTCGAGTCGCGCGCTAATATTCCCAGCCCATTTGGTCCCACGATAATTCCTGCGAAAATCGGTCCGATAATGGCAGGCATCCTTAATCTTCCCATCAGTAAAGGGAAAAACAAAAAAATCAACACAGCTAAACCAAATATGAGAACTGGTTCCTGCAGTGGGATATGCATAATCGTTCCCACCTCACTTTCTTATAGCACTCATGTTATCATTCATATTTCTGATTGTTTTTTTATGAATTAATAATGTACTATATTTGGTTTAAAGATTCTACTCTTAATAATCATTCGAAATCGTCCGACAATTTAGTCGAACGAGAGGTTCGTTACAAAAACAGCCTAGTGTTTACTGCGTGATTTTGTAATGAACCCTTCTTTTAATGCCCCCATTACTGGATTTTCAATTCATTACTTTCGCAACCTTGAAACGGGTCCTCTCTTTGAAGCTCTGATCGTTAAATCGTATGCAACAATGGAGATGACTTTTGCTCATTTTTTGCGTAGTAAAATCACTTACTATGCTGCTGCTTTGAAGATGTATCAACTGGTCCACTTCTGTTTGTTAGTTCAACAGAAGCTTTAATCTAAAGTCATTTTATATGTAATTATACATTTGGGATCATAGAAAAAGCGATATAAATAATTTATATCGCTCAAAAGTCGGGGAATGATGATTTTATTTGATGAGCGCACTCTAAATAACATCAAATCTCTCAATGAATATGATTCTGTTCGCAAGCCATTTGAAGTTCCGTTGTTAAGGCAAGATCAACCATCACTTTGGATTGACTCATTATGTAGGTTGTTTCTAAAATCTCCCCTGGCTTAACGACTCTTTCTCTATCTTCCATTTTCCCTATTTTCTTTGCCAGAGTTTTTATTTATTCTTTCGGCTTCTTTTTCTAAGAAAATAATGACCTGAAATTTCAATCTGTGTTATACTAAAGGTAACAGAATCTGTTCCTCTTAGTGGGATGCAGATGGAGGTGTAAATGTGTTTATTCGACTTTTTGATGATGATGAACGGGATCTTTATATTCAGTTAGCCGATGAAATGATTCGGTTAATGGCGGAAGGACAATTAGCTACCGGGGATGAACTCCCCTCTATTCGGAAACTGGCCGCTTCTTTACAAATCAACATGAAAACTGTGCAGGCGGCCTATCAAAAACTGGCAGATGAAGGGTTTATTGTCCAACGAAAAAAAGCGACTGCCATCGTGGGGCAAGACCATTTCAACGAAACGCATTGGCTTGAACGTTGGCAAAAAACCTTTACACGCTTTCACAATGAATGCAAGGCTCAAAATTTAACAGACAAGGAAATACAGCAACTTATCGAAGTTGTATTCGAAAGGAAGCGATCTACGTGATCATTACATTTTCATTCATTTTTATTGCACTTATTTTGATTGATTTCTTTACACCGCACGTCATTCGAAAAACAACGGTCTTTGGCATTTCTATACCTGAGCCTTTTGTAGAAGATGGGCAACTCGCAATTTTCAAGAAAAAGTACTCTTTATTCATCGTTTGCATTCAACTCCCCCTCGTCATACTGCTCCTGACGATTGCAAGTTTTCTAAGTGAAATACACCAATCCATTTTAATGATTGGTGGAATGTTCGTCTATTTAACAATTAGTATGGCGCTTTACCTTAAATTGCATCGAGCAGTCGAACGCTACAAGGTACAACAAGGCTGGGAAGAGCAAATTTCCATTGTTCGAGTTTCAGCTTTTGAAAATAAATTCGACAAAAAAGAACGGCCTTTTCCTCATCTATTATTTTTACCGACATTACTCATTACGACCGGATTAACAGCTTGGCTCGTGTATATTTATCCCGCCCTTCCAGCCTCGATTCCAACACATTGGGGGCTAAGTGGACAGCCGGATGCTTGGAGTGATAAATCCTTTTTCTCTGTTTTTTTCCTGATTTTCATTTTACTTTTCTTACAACTGTTGCTGTACGGGCTATCTTATGGCATCTTTCATTCAGCCGTGCAAATCAAAGCACAAGATGCCTCATATAGTTTGCAACGAGAACATGAAACGAGAAAACTGAATGCTGAAATGATGGCGATTATGAATATCGCAACAACTTTACTGCTCGGTCTGTTACTCGTACAATCGAATTGGAGCATTCTATACGGTGATGACACGCTATCCGTTCTTTATGCATTACCCATTTTTCTACTCCTTGTGTTTGGCAGTATTTATTACTTCATGAAACGTTCAAAATCATTGAATGAGAAGTTTAAAAAAGCGAATAATTTACAGTCAAGTCCGAGCGATGACGAACATTGGAAATGGGGAATTTTTTATTTCAATAAAGATAATCCTGATTTATTTGTCGAGAAAAAATTCGGCGTCGGATGGACAGTCAATTTTGCACGTCCCGGCATTTGGCTTTTCTTAATTATCATTACTGTCGTCCCATTGCTACCGATGTTTTTCTTATAAG
Organism: uncultured Sporosarcina sp.; assembly: GCA_948469885.1. Lineage (GTDB taxonomy): Bacteria > Bacillota > Bacilli > Bacillales_A > Planococcaceae > Sporosarcina. Next base: position 94,132 of record CAOKMT010000007.1, on the reverse strand, counting down.
CAAGTAAATTGGTCATTCCCATAGCAATCTCAAATCATTTAACAGATAATGCCCAAAGCGTTAGATAAGACATCCTTTTTCTAACGCTTTTATTCTGTTCATTTTTCGTCACACCTCGCCATCTTTCGCCCATAACAGAAATATTCACATCATTTCTGAACCACCCCGGACATCTAGCTGAATGCTAGCCTCCCTGATTTAAAACGTGTTTTGTCATTCATCCCCTACTTACGGAAATGGGTACTGTGCCGAATCAAGTTAAAAGTTAATGATCCTTCTCTCTATGATACATTCGTCTCGATTTGCTTTCTCAATATTGCACTCATCATAACAATCGTATATTGTTGTATTCGGTAATATTGTTTATCAACTTAAACCATTAAACTAAACGTTGGAGGTATTTTACTTATGAATAAACAAGAACAATTAAATATAATCAAAGATGATTTTATTAACTGTCAAAAAGTACTATTGGCCATTGGGGACGAAACACGTCAATCGATTTTGTTAGTCCTGATGGGGACGGATTGTCAAACTGGATTACGTGTGGGAGAAATCACTGAACAAACACATCTTTCGCGACCTGCCGTATCCCATCATCTGAAAGTTCTACGAGATGCCGGGGTTATTTTAATGCGGAAGGAAGGGACAAAAAACTTTTATTATATTAATGTACGTACAGAACTAGGTTTATTAAGAACGCTTGTATTGAATATTGATAAGTTTATGCAGGATTTTTATTTAAGTGACGACGTTTAAATACACACTATTTGGAGGTATAAAACATGAGAGCAATGATGATTGATAAATACGGGAAAATTCCGATGCGATTAGCAGAAGTACCGACCCCTGAAATTGGTGAAAATGAGGTACTCGCAGAAATTCATGCAGCGAGTATTAATCCTGTCGATTTTAAGATCCGGGATGGGAAAGTGAAATTATTAGTAAAATATAAAATGCCACTTATCTTAGGCAATGATTTTTCAGGTGTAGTTGCAAAGGTCGGCGCAAAAGTGACTCGTTTTAAAGTTGGTGACGAAATATATGCACGTCCACGTAAAAATAAAATCGGTACTTTTGCTGATTATATCGCTATTCATGAAGATGATATCGCCTTAAAACCTAAAAATTTGAGCTTTGAAGAAGCAGCATCGATCCCGTTGGTTGGATTAACATCCTATCAAGCGCTGACAGACATTTTACAATTACAAAAGGGACAAAAAATCTTAATTCAGGCTGGGGCTGGCGGCGTCGGCACCTTTGCTATTCAACTTGCCAAATTAATGGGCGCTACAGTTGCAACGACTGCTAGTGAAGCGGGTACGAATTTAGTAAAATCTCTTGGTGCAGATAAAATTATCAATTACAAAGCAGAAAAATTCGAAGATATTTTGGAAAACTACGATGCCGTATTTGATACACTTGGGGGAGAAATACTCGAAAATTCATTCGAAGTGATAAAATCCGGTGGAAAAATTGTTTCCGTTTCGGGATTACCGAATGCTCGTTTTGGTAAAGACTATGGTTCTGGATTTTTTAAAACATTGTTGTTTTCTGCGGCAAGTCATAAACTGACTGCGCTTGAAAAAAAGCTTAATGTACACTATACATTTTTGTTTATGAAGCCAAGTGGAGAGCAATTGCGTATAATCGCAAACTTTATTGAAACCGGTAAAATCAAACCGATCATTGATAAAGTTTTTCCCTTTGAAGATGCACAAAAAGCGATGGAATATGCGGAGGCAGGAAGGGCCAAAGGAAAAATAATATTAAAAATCAGGTAGTCAGGAAACCTAGTGGAAAATGGTGAATTGAAATGGGGACATGGGAGTAAAGTTACCAATTCGGGTCTACCTGCGGTGAATCACAAGCGAATTACGACCTCAGTACAGGAGGTGAAGTGAGATTTTTCACCTAAAAAGAAGTCCATTCAAACATTGAAAATGGGGAATTTTTTATTTCAATAAAGATAATCCTGATTTATTTGTCGAGAAAAAATTCGGCGTCGGATGGACAGTCAATTTTGCACGTCCCGGCATTTGGCTTTTCTTAATTATCATTACCGTCGTCCCATTGTTACCGATGTTTTTTTATAAAATAAAACGTAAAAGGCACATGCTCTTCCACTGAGCATGTGCCTTTCGCCTTCATACTGGCGGAGCTGCTTTTCTTCCTCTGAAGAACATATACATCATCGCACCTAAAATAATAACGTAGCCGATTAAACTATATCCATCCGGCCCTTCTCCAAAAAATGTAAAACTTAATATCGTCGTAAATAGGACCGTCGAATACGTAAAAATTGAAATATCACGGGCCGGTGCATATTTGTACGCCAACGTAATCCCAAACTGCCCAACTGTCGCAAATAAACCTGCAAGCAATAAATACGTTAGCTGTTTGGCCGTCATTGGTTCATAAAACATAATAAGAAACGGCAACAACACGACCGTTGAAAAGAATGAAAAATAAAAGACCACTGTATAAAACTTCTCCCGACTCCCTAACACCCTTAAAAACGTGTAGGCAGCTGCGGCGAAGATCGCCGATAAAACGCCGACAAGATAGGGTACGAAGTCAACAGAAAAAGAAGGCTTGACGATAAAGAGCATTCCAATAAACGCAAGGACAATCGTGACCATTTGGAATGGCAATACCCGCTCTTTCAAAAATATGGCTGAAAATATAATCACTAAAAACGGGCTCATTTTATTCAACATGTCCGCATCCGATAGAACGAGATGGTCGATTGCATAAAAAAGAAAGATAATCCCTACCGTCCCAAAGATCGAACGGCTTAACAAGACAAGCTGGTTTTCCCGTTTACCAAATAAACTTTCCTTATTATAAATCACAAGGACAAATGCAATCACAGCAGATATCAAATTTCGAAAAAACGTTTTTTGAACAGCGGGAAGATCCCCTGATAACTTTACAAACAACGTCATAATCGCAAATCCGATAGATGAAATTAGCATCAAGAGAATGCCTTTTACAATGTTGTTCACAACTGTACACTCCAAACTTCTCATTTACTTCTAAAAATCCGACACATTACACAAGTATCCACCACTTTAGAAGAGAGTTCAAGTGGTGAGCTTGTTTGAAGAGAGTAGGTTCCGCACGCTTTCCTTGTCTTTTCGTTAACCTTATCACCCATACATAGAAGAGCCTGTCCAGTTTAAAGTTTTCCATGGGTAGGTTCAATGGCACTCACACATTCCAATTCGTCACCAACAGGATTAACCGAGAAAATAATAGGGTATAGCATAAATAAGAAGCTCTATTCACACACAATCTCAGCATCCATTTTCACTATCAGATATGTTGCAAGCAGTTTGTTGGAACATCATAATCATCACTATTGCTGAAAGGGTGGATTAAAGATGAAAAGTTACGAAAAACACGACATTGAAATCGATAAAACCGATGAGCCCCGCAAAAAAGGTATCTCTAAAATGATTGATGAAGGCGGGTTGGGGGCCGACAAATATTACGACATTAAAAAAGAGCCGCCCCATGATGACAAGGACGGCAAGCCCCCAAAAGTTTTTAAAGACGATGACGACGAAGGCAACGCATGACAATCAAGAAACTGCTGTCATAATTAGCCCAACTAGCAATCGCGCCTCGGCGTGATTGTATCCAGCTTAAGTAAGAAAGTTAGTTGAGCTCCGCCAATCATTAGAGAATAGGGACTCTTTCTGCTGTGAAAGATAATTTGTCATTCATCCCACCACTTATAGAATTGGCAAGCTCCTGCTGAATCAATTTAAAAGGCGACATTTCGATTGATTATTACGAAATGTCGCCTGTTTTATTGTCTCCAATTACGAAGGTGGTACTTGTGTGAGACACCACTTTGGAGCGATTCCGAATTGCTTCAAAGTTGTATGACGTACAGGCACTTTGGTTCGTAAAAACGTTTTTGGGACAGCGGGAAGATTCCTCGCTAACTTTACAACCAACGTCATGATCGCAAATCCGATTGATGAAATCAGCATTAATAAAATGCTTTTTACAATGTTATTCACAACTGCCACTCCAAACTTCTCATTTACTTCTAAAATTACATAACTCCAATACCCTCTCCTTTGCAAGATCGGTGTATTCATTTCAAACCGCAAAGAAAATCCTGAACCATAAAAGGAGAGTCAATTCAATTTTAGTGTAATGTGGCTTTACCAACTATCCCATTTCTTATCCACTACCCCAATTTCCTTTAGGAAGCTCGGAAGGAGTCGATCCCTCTCACTTTCTAAAGCCTTCTCGGTACATGGCGAGTGAGGGGGGTAATTTAAACTTTCCGCTTTTTGTAAAGTTGCTTCTTCAAGAAAGTTTGTTGGATCTGACTCTTCAAAACAAATAGGTGCAATATAAGTCTGATAAGTATGTTCTAAAATTACTCGCGTGTCTTCAGATGGCACAGTTTCCCTTGGTATAATCATACCAATAATTAAAGCTGCGCCAATTAAGCCAGTAATCATGACGATCAATGACCTTTTTTTATTTGTCTTCAACAGCGGCACTCCTTTTGGTCAGCGGCATCAATATCATCCACTGTATACACACTCAATTATTTTCTGTTTGTAGTCTAGCGTCTTATTGAAGAAATGGCGCCATTAACACTTTTCCTGTTCCGCGATATACATTTACCAATCCTTCTCCTGAAGCCGCCGAACCCATAAGTGTTTTTCCAGACCGCTCGACAGTAAATTGTAAACTGCCTGACCAAGCAATCGCCATATTTCCATCAATTTTCAACTCATCATTTTCTAATTCTATTTCTATAAGTTCTTCTCTCGATACATAAGATTCAAGTGCAACCACGCCTTGACCAGCAAGTCCCAGATTGAAAAGACCTTCCCCTCCTAATGCAGCAGAAGAAAGACTGGAGCGCATCACGGCTTTATGTTTTAATGCTGAATCACAAGCTAAAAATAGTCCGTCTTCAATTATGAGTGACTGATTCCAATCGCCAACATCAAGGAGTAAAATATGCTTATACGTTGGTTCTAATACAAGCGTACCTGTTCCAGTGTATTCAGGTTTGATAGCAGATTCTTTTGTGACTTTTCCTCTAAACGTTTTTCCAATAAAATCTCCTACTCCCTTAATCCCTGTTGTCGCTTTCACATCTCCAGCCATCCATTGCATTGCCCCTGCTTGAATCGTAATATTTGCTTGATTTACATCGCAAACCAATTGTCTTCTTCTCACATTCATTTCAGAAGCATAATATGCCGACTGAGCCGTTAAATGATCGACATTTAACTCTCTTTGGAACTCTACTACCTTAAAAGGACCTAACGCTTCCCTAATTTTAACATTCTCATTATCTTCAAAATTTCTGATGGTAAACAGAATAATCCCCTACTTTCTTAATTCACGCAATTTTGTTACAAGGTTATAATTAATTATAACACGAGCCTACACGGCGATTGTTATTATACTTGCGATCAAGCGGGGCATGATTGATAAAAGTCTATTTGACCTTGTTAAAGCAGCAATTGAAAAATTCATTGACCGCCTATTGGTCAAAATTTGCTTTTGGGTTAGGTTCCAATGAAATATGAAATCGCATGACACTAAAAAATACCATAACCCTTGGTATAACAAGGTTTAATGGCGTTCGATGAAACTACATGATATTCAACTATGGGCGGGAGCCGAACCCACGTTAATCAAATTGAAAAAACACATCAACAAATTTCGTATTTCGTATGGTTCTTGTTGATTAAGTGAGCATCTTCGGCTTCTTCCAAAAAAGTGCAACGACTACCCCAATGACTAAGACGACCGTGGCGAAATAGTACGGGAAGTTCAAGTTAATATCGAAAAGGATTCCGCCGATAATCGGACCGAAGATGTTTCCAATACTTGTAAACATCGAGTTCATCCCACCAACGAATCCTTGTTCATCCCCTGCAACTTTCGATAGGTACGATGTGATTGCTGGGCGCATCAAATCAAATCCGACGAAAACAAAAAATGTTGTTAATAAAATCATCGGATAAGATTTCACCACTGTCATCACCATGACCAGTGCAGCCGATACCGCTAAACAATAGCGGATTAATGTAATCTCCCCGAGACGTTTCGCCAGTGAGTCAAATAAACCGACTTGCGCAACAGCCCCCACAAGTGCGCCTCCTGTAATTACAATCGCAATGTCTTTCGGTGTAAACCCAAATTTATGGTCAACGAATAAACTAAAGAGCGATTCGAAAGCGGAAAGGCCGAATGCCGACACAAAAATAAGTAAAAATGCGATGAAATACATTGGCAAGAAAACACGCTTCAGCCCTTGTGTTCCTGTCATTTCTCCCGCATCACTCTTTTGCCGTTCTGGTTCTTTTAACAATAAGAAAGATAGCAATGCAGCAACAAGGCCCAATACCCCCGCCGTGTAAAATGGTACACGCGTCCCGACTTCAGCTAAAAAACCACCGAGCCCCGGCCCGATTATAAAGCCCGTATTAATGGCAGCAGACATATACCCAAGCGCTTTCGCACGTGTTGCTGTCGTTGTAATATCGGCGATGAACGCCGTGACAGCTGGCATAATAAACGCCGCCGCAATCCCGCCAAGCATCCGCGAAACAAACAAAACTTCAACCGTTTTCCCGTAACCAAATAAAAACTCGGAAAAGCCGAAAATACAAAGCCCAATAATAATCATAACTTTTCGTCCATAACGGTCAACCCATCGCCCCGCAATCGGCGAAATAATGAGCTGTGTCACCGCAAATGCAGCAACCATATAACCGACGACCGAACCAGTAATCCCAAGTTCATTCATAATCGTCGGCAAAACAGGAATCACAAGCCCGATCCCTAAAAATGCAATAAATAAGTTCATCAGCAATATTGCCAGTACTGTTTTTTTGCTTTTCATACATTAGCTCCTTTCTTCTTTTAAAAACGAGCGTCTACGTTCACAACCTCTTTTCATATGGAGAGTGTCTATTTCTAAACAGACGAGACGCTTCTTTTATACAGAGCATCACTTTAACCTTATAAGATTGGATAAGACCATTGCCCAATTGCCGACTAAAAATGTAGATGACTAGTATGCGAGACAGTTTAATAGTGAGCGGAGCCTTTGAAATTGAATTTCATGAAATCCAAAAACTTTATTCTTTAGCGTTAACGCTCAATGATCAATATAGTGGACAAACTCGTACCTGCCGACAAAGAAAAAAAGTACTATTTAAAGGATACCCACATTTACCATACAAAATGTATTCCATGTACAATCCTGCTCAGTTAAAAATCCCTATTGGTCTTACAATCAATACAATTGAAAACGGAGAACAAAGAACTACTAAGAGTCCTTTACTTGAATATGGAGCACAAAGGAAAACTTTAGTTGTCAAGAAGCTGTCGTAGAACATACAGAAAAAACGTTCGAAGACATTTCCACACTTATGACCACGAGGCAGCAATCGATTGACCCAATTTCGGCTGTCATCGGAAATGTTATTGCACATTGCACATAAGAATCGTGTTTCAGAGGCTATTCTACAACCGGCAGCTCCAAACTGGGTGTTAGTTATATAGGAAGGGATATAAAAAAGTACCTGTGTGTGACAACACAGATACTTTTATTTAACACAAGGATTTCTTAGCGAAAAGTTAAACTCCAGGTATGTTTTTTCGCTAGTGTGACATTGGAGTAATTAGATCAAAAGTATGGCATCAGAAAATATAAAACAAAAAGAAACTAGTAACATACACTTATGTAAAATTAAGGACAACCCACTATACGTTTTGCAATGTAACCGTTAAGTAGTAATCATCTATTCATCCGCCTTTTTTATTTCCGGAACTAATAGAATACCACCTACCACTCAAAAGTGGTAGGCAGAATTAATTATTTCACATTTTTAGTATTCCAAAGAACTGGTCCGCTAAAATCCGTAAAACCCTCTACTCCACTGGTTGTAACAGTAACCCTAGCGAAGTCACTTATTTTAGTTACAGGTAGGTATTCCCAAGCATATCTTTGTAATTCATCCCAACTCTTTTTTGCTTCTTGTTCGGTTGAAGAATTTTTAATGTCCTCATACAGTTGCTCTGCTTTCGTATTGTTATGATCCTTGTAATATTCTGAAGTAAAAGCTAACAATTCAATTGGAGTATTAACAATGGGAAATCCAGAAAAAAACAAATCCCAGTTTTTTGGTTCCGTACGTTTATTGATGACTGTAGCCCAGTCGTAAACCTCCAATTTTACATTCATTCCAATTTCCTCTAATTTCTGTTGAATCACAATTGAAGAATAATAAACATGGTCGTAATCTCGCGAAGTAATAAATACAATTTCCTCGCCATCGTAGCCCGCCTCTTCTAATAACCGCTTGGCTTCTTCCATGTTATTTTGATTGTAAAATTCTTTTCCTGCATCACTGTGCCATTTTTCTTGTTCTTCTAGCATATAACTAGAATCTAATCTATAAAGATCTTTAATACCCGAAACAGAAGCCACTGATATTTCTTCAGCATCCAACATTAAATTGACTGCCTGCCTTATTCGTACATCGGAAAATATTCCTTCTTGTTTCTCATAGACTAGATACTGAATATCATTAAAAGGTGCGAGTGTTTTATATTCCGGGTCATCCTTAAACTCTTTGTAATTTTCATATGGCATTTCTGATGCAATATCGTACAGGCCTGTTCTAATACCATTTAGTCGCGTGGAGGAATCTGGGACAAAGTCAAAATAGACATCATTTACTAAAGCTTCTTTCTTACCAGCTAATCCGTCTGCCGGGGAATCTAACGGTTGATAATCCTCGAATTTAGTCAGATGAATATACTGGTCCGCTTTCCATTCAACGAATTTAAAGGGGCCTGTTCCTATATATTCTTTCACACCTGATGGTCCCTCAGATTCAATTACTTCTTTAGGTATTATTGCAGGGGGCTCGTTGGTCGCAGCTAACACAGACAATACTAACCCAGAAGGTTCTTTCATGTTTAAAACAACTGTATAATCATCTTTTTTTTCAAAGGTTGCTTCCTTTAAAAGCATACGTCCTTGCATTGCCTTGTCCTTCCATGAATTCATTGAAGCTACAACATCTTCTGCTGTCATTTCTTTTCCATTATGGAATTTGACACCTTCCCTTAAGTAGAATGTATATGTCTTTCCATCTTCACTTTGTTCAAACGATTCAGCCAACATTGGTGCAACGTCATACTTAGAGTCTAGAGTGACTAAAGTTTCGTAAATACTTCTCGTTGTGTCTCTTAATACAATCATAGAACTCATCCGTGGATCTAGTGTCGAAGGCTGAGCCGGAATCGCCATTCGTAATTCTCCTTCACTCACTTCATTTCCCTCACTGGATGTTTTAGCAGGTATAGTGCCTTCTTCTTCCTGCGTGCATCCGAATAGGACCATTACTAATATTAAAAAGGACATTCTTTTAACGAAATTTTTAAATTTCATTTTTATTCCTCCTAGGAATATAGTAAAAAGGTAATCTAACTTTTCAGTTGGATTTTATAATTTAAATTCTCTAGGCGAGCATTGATATAGGAAAATTCCAAGGGATAATTTACCCACTAATCCTACTGGCTCATGACGCGAATAATTTTAATATAATCTTGAAACAGAAACGGTCTGACCTACATATTTTGTTATACATCCAGCAAAATATCTAAACTGACAAATAGCCATACACATTTCAGATTCCACTGCTTCATGAATCGATTTCCCATTATACAGAGATACGATCTCTGCATTTGTATTTTTATTCCAATTAATCCAGAAAACTTATACAGGGGGTGCCCCCGTTCAGCAGTGCTTATGTTCAACCAAGGTCCATCCTTCAATGATGTCTTTATTGCAAGAAACGCTTGATGTGCGGCTTCCTTCTTTTTTTCACTAACGTATACTAGTACTTCTCCGTTCGTGGGTTAAATATTTTAAGTATTTTTCCTTTAACATCGTTTACAACCTATCATTAGTAAGTAGCTTGCTCCATTTAAAAAGATCAGACACTTTCATTACTTAAATCACATATGAAATTCCATCGTAGTGTGTTAATCTATGCTTTATTTATCACAAAACTCTAACGATAATTTAACCAATTGCTTTCTCTAATATTTTATAGATATCATCTTTTGTGGCTTTCCTAGGATTTGCCATCATATATAGATCATCATTAAATGCAATATCTGTTAGTACATCAATATTACTTTTATCTATGCCTATTTCACTTAGCTTTTCTGGTATTCCAATTTCGGTAGTAAGCTCTTTTACCCTTTCAACAGCCGCTTTCGCCGCTTTTTCTATGGGCATTCCCCACGTATTAACACGAAGTGCTTGAGCTATATCCGCAAATTTATGTGGGTTTGCTATCCAATTAAACTCTAGAACATAAGGTAAAAGAATCGCATTTACAATTCCATGTGGAGCATCGTACTGTGCACCAATTGCATGTGAAATTGCATGTACCAATCCTAATCCTCCATTTGACATTCCAATACCTGTTGCTGTGCTTGCCTGAATCATGTTATTCATTGCTTCTTCATTATCTGTATTTGCTGAGGCCTGTAAAATTGATTCACCAATGACTTTTACAGCATGTATGTTTAATGCATCGGTAACTACAGAACCCTTTCTTGATAAGTAGCTTTCAATGGCATGTGTTAATGCATCCATTCCAGTAGATGCAACTAGCGATCCAGGCATTCCTATTAATAATTCACCATCTAAAAACGCTGCTTTTGGAAAAAGTGATTTACCAATAACAAGTTTTTTAGTTTTAAGATTTGAGGTATCTTCTGTTATTACTGAAGCGCGTCCAGCTTCACTACCAGTCCCCACTGTCGTTGGAACGGCAAATAGAGGAATAGGTTCATTTCCATATTGGTCAACCCCAAAATAATCAGCAATTGATCCGCCATTAGTCAGTAAGACGGCTACTGCCTTTGCAGCGTCCATGACACTCCCCCCACCAACAGCAAGGATACCTTTTATATTTTTATGTTTATATTTTTCATACGCCTCATTTGTTGCAGAGACACTTGGGTTTGGTTTTACATCATCATACACCAAAGTTTCAAGGTCTATTGATTTAAGGATTGATTCAACTTTTTCTAAAATTCCAGAGTTTTTAATTCCTTTATCTGTTATAATAAGTAAGTTGTTGTAATCATCCTTTTTCAATTCCTCAGCAAGAAAATTGATACTTCCAGATCCAGTGAACAGTGTTGTTTTTGCTGAAAACTCCGTGTTTCTAATCCTACTCATTTTCACCCTCCTCAAAATATTAAACTTCCGCCATTCGTCGAATTAGACTCTCCTTAACCGTTATTTTTGTATCGACTAAATGGTTTTAAATTGAACCAGGGGGGACACCTGGTATCGGTACAATTCTCCTTACCACCTCCTTTCCTTTCAGGCTGGACTTGATAATTACTGAGCATAGCTTTCTTCTAATTGCTTAATGGTCGTTTCCTGTAATCGTGTGCTTCTTTTTTCATTGGATACTTGAATAATGGATTCAATCCTGTTAATGTTTTTCGGAATATATAGTCTATTTAATTATTCTATATTAACGTAAAAATACCCTTTAAAGAAATGGGGCTCTTTCCTACTTTTCAGGTATGATAGATAAATACTGTAAAAACGATGGGGTGTAACTGCAAATACGCCATGCTTTCTACTTCTAGACATAGAAAAGTAAGCGTCCAATAATGCCCACCTAGTGTTTCAGGTAGGCATTATTGGACGCTTACTTAATAAAAAAACAGCCCGCTTAAATGTTGAATAAGGCGAGCTGGGTAACTTGTCTATATAACGGTGGTTATCTGAACAAATTACTTAGCATATGTTTTGTCTTGTTATTAGGGGTACTACCAGCAAATCGCTAAATCCTGATTCGACCCCATATTGAATCATATACCATACGTCTCTTTACAAATAAAGATATGAACATTGCCATATCAACAAAAGGTACCTTTCCTCTTGGGACCGTCAAATTCCTTCAGATACATCTTCCGCCATCTACCTCTATCTCTACCCCAGTAATCATTTTGGCATCATCCGAAGCTAAAAATAATGCTGCATTCGCCATATCGATCGGTTGGGCTAACTGTCCAAGAGGTATTGTTTTAATGAACTTTTCACGTTGCTCATTATCAATCATTCCAGTATCCGTCGCCACGGGATTAATGGTATTTACCCTAATTCCAAAGGAGGCAAGCTCAAGAGCCATAGATTTTGCTAACGTAACTGCTGCCCCCTTTGATGCACAATAGATGTTTAGCCCAGAACGAGGGCGGATTGCGGAGGTAGAGCCAGTGCATAATATAACCCCTTCACCCGCTTCCTTCATATAGGGGATAACTGCCTGTATCCCCCAAAAAACGCCCTTTACATTCACATCCATAATCCTTTGAAAAGTATCGTCATCTACCTCTTCCAAGGAAGTAATAGGCATAGCAACACCTGCGTTATTGTGTAAAATATCTATTGTTTTAAAGTTATCTATTGTTTTTTTAACTAGATTTGTTACTTCATCCTTTTTTGTAATATCTGTAGGAATAAATAGTGCCTTTCCACCTTTGTCCTCGATTCCCTTTGCGACTTCAGTCCCTGCCGTGTGGGGAAGGTCAGCTAGAACAACGGTAGCACCTTCTCCAGCAAATTTTTCCGCAACACTTTTTCCTATACCAGCTGCGGCTCCTGTTATAATCGCGACTTTGTTTTTTAATCTCATAACAATCTCATCCTGTTCCAGTTTAATTTTCAATCGTCTTGATTATTCTGAATTCCCATCTTTCTATTGAAATTAAAATTTAGGTTGTTAACCCACTTTTGCTTTTTGTCTTCTTTTTTCGACAATGCTATCATAAACTTTTAATGAATTTTCTGTTGTCTTGGTAAATTTAGATACAACGATGAAAACAGTTGCCGTAACAATCAGCGTAAAAACTGGACCTACTAACCACGGTGCAGCTGGAATAGAGAAACCAAATAGGAATGTATAGCTACCTAGCAACGCACCAACGATTAAAGCACTCGCAGCTCCTTGTTTTGTAGATCCTTTCCAGAAAAATCCTCCTAGCCACGTAACTAAGAAAGCTGGTCCTGTTGTAGCTGCGGATAAATTGGCAAAAGTAGTTATCCATGAAAGCCTCATTAATGCAACACCCATTGTTAAGAGAACCATTACGACTAATACAATCTTAGTCATTTTGATCATTTCTTCTTCAGTAATTTTTCTCTTTTTAATTTTTTCACCTAAGAACTTTCCATAGATATCTCTTCCAACAGCTAAAGAAGAAACCATTAGTTGTCCACTCGCTGTTGATTGTGCCGCTGAAAGTAGCCCTGCGAAAGCGATACCCGTAATAACAGGTGGAACCCACTCTTGTGCAGCGATTAAATAAATTGTTTCCGCTTCTACTCCCTCTAAACCCGGAAGTAAAGATCTGCCTGCCATCCCTAGAATGAAAAACATTAATCCAGATGCCCATATAAATGGCGTCGTAAAGAGAATGGCTTTATATACTTCTCTTTCGTTTTTTGCCAAAAATACACGGCTAACTGTGTCAGCTCTTGCTAACGTACCGAAAATCCAAATAAAGATTAAACTCCATACTACCCAAGGATCCCCTAAACCAGCATCACTGGTAAAGAAATGTGGATAATGTTTTTCAATATTACCTATAATATTATACATTCCTCCACCTTTAAGGACGGTTACAGTAATAATTATCCCTGCCGAGACCCAAGCAAATAACAGTTGAAACACATCAACATAAGCCGTAGCCTTCATACCACCGAGAAGGGTATAAATCCCAACAATACCTGCGGCAATAATAACTGCAACAAAATATGGGATATCAAAAATTAATTGGAATAATAAGCCGACACCAATAAATTGAATTGTTACATAAAATATGTATCCAATAAAAATTACAGCGGCTGAGAGTCCACGGACAAAATTACTATCATATCTATCTCCCAAAAAGTCTGGTATAGTAAACTGACCGAAACGTCTGAGCAACGGTCCAAATAAAGCTAAACATCCCATATATCCTATTACTGATCCAACGTATGCTCCATTAGGCATAAAACCCTGAACATATATAATTCCCACAATACCTAAAAAACTAGATGCACTCAGATACTCAGCGATATATCCCGCACCAACTACCCAATAAGGATTGTTTTGTCCTCCTGCTACGTAATCAACTGTTGTACTGTCTCTGGAGGATAAATAACCAATAATTAAGGTGGCTAGTAAATATAAAAATATAACAATATATATTGTTGGACTCATCATCCCTACCTCCTATTTTTGTTCCTTAGTTTTTCTCAATCCATATATGCCGGTAGAAAGACCTATAATAGGTACTAAAAGAATCATATAGTAATATAACCTTATCTCAGGAACTTTCAAAAATAATTGAAAAGCAAATAATAGCAGTGGGACTGTAAATAATAATAAAAGAGTTGTATAAATTACCCCAAACCATTCCCATTTTGTCTTTTTCATCGAAATCTCCTTTTGTAAAGTATCTTTACATTCATTAAACTCTACAGTTTTTTTGTTCAAGCAAAATTAAATCAGCCGGTTATTTCTCTACGAAAGTGAGAAGTATACAAAAAAAGATTAGAGAATTAAACGCTCGATTTTCTTTGCTCAATTAAAGTCATTCCTTAATTCAATAAGTAGCTGTATATCCACCATCAATCAGATAAGCTCCTCCTGTAATAAATGACGACTGTTCAGAACATAAAAAGAGCACTAATTCGGCAATTTCGGTTGGCGTAGCGTAACGCTTTAAAGGAATTTTTTGTTCATATGCGCCGCGTGCTTTTGACGAATCTTCAGGAGATTTTACTTCATCAAGATCTCTCATCAATGCTGTATCTACAGGAGACGGGCAAATCGCATTAACACGAATCCCTTCATCTGCAACCTCCACCGCAGCAGTTTTGGTTAGTCCATTTACAGCATGTTTTGTTGCTGCATATGGGCCAAGGGAAGGTGATCCTCCAAGTCCAGCAACTGATGAGGTATTCACAATACAACCTGATTTTTGTTCTTTCATGACACGCAGAACATGTTTCAACCCGTAAAAAACACCTTTTAGATTTATATCAATGATTTTATTGAAGTCTTCGGACGTAACCTCTGTTATTTCTGCAAAATCTCCTACGATACCAGCATTATTGAAAAAGATATCCACTTTACCATACTTTTCAACTGCCAGCTTTGTGTAATTCTTTACATCTTCCTCTTTTGTTACATCAGCAGGAATTAAAAGAAAATCCTTTAGTTCCAATTCATTTACCATGTTTTTTAAAGCTTCTTCATTCAAATCCACCAAAACCAATTGAGCACCATTTTCCTTAAATAACCGCGCCGCTTCCTTACCAATTCCCCCAGCTGCACCAGTTATTAAGGCAACCTTTCCATCAAAATTCAAACCAACCAATCCCTTCTAGTCAAATGTCTTTAATTAACTGATCATCATTTATTTCTATCTCTTTAAACAGGCGTTAAATTAACGGGCGGTGTAACCCCCATCAACTGGCAAATCTATCCCAGTTATGTAGGATGATTCATTTGAGGCAAGAAATAAGGCCGCATATGCGATTTCAATTGGTTCAGCGGCTCTCCCAATTGGTCCAATCCGCCATGATTCCTTTGGATCTGCTAACAAAAGCTCTGTCATAGGCGTCCGTACAAGTCCCGGATGGATGGAATTAACCCTTATCCCAAATGGAGCAAATTCTATGGAAGCCGTTTTAGTCAACATTCTAACCGCCCCTTTTGCTGCGTGATAAGATGCTGCTGATCCAGTTCCAACTAATGCCCATATGGATGAATTATTGACAATAGATCCTTGCTTACTTTTCTTCAAGAAAGGTAGCATTGATTTCATTCCAAATAAAACACCTTTTGCATCTACATCCATAACTTTCTGCCATTCATCTTCCGTTATTTCCTCTATCGATCCTCTACCTGGAATACCAGCATTATTGACAAGTATATCCAGATTGTTATAGGCGTCTTTTATATAGTCAGCTACCTTGTTCCAATCCGCTAACTTCGAAACATCCATTTGTACAAAATTCACATCTCCGCCCGCGTTGGAAATTTCTGCTGCTGTTTCTTTCCCTGCCATATTCATGTCTGTTAAAATAACTGTTGCTCCTTCTGAGGCAAATAATTTTGCAATTTCTTTTCCTTGCCCCATAGCAGCGCCGGTAATTAACGCTATTTTATTTTTTAACCTTCCCATACTTATTCACCCTCCAAATAGTCTTAATATTAAAGACCATAAATTTCCGTTCCGCTATCAACTAAGAACTTACCTCGCAATACAACTTGATACATACGAAGAGCTAATCCCTTTTTTTATTCTCCCGACTGGAGCCAGCATCTTCTTATTTTCCTAATTGGAGATGGATAAACATTAATTTGTATGCGCTTTCAAAATTAAATTTCTGGTAAATTTTTTGGACTTTCATAATATCCGACTCTGCTCAATGACGTTCCCGAAACTTCTTTCAAAATTATTTGCGTTTCGGCCATCTTCAATGCCATTCCAGTTACGTCCATAATTGTGGCTCCTAATGTTTCCTGGGTAATGTTATTTTGGATACAAAGGATATTTAAAAGCCCACATCCTGGCAATATAACCTCGGCTCCTTTCGCAATCGCTTTTTCGCACGCACTTATAAATTTATCTAAAATAGGCTTTGGATCATGAAATGCATTTCCAAGATCTTCAATACTTACTTCAAAAAATTGAGTTTCTACAGCTTGATCAGAAAGCCCATATTTTTGAATCAAGTTCCCATAAGATTTTTTTGCTAACTGCGGTGTGTAGGTCACAATGGCAAATCTCTTTCCATACATTAAGGACGTTAGCATTGAAGTTTCACCCATTCCAATTACAGGGATATCCACAAGCTCTCTAGCCTCATCTAAAATCGGATCCAAAAAGCAATGAAATGCCACTGCATCATACCCAGATTTTTCCGCTTCAACAATATTCTTTAAAATCTCTCGATTATTCAAAAACTCGTATGACATAAAGTGAACCTCTGAACTATATGGCGTCTCTACGCCATCTATTTCAGTTGTAAAGTTAGAGGACAGAATCTTTTTCGCATGATTTTGTATCCCTTCCAAATAGACAGGACTTTTTTTAACGTTGGTACTACTTTGAACAAGAATTTTCTTCATACTATATCTCCTCACCATTTTGGCAGTAAAATTAGCCTCTTTGATTTATTAAAACTCAAGGAATTCAAATTTAAACCACCTTCGTATACTTTAAAACTTTTAAAATACCGTTACACAAAACACCTTTGCAAACCTCTTCCCAATCAAAGCCAATTGGATAGAGGCGCGCGGTTTTTTCGGCTACACCGCGTACCTCAACAATTTTTCGCATAGCTTCTAATGGTGATTTATGTGGCAGGAAGTACGGTAGCAGTACATTCGCCGAAGCTAATGATGCTTTCTCCTGGTCCAGCGGCACTTCCGCGCAGTGTTACTTGCTGACCGTCCCTGAGATAACTAAATTTCTCTCCGTTACTGGCAATTAGTGGTACTTTCCCTCCCAAAGTCATCTCCATCAAAGAGCCACGTTGATTCGGTTCCGATCCAGAAATGGTGCCAGAACCAAAGAAATCCCCCGGGCGAATGGCAGCACCATTGACAGTCATATGAGCCAACATCTGGGGCGCTGTCCAGTACATCGTTGAGTAAGGTGCTGTAGAAACATGTTGATCGTCGATATGGATTTCTACTGAAATATCCAGTCCATATGGGTCAGCATTGGAATCATCTAAATACGGCAAAAGTACTTTATCACGACTCGGCGGCATCATACGAGCTGCGTCTAATGCATCCCATGGAACAACCCATGCTGAAATCGTTGAAGCAAACGATTTACTTAAGTTAGGACCTAAAGGCACAAACTCGAACGCCTGAATATCACGTGCAGACCAATCGTTGAACAAAACAGCCCCAAATAAATGGTTCTCCGCAGCTTGCGCCAAGCTGACTTCACCATGTGGTGCCGAACCTCCAACGAGGAACCCAATCTCTGCTTCAATATCTAGTTTCCTAGAGGGACCAAAGCTTGGATCCGCATTCTTTTCTGGCCGTATCCCTTTCGGTCGGCGCACAGGGGTTCCTGAAACGAACACACTTGAGGCACGACCATGATAACTAACTGGCAAGTGCTTCCAGTTAGGTTTCAATGGCTCCTCACTTGGACGCAATATGCGACCAATATTAGATGCATGATTCTCCGATGCATAAAAGTCAACATAATCGCCCACCGTAAAAGGCATAGCCATGTTAACATCACTTACGTTATTTGCCACATCTTTTACTGCCGCCGTATGGCTGGGATTGGTAAATGTTTGTTTTAGCCAGTTACGTAGCTCAGACCAGATGGGGCGACCAGCAGCCAACAATGCATCTATGTTGGGTTGGTCTGTCACAGCATCTTTTGCTTTTGAACTAAGCCCACCAACTGTCGACGCTAGGGACCCTAGATCAATCGCATGATCCCCTAGCCGAACAACCACCCTAGGAACGGTGTTTTCCTCCATGTACACTGAACCGTAGGGGAGATTTTCTACTCCGAAGCCGCGCTTGCCCAGTAAATCAACGGCGGTAAATTTATTTATCATCTAATAGTCCTCCTTATACAAATGGTGCCAATAGCTCGAATACCACATAAAGAGCAATGCTCAGTCAATAATGGAGTTACTCACCGGTTTCCACCCTTGGACAAGCTCTAAAGATAAAAGAACCCTGTTATCTCACATTACCAACCAAGCAAGTGCTATTCTAAGCAATGAAAACAATGAACTGAAGTGTCAATGCTTATAGTGATGCTCCTTTAGGTGCCTCCACAGGCGTAGCATCTTTCCAGCCAGGAACGCATAACTCCACAAGCTTGTAGTCCGCAGTTGCACGATCAACAAAGTGGCGATTTGTGGGTCCTGATCCTATGCAGCAGGCATCCCCTGCACTGAGTGCGATGCGTGCACCTGTCTCTACTCGTAAATCTGCGTGACCGTCTAACACAAAGAAGCACTGTGCCCAAGAATGGTAATGCCATCCTGTACCTTCTTCATATGGCTGACCAGTCGTGCGGATGACGTGAACATACAAACGGCCATCCGTTGGCTCTAATGTTCCAAGATCTCGATATTCAAAAAACTCTCGGAGTCCATCCTCCCAAGCCTCTTCATCCTCGTGCGAGATGCCCGGGCTTCGATTAGGATCCAACGTTTTCACACGTTCTGGCAATGCCGCATCCTTTCCCCAAATAATGTCATATGCGTCCGGAGCAAAGAAGTGCAGTGCTTCAAAGTCATCACTGATATGTGTGAAACGATACCTATACAACGCAGGTAATACTGCAGAACTATCGGATATAAGCTCATGTGATGAACCATCCTCGAATTCTACTTGGGCTGATCCCTTGATAACATAGAACATATTAAAATCGACATCATCCGCTTGCCATTCCCCTTCAGCGGCAGTACCCCGAACATGAGAACCACCTAATTTTCCGTCAGAAGCCTTGTCGAGATTCAGTTCCCTTCTTTCAAAAAATGGTGTAGGGCCAGCCTCCCACTTGGCTTCTAACAATGGTGCAGCATTCGACGTCTTGATTGAAATCGGATTTTCAAGGTCCCAGTCTGTAATCCATGGAGTTACATTAGTCATAATTATTGATACTTCCCTTCAGTTTATTAGTTACTATACAAAACTTTAATCAACTAAAAATGAGACAACTATTAATCATGCTACTCTCAATCCATTATTTGTTATCGATCAACTTTTCATAGCCAGGGAATTCAATTTCATCAATAGCTAAATAATGAATTTATTTATTAATCCTCCTATTCTGAATTCAATGATCATATATCTGTATTATATACAATATATTTAGTTTGTCAACGGTATATTTAAACCTAAATAATATATTATTGATCAAAGTGGTATATTGTGGTACTATTTTTAATATAACGTATATATTCTGCGAATCTCGCTATAAAATAATTAAAAGGGTGATTTATCCTGCAAACTAGGTATCGTACTAAAACAGAAAAGGTATACAGTTGTATTCAAAAAGAAATTATGAATAGAACATTTGCTCCAGGAGAAAGATTGATTATTTCAAATTTGGCAGATCAATTTAATGTCAGTGAAATTCCAGTGAGAGAGGCGCTACAAAGGCTGTCCCTAGAAGGATACGTTGAGTTAGTTCCTCACGTTGGCGCCATTGTAAGTACATTATCCGAAGAAGAAATACGGGAAATTTTTGAATTACGTATATATATGGAGGCTCTCGCTACTCAATTGGCTGTTGATCATCTTACAAATTTCCACTTGGAAAAATTGGAGGAAATGATTGAAAGTTCTAAAGAGATGTTAACTTCAACGGATTGTCAGTTTGAAGAATATGCAAAACACAACCGTGAATTTCATGAATATATTTATAGGCATTGCAATAACTCTCGACTATATAAAATCATCTTTGAACTCTGGGATTACTCAAATAGGTACCCTAGAATTTTCCATACAACAAAGACGTTGCAAAAATCAATCGAGGAACATACTGAAATTCTTAATGCATTAAAGGAAAGAGATGCGGAATTAGCTGCGGAACGAACAAAAAAACATAAACGTAAAGCTTACAAAATATTATTAGATATGTTAAAAGAATTATGATGTTCAATATGCTGGATAATAACAATTCTGATCTAGATATATGATGCAGCCGATTTTTGGGACGGGATGATGTGTGGTCAAGCCCCCTAAAAGTGGACACCACGAAATCACGTAATTAGGCACATTCATGATACGCGGCCAGGAACGCTTTGGGTGATAAATACCCCAGACGTTTTTGGCCGCGTTCTTATGAATCAGCACTTGCGACAGATCTTTTAGACCGCGGGATTCCATCGCTTGACGAATCGTTTCTCCCATCATTTCGTTGTTCGGATTTCTGCTAATGACAAAACTAACTGGCCCCCGATTAAATAAATCCATCAAGGCAGAAACATAAATTTTGGTTTCCTCATGCATGACCTCTGTCACGTCCATCATCCATTTATAATGAGGAAAAAAAGCATTAAAATCGCACGCAAGAAGATTAGGATAGATATACCCTGCGGCTTGTACTTTTTCTTTCTGCCTACTTTTCATTTTGCGGATTTTTGATTTTATATTCATTTCTTTCATCAATCGTGCAACCCGCTTATGATTCACGATATGCTTTCTCTTCTTCAACGTACCAGCGCGATCTGTTTGGCGCCAAACATACCGCAGCTTTCACCATACAGTGCTTGAATCGCTACTTTTTATTTGATGTCACGTTCCGAGACCTGCGAACTGGGCGCTTTATATATTCATAGTACCCGCTTCTTGATACGCCGAAAGTTTTACATATACAGCCCACCGGATAATCCTTTCTTAAATAAGAAATCGCTTCGAAATACTTAATTTTACTTCGACCAAGAAAGGCTTGGAACTTTTTTAGGATTTCCACCTATAACTGCTTTGCTTCAAAGTCCCTTTCGATTTCCTTAAGCCGTGCCAGTTCTTTCGCATCGATCCATACGTCGGGATTCAAATTGCTTCACTTATTGGTAAAGTAATCCGGACCATAGTCTTTATATTGTTTCGCCCATTATTGGATGCTTGTTAAACTCACTGACAATTCTTCGGCAACACCCCGTGATGGAACGTTATCATGAACAACTCTTTTAGTTGCTTTTAATTTATCTAGTGGATCGTTATAGACGTTTCTTTTAGTTTTATAAACCAAAATGGCCGCCTCCCTTAATTCTCAATTGACACCCAATTACTGTCCATTATAAGGGGGACGGCCAACCAATTACGACTCATGGATTGCGTCATACGCATTGTTCTTTATTATTCGAGTTAGAGACAACACCCAAGAAAGTGCAGTACCGTTTGGGACATAATGACATAAAAACAAAGTTAGATGTTTACACCCGTATTACCAAAAAAACAAAAGCAAGCACAATTGAATAGTTCACTAACTATCTATCGGACTAAATTCGACTTTTGACTAGGGTTTGATGAATTTCCGTCAATCATTCAATTTTATAAAGGCTGATTTCATCGTTGTCTTAGCACTTTTTCTGACTATGATTTTGACTATATTTCGTTGAACTCCAATGAAATCGTATGACACTAAAAAACGCCACAAACCTTGATTTAACAAGGTTTATGACGTTCAATGAAACTCCATGATATTGCTTTATGGAGACGGCGGGAGTCGAACCCGCGTCCAGAGGCTCATACACTTGAGCATCTACGCGTGTAGTTTATCTATTTGGTTTCGCGCGACATTATGCCGATAAACGAGGCGTCCTGTGCGCTATCCTGAGAATCTCTTCCGTCTGCCTCAGGAGGGAGCAGCCGGCGTATCCCACTAATAAGTGAACCTTACCGCGCCACATGGGCGATGGAACGATAAGGCAGATTCAGTCAGCTTACGCTGCGAATGCTAAGTTGTTGTTTGTTTTGCCTGTTATTATAAGTGTCGTTTCTGACGGAGCCGAGCCCTCCGACGCGCAACTCAAGCTCAGACCACCCCTGTCGAATCCGTAACGTCCCCTTAAAAGGGATGTTAGGATAGCCTACAAGGCTTCCGAACTCTTACTACAATAATAATTATAGCTTATTTCGCTTAAAAAATCAATACTGCTGTTTCTCCTTCAGCGCGCGCGCCATATCCCGCTTCGCTTCTTTCTGTTTCAAGTCTTCGCGTCGATCGTGATGTTTCTTCCCTTTTCCGACACCAATCAATACCTTGGCGAAACCGTTTTTCAAATGAAGTTGAATCGGCACGATTGTATAGCCTTGTTGTTTCGTTTTGCCGATCAACTGTCTGATCTGTTTCTTATGCAATAGAAGTTTTCGGGAGCGGATCGGGTCATGGTTAAATCGGTTTCCTTGTTCGTACGGGCTGATATGCATATTTAAAATCCATGCTTCATCGCCCCGTATTTGCACGAATGATTCTTTCAATTGCACTTTTCCCGCACGGATGGATTTAATTTCCGTACCTTGCAGAACGATCCCTGCTTCGATTGTATCTTCGATTGCGTAATCGTAGTTCGCTCTTCTATTTCTCGCGAGTATGCCGCCTTTTCCTTTCGCCATCTTTGTCTCCCCCTAAAAAGCCGGATAGCGGGTGGGAGGACATCGAAAAGCTAATATGTCTACAATCTCCGCTTCTTTCCTGCCGAATCGGATGTCCGTAGGCCAATCGAACAATGAAAAGTTCGATCGGTCCTACGTTCGTTGCGGAAAGTAGACATCTTGCTCCGATGCTCACAACGCTACGCTTTTGCTCACAAAACCCGTTCTGTGTGACGGGTTTCGCTCCGGCTTTATTTTCTTTTTCTAGGTCGCTGCTTTTTCGATTTTTTTGCGACACCTTCATAAAACTTTTTCTTATTGTTCGTGGCACGGGATTTACCTGGTTTCGCTGGTGTTTTGCCTCGTTGTTTTTCCCCGTTGCGTTTTTTTGCATGGATAACTTTCGGTGATTCTCTCCGTGTCCGGTGGAAAGTCTGTTTCATCCCGACAAGTTCAAAGTCGATGGAAGATTCCTCCGGTTTCACAGCGACAACTCTTACTGTCACTTCGGATCCGATGCGGAACTGTTTACCGGTATGCTCGCCAATCATCATCATTTGCCGGTCATCGAAACGGTAATAATCGTCTGTCATATACGATACGTGGACAAGGCCTTCGATCGTATTTTCCAACTCGACAAACAAGCCAAAATTCGTAACGGAAGAGATGATACCTTCATATTCTTCTCCGATTTTATCAAGCATGAATTGCGCTTGTTTCAAGGCGATCGTATCGCGTTCCGCCTCCACTGCCCGGCGTTCCCGCTCAGACGTATGTTGCGCGATTTCAGAGAGATTCGCTGACCAATGTTCAAGCGTCTGTGGGGATACATCTTTTTCCAACAGATAGGTCCGAATGAGCCGGTGGACGATCAAGTCCGGGTACCTACGGATCGGCGCAGTGAAATGCGTGTAAAATTCTGTGGATAAGCCGAAATGGCCTAAACTTTCATCGAAATATTTTGCTTGTTGCATCGAACGGAGAAGCATCGTCGAAATGACCGCTTCTTCCGGTAGACCTTCGATGGATTCGACAATTTCTTGTAACGCACGCGGATGAACTTCATTCCCTGTCCCTTTCACAACAACGCCGAAATTCGTTAGAAACTCGAAAAACCGTTGTAATTTCTCCGGTTTCGGATTTTCGTGAATCCGGTAAATGAAAGGCACTTGCATCCAATGGAAATGCTCTGCAACCGTTTCGTTCGCCGCCAACATGAATTCTTCTATCAAACGTTCCGCAACAGTCCGCTCCGTGATGACAACGTCTGTCGGCCAGCCTTCTTCGTCGACAAGCACCTTCGATTCTTTAAAGTCAAAATCGATGGCGCCACGCTCCATCCGTTTGCTTCTTAAAATCTCGGCTAAATCCGCCATGTCATTGAGCATAGGAACGATATGTGCATATTTCGCAATCAGTTCCTCGTCTTTTTCCTCAATGATTTTATAGACGTCTGTATAGGTCATTCTTTCTTTTGAACGGATAACACTTTCAAAAATTTCGTGGTCAACCACTTTTCCACTTGGGTCGATCGTCATTTCGCAGGATAAGGTCAGTCGATCGACACCCGGATTTAACGAACAAATGCCATTTGATAGCTTATGCGGTAGCATCGGAATGACCCGATCCGTCAAATAGACGCTCGTGCCGCGGTCATACGCTTCTTCATCCATCGGTGAATTTTCTGTCACGTAATAACTGACGTCCGAAATGTGGACGGACAGCTTATACGTCCCGTCTGCATTTTTCACGACCGCAATAGCATCATCCAAGTCCTTTGCATCCGCGCCGTCTATCGTCATAAGCATTTCTTCGCGTAAATCACGACGTTTGAACAGATCTTTTTCTTGCACTTCATCCGGAATATGATTCGCTTGATTGAGCACTTCTTCCGGGAAGTCTATCGTAATGCCGTGCTTATAAATGATTGATAAAATGTCGACACCCGGATCATTCTTATGTCCAAGGATTTGAGAGACCATGCCCGTCGCCGATCTCGTATCGCTCGGCCAATCCGTTATTTCAACGATGACTTTGTGGCCTTCGACTGCATCCAGCGTATCTCCTTTGGCGATAAAAATATCCATCGGCAATTTTTTATCGTCCGGAATAACGAAGCCGAATCCTTTGTTGTCTTGGAACGTTCCAACGACTTTCGTTGTTTTCCGTTCAACGATTCTCGTAATCGTCCCTTCTCTTCTGTCGCCCCGACTATCGCTTGCGACACGGACAAGGACGATGTCTCCATTCATAGCACCGTTCACTTCATGAGGCGGGATGAAAATATCATCCATCCCTTCCGTTTCAGGCGTAACAAAACCGAATCCTTTTGCATGCCCGATGAACTTCCCGCGGGTCAAATTCATGCGCTCGGGAACGCCGTATCGATTCGTTCTTGAACGAACCAACTGTCCCGTCTGCTCCAGGTGGACGAGCATTTTCACAAGCTCTTTGAATTCTGCCGCTTGCTCCAATCCAAGCATTTCTTGGATTTCCTGAACAGTAAGCGGTTTATATGATTCTTCTTTCATTAGAGACAATAATTTGTCTTGCAATTCTTCATCAAATTGACTCAATTGCATCCCTCCATTTCTTATCAAGCATGACCATTTTCACTCAGTTTCACACGTTCCAATCAAGCGATTCCAGAAATTCGAAGATATCTTCATGAAGCTGCTCTTTTTCCGGTCCAAGCGTGATGACATGTCCTGATTCGTCATACCATTTCTGTTGTTTTTCTATCGATTCAGCACGCTCATAAATGATATTCGCCGAATCCGGGTTAATGACATCATCTTTTGAACTTTGCACGACAAAGAGAGGTGCGTAGACATGATCGATACTTTCCCGCACTTCATTGATCAGCGCTTGAAGGTCGGCAAGTGATGGCATCGTCTGTTCTCTTAACGCCGTTACTTCTTTTTCGATTGTCGCCGGGTCTTTTCCTTCATATTTCTTATATTCCCCAGCATATTCGAGAACGCCTTCATACATGAGATCAGTCGTTTTCATCGTCATCGGCGCACACATCGTAACGATGCCTTTCAGTGGCATGTTATACCCTAATTTCAATGAAAATACGCCACCTAATGACAATCCGGCGACTGCAATTTCCTCATATCCTGCATCTTTTAGCTGTTGGTACCCTTTCAGCACATCTTCCCACCACTCGTCCGGTCCCGTTTGAATCAGTTGTTCCGGCGGGACACCATGCCCTTTATAATGCGGTGCAAGGGATGTGTACCCTTTCTTCTCCAAAAACCTGCCAAGCATCCGAACATCTGCTGAAGTGCCTGTAAAGCCGTGCAGCAATAAAACAGCTCGTTTCCCTTTTTCAAAAAAGAATGGTTTTGGTTGTGCAATTCTCATTTTTGAACCTCCATGAATCGAGGATGTCAGTGACCTGACACCCTGTTAGTTTTTTGGTAAACTCTAAAAAAAACGCCCGACCCTTCGGCAGGTCAGGCGATTGGTTTATCAAACTAAGTTAAAATTTCATAACGGCAATCGCCAATACGAAAAATAAAATGACTAAAATAAGTGTCATACGTTGTAGAACCAAGTCTAGTCCGCGGGCTTTTTGTTTCCCGAAAAGTTGTTCGGCTCCACCAGAGATGGCTCCTGAAAGACCTGCACTGGATCCTGATTGCAATAAAACGACAACAATTAATGAAATTGCGACGATGACAAGCAATGTTATCAATAAAGCGTGCATGTTGTACCACCTCCTGATTAGAACTTCACAATAGTTTTAGTTTACCAAATTGACAGCAAGCATACAAGTTTTTGATCAAACTGGATGAATGACTACTAAACATCCGTAGCAGGTGCCACTTTTTTATGCCCATACAATAAAACCGACTAATTAATCGGGGTTGCGCCTAATACATACGATCTGGCGCCCATTAATTTGGTTCTACGCCCAATACATACGATCAGGCGCTCATTAATTCGGTTCTACGCCCAATACGTACGATCTGGCGCCCATTAATTCGGTTCTACGCCCAATACATACGACCAGGCATCCATATGCCATCCCATCAAAACAAAAACCCGCCGAAGCGGGCTTTCATCAAATGTTTTACTTTTTTAAGTTGTAAAAAGTTTTCAAACCGTAGTACTCAGCTGTGTCATGCAATTGGTCTTCAATGCGTAGCAACTGGTTGTATTTCGCGATTCGATCCGTTCTGGATGGTGCACCTGTCTTAATTTGACCGGCGTTCGTCGCAACGGCGATATCGGCAATTGTCGTATCTTCCGTCTCGCCTGAACGGTGGGAAATCACTGCTGTGTAGCCAGCACGTTTCGCCATTTCAATCGCGTCGAATGTCTCAGTCAACGTACCGATTTGGTTCACTTTAATAAGAATCGAGTTACTGATTCCTTCTTCGATACCACGCGCCAATTTTTCCGTGTTCGTCACGAACAAATCGTCTCCGACAAGTTGGACGCGGTTTCCGATTCGTTCAGTCAAGAGTTTGTGACCTGCCCAATCGTCTTCATCAAATGCGTCTTCAATTGAAATGATCGGATACTTATCGCAAAGTGATTCGTACCAATCGACCATTTCCTCAGACGTTCTTACAACGCCTTCGCCTTTCAGCTCGTACGTGTGATTGTCTTTGTTGTAAAACTCGGAAGATGCAACGTCTAACGCTAGCAATACTTCTTCGCCCGGTTTATAACCCGCTTTTTCAATCGCTGCGATAATCGTCGTCAATGCTTCTTCACTGGAAGCTAAGTTCGGCGCAAATCCGCCTTCATCCCCAACTGCCGTGTTCAATCCTTTTTCTTGCAGTACTGCGCGCAAGTGATGGAAAATTTCAGTTCCCATCCGGAGTGCATGACGGAAAGTTTCCGCGCCGACCGGCATAATCATGAACTCTTGAATGTCGACGTTATTATCCGCATGTTCGCCACCATTTAAAATGTTCAACATCGGAACTGGCAATTGTTTCGCATTCACGCCACCAAGATATTGATAAAGCGGCATGTCCAGGTAATCTGCCGCTGCATGTGCTGCCGCCATCGAAACACCGAGAATGGCATTCGCACCGAGTTTCGCTTTGTTCGGCGTTCCGTCCAATTCGATGAGCGCTTTGTCAATCGTCGCTTGATCGAGTACAGAATACGCTTCTTCTAGTTCGTCCGCGATAATTTCGTTCACATGGTCAACCGCTTTTAGCACACCTTTGCCGAGGTAGCGATTTTTGTCGCCGTCACGCAGCTCTACCGCCTCGTATTCACCTGTCGATGCACCCGATGGAACGATCGCACGTCCAAACGCTCCACTCGCTGTCAGCAGCTCCACTTCCACTGTCGGATTTCCTCTTGAATCTAGTACTTCTCTTGCTTGAATATGTGTAATGATCGGCATTGTAATATCCCCTTTTTTATAATAATGAAGTTCCTGTCATTTTTTCAGGTTGTTCCAATTCCAGCAACGTAAGCATCGTCGGGGCAAGATCGGCAAGTATACCGCCTTCACGCAAGATGACACCTTTTTTCGTCACAATGACGGGCACAGGATTAGTCGTATGTGCAGTCATCGGTGCACCTTCCAACGTCATCACTTCATCCGCATTGCCGTGATCTGCCGTCACGATGGCAGTGCCTCCCTTGGCATGCAACGCATCGAAAATTTTGCCAAGACACTCATCGACAGTTTCTATCGCTTGAATCGTCGGCTTCAACAGGCCGCTATGCCCGACCATATCCGGATTGGCAAAATTCAAAATGATGGCGTCGAAACGATCGGCTTCAATCGCATCGATCAATGCCGCTGTCACTTCATGAGCACTCATCTCCGGTTTTAAGTCATACGTCGCCACTTTCGGGGAATTGATCAAAATCCGTTCTTCCCCTTCGAATTTCGCCTCTTTGCCGCCACTCATGAAAAAGGTGACGTGTGGATATTTTTCCGTTTCTGCAATGCGTAACTGTGTTAACCCGTTGTTCGAAATGACTTCACCGAGTGTATCAACCATGTCTTCGTTGTCAAAAACGATATCCGCGACGACTTCTTCACTATAATGCGTGAAAGAGGCGAACTTCAAGTCCGTAAACTTTCCAACGGGAAATTCGTCAAAGCCGTACTCCGTGAAAGCGCGGGACAACTGAATCGCACGGTCAGGCCGGAAATTAAAAAACACAACGCCATCACCGTCATGAATTGTGGCGACCGGATCCCCGGCTTCTTCGAGGACGATCGGCTCCACGAACTCATCATGGATATCCTTTGCATAGGATGCCATCACCGCTTCCGACGGGCTCGTCGCACGTAATGCTGTTCCATGCACAAGAGCGCGATACGTTTTTTCCACACGATCCCATCTTTTATCCCGGTCCATTGCATAGTACCGGCCTATAATTGTCGCAAATTTACCGACCCCGACTTCTTCCATCGCTCTTTCAGTTTGTTCGATATAATCCAGCGCTGATTGCGGCGGCACGTCACGACCATCGAGAAAGGCGTGGATGTACACTTGATCGATACCGTTCTGCTTAGCAAGTCGAAGCAAAGCAAACATATGCTCAAAGTGACTATGTACGCCGCCATCTGAAAGAAGCCCCATTAGATGAAGCGCCGATCCACGTTGTTTCACATGTGAAATCGTACGTAACAAGGCGTCGTTCTCGTAAAAATCACCGTCACGAATCGACTTGTTGATGCGGGTTAAACTTTGATAGACGATTCTGCCTGCGCCGATATTCAAATGGCCGACTTCCGAATTCCCCATTTGCCCTTCCGGCAAGCCAACCGCTTCTCCGCTTGCTGTCAGTGTCGTATGAGGATAGGTGTGCCAGAGTCGGTCATAATTCGGTTTTTTCGCCTGAGCGACAGCATTGCCTTTTTGTTCGTCGCGTAGACCGAAACCGTCCAAAATAATAAGGGCGACCGGACTTTTATGCATTTTCAGCAGCCTCTACCAATGTTAAAAATGACTCAGGCTGTAAACTAGCACCGCCGACAAGCGCACCGTCAATATGTTCTTTTGACATAAGCTCTTCGATATTATCAGGCTTCACACTGCCACCATATTGAATACGGATGTTATTTGCAACCTCATCACTATATAATTGTCCGACTGTCGACCGAATTTCACCACATACTTCGTTGGCATCTTCTGCCGTCGCCGTCTTTCCTGTACCGATTGCCCAAATCGGTTCGTAGGCGATAACCGCATTGACAGCGTTCGCAGCATGAATACCTTTAAATGCCTGCTTCACTTGATTGGCAACTTTTTCGACGGTTGTTCCACTTTCACGTTCTTCTAGCGACTCACCGACACAAACGATCGGCGTCAAGTCTTCTGCAAGTGCAGCATGCACTTTGCGGTTGACTGATTCATCTGTTTCGTTATAGTATTCTCGGCGTTCCGAGTGACCGATAATCGCATAACGGACACCGATACTTTGGAGCATTGCCGCGCTCATCTCACCAGTAAACGCACCTTCTTTTTCCTCATGCATCGTTTGTGCACCAATACCAATTGCATCCTCTTTCATCGTTTGCACGAGTTCCGACAAATAAAGCGCAGGTGGACAAATCACTGCCTCTACCCGCTCAGAAGCCGATACTTTCCCTTTTACCGCCTCAGCGAAACTTCTCGCTTCTTCTGCTGTCTTATACATTTTCCAGTTACCTGCAATTATACGTTTTCGCACATTTCTTCCCTCCGATTAGTTATCGTCTAATGTAACAACACCTGGCAGCTCTTTACCTTCCATAAATTCTAAAGAAGCACCACCGCCTGTTGAAATGTGATCCATCTGATCGCCCACTTTGAACTTTTCAACCGCAGCTGCCGAGTCACCGCCGCCAATAACTGTATACGCTTCCGTTTCCGCCATCGCTTCCGCAACTTGTTTCGTACCATTTGCGAACGGTACCATTTCAAAGACACCCATCGGTCCATTCCAAATGACCAATTTCGAATCGCGAATGACTTGGGCATATAAATTGGCTGTTTCAGGCCCGATATCTAACCCCATCCAACCTGATGGAATTGCGTCAATGGCTACGGTCTTCGTCTCTGCATCTTCCGCAAACTGATCGGCTACGACTGCATCGATCGGCAAATACAAATGGACGCCTTTTTCTTTCGCTTTTTCTATGAATGATTTTGCCAGTTCAACTTTATCTTCTTCGACGAGCGAATTTCCTGTTTCGTAGCCTTCCGCCTTTGTAAACGTGTAGGAAAGTCCACCGCCAATGAGCAAGTTATCTACCTTGTCCAACAAATGATCGATCACACCAATTTTATCGGCCACTTTGGCCCCCCCGATAATCGCCGTAAATGGCCGTTCCGGGTTCGATAACGCCTTGCCAAGAACGTCCAATTCTTTTTCAAGCAATAATCCTGAAACCGCAGGAAGATGCTCGGCTATACCAGCAGTCGATGCGTGGGCACGATGCGCCGCACCGAATGCATCATTCACAAATAGATCTGCAAGTTCCGAAAACTCTTTTGCCAATTCTGGTGCATTTTTCTCTTCACCTTCGTGAAAACGCACGTTTTCCAACAAAACAATTTCCCCATTTGCCATAGAAGCAACCGCTTCTTTCACTTCATCACCAATTGATGTATCCAGTTTTTTTACAGGCTTCCCGATAAGCGCTGCCAATCTTTCACCGGCAGCCGTCAGTCGCATCTCTTCATGTACTGTACCTTTCGGACGTCCAAGATGACTTGCAAGGATCACTTTCGCACCGTGTTCCACTAAATATTCAATTGTCGGGATCGCTGCGCGAATCCGTGTGTCATCAGCAACGTTGCCACCTTCCATCGGCACATTAAAATCAACCCGACAAAACACGCGTTTCCCTTCAAGCTGCATATCTTTCATTGTCTTTTTCGACATCATGAAAAATGCCCACCTCCAGTATTATAATCAATTACGCCTCGGCGTAATTGCGTCCAGATTTTTTCGAGCGGGCTCGAAAGCGCCTCAGAAAATCTGTGACATCCGCCGGAGGCTTTAACTTGATTCAGCCGAGATTGAACTCCTACTAATTTGAACGTATCTTAACATTCATTACTCCACTTAAGAGTTTCTGCTGAAGCAAGTTAAAAAATGAGGAACGGGGATCCCCGTTCCTCTTACCCATTTATCTATTATAAAGGGTCTTCGCCTTAATGGCTATTTTTAACTTTATTGGGTGGCAATCATAGCCCTTTACGGTACATGTGAAGTGCTAAATCAATGCAACGTGCAGAGTAAGCTGTTTCATTATCGTACCAAGAGATTACTTTCACCATATTATCTTCCAATACCATCGTCGAAAGACCATCCACTGTTGAAGAAGAAGGGTTACCATTGTAGTCAGTTGAAACAAGCGGCAAATCCGAGTAGACAAGAATATCTTTCAACTCTTCTTTAGCTGCACGTTTAAATGCATCGTTCACTTCTTCAACTGTCACATCTTTTTCCAATTCAGCGACGAAGTCCACTAGGGAAACGTTCGGCGTCGGTACACGGACAGCCATACCGTCCAGTTTTCCAGCCAGTTCAGGGATGACTTTCGTAACTGCTGAAGCTGCGCCCGTCGTCGTCGGAATCATAGACTCTGCCGCCGCGCGAGCACGTCGGTAATCCGAATGCGGCAAATCAAGAATACGTTGGTCATTCGTATAAGAATGGACCGTCGTCATTAAGCCACGTTTCAAACCAAACTGCTCATGGAGTACTTTTACAACAGGTGCCAAACAGTTTGTCGTACAAGACGCGTTCGATACGATATCGTCATTTTCAGGGTCATAAGATTCGTGATTAACGCCCATGACAAGTGTCGTAATATCATCTTTAGCAGGTGCAGATAAGATCACTTTTTTCGCACCAGCTTCAAGATGTTTGGAAAGCGCCGCTTTGTTTGTAAATATACCCGTCGATTCAACGACAACATCTACATCCAATTCTTTCCACGGAAGTGCTGCTGGGTCTCTTTCTTCATAAACGCGAACTTTTTTCCCGTCAACGATCAAATAATCTCCATCTGATTGCACATCAGCATCAAATACACCGTGAACTGAATCATATTTCAAAAGATGCGCAAGCATAGCTGCGTCCGTCAAATCGTTAACCGCTACAATTTCGATTTCCGATGATTTCAAAGCTTCCCGAAAGACGACACGTCCAATTCTTCCAAATCCGTTAATTGCTATTTTTAAAGTCATAAAAAATCCCTCCGCATTATATTATGATGAAAAAATTATATTCTTTGTTGCTTGTTTATTGTGCCATTTGCTTTAACATTTCATTCGCAGCACCTTCATCTGTGACAAGTATTGTCTGTTCCGGGGCTGTCGCCAAATAAGCCAAAATCGCTTCCGCTTTGCTTTTTCCACCAGCTACTGCGATGAGCAAAGGTACGCGCTCCAACTGTTTCGTTTGAATGCCGACCGTCCGGATCCTATGTACTACTTTACCCTCTCGGTCGAAATAATATCCGAATGCCTCTCCTTTAGCACCCGCTTCTTGCAACTTCTCTTGTTCTTGTACAGTCGATCCCCGCAATGACGCCATCGTCCGCGCATTTCCGATCCCATGGACAACACAATCCACCGAGTCGTACAGCTCGATCATCTTCAGGACGGACGGTTCTTTTTGAAATGCTTCATGCGCTTCTTCGCTTAATGCTTCAGGGTAATAGAAAGTGCTATACGTTCCACCGCACGCTTCCGCGAACGAAGCCGCAATAACGTTCGCTTGGAGACCAATATCATCTCCGACGCCGCCTCGTGCCGCCACGAATAACAAATCTTCCCGATCGCTCTTATTTCCGATATAAGCAGGAATCGATGCAACTGTACTCCCACCGGTCACTGCCACCGTCCCACCACTTTGGATGCCGGAAATAAAAACGTCAGCTGCTTCCATGCCGAGCAAATTTTTCGCGGCAACTTCTTTGTCACAGTTTCCTGTAATCACTTTCACTGCCCGAATGCCTAGAAGTGTCGATAATCGATTCGCTGTCGAGACCCGCCCTGACCATTTATCGACTGTTGTCGCCAATGTCTCAAGCACTTCATTTCCCTCTTCAGTAATTGTCGCGCCATTTTTAGCTACGCGAATCAAATGCTGAGCTCTTAAAAAGTCCATCACGGTTCTCGTTTCCCGCTCCGACAGTCCAGCTATTTCTCCGAGCGGACGACGGCCGATGGGGCCCGCCATCTTCACATATCTCAACATATTGTACCGCGCTTGTAAGACATCCATCATTTCAGGAACGAGCTTACTTTGCGCTTCGATTAATTGTTCCAACACTTCACCTCCGGCCATAAGGACGTCTGACGTCCCACGAAAAAAACAAACGTCCCACAAGGATTAAAAAAAAGATGTTATTCAATCTCAATATTTTTTCATACAACAACCAAGTGTATAGCTAGATAATTCGATCCGAATAGACTAAATACAGTGTATCTGAGCGAAGAACCTTTCGCCGAATCGCTATATGAACAATTATATATTCATTATATTACAGTCAGCTTAATATTTCCACTAAATCCACATACCCAATATTTCCGTAAAGCAACACTTCCCCGTCTTTTTCAATGACTGGAATCATTAACATATACTTCTCATGAATTTCGTCATCTGTTTGAATGTCCATTTCAGTCCAAGTGAACGGAAAATCCTCACGTGCAAGTTCCATCATTCGCTTCGCCTCATCACATAGAGCGCAATCAGGCTTTGTATACAACATCACATGCATGTCAAACACCACACTTTACTTTACTCTATTCAGTATAAATGAAAAACGTGCGGAATGCACCTACTTACGCTTGCACATTCCGCACGCATTCATTCAACCTTGACCTTTACCAACTTCGTCCTGCGCCGCCTCCACCGCCGGAACCGCCGCCGCCAAATCCGCCGAAGCCACCGCCCGAACTTCCACCACCAAAGCCACCGAAACCGCCTCCACCGAATGATCCAGGGAAAAAGACGGGTCCGCCGCCGCGATGTCCGCGAGAGCCGCCTGAACCGCCACCGCCGCCGCGTCCACTTCCCCCACTACTCAATACCACGATGACGATAATCGCGATGATAAGGAAGACAATCGGAAAGCCGCCGTCCGAATCATCGTATTCGCCACCGCTCGCAGTTCGGACAGGCAACTGGTCGCCTTCCAGTCCATATTCAGCGGCGATTTCATTGTAAAACGCTTTATACGCTTCCATGACGGCCAAATCGGGTTGTTCTTCCTTTAAAAAAGGAATGGCAACTTCATCAATGATCCGACCGACTTTTCCATCCGGAAGCGCACCTTCCAAGCCGTAGCCGACCGACAGTTCAAAATGCCGGTTGCCAGCAGAGTTTTCCTCCGTTGTCACAACGAGCAATGCACCGTTGTTTTCTTTCCGACTCCCTAATCCGAACTCCCTCAACTTCTTGACCGCGTACTCCTCTACTGGCTCATCGCCGATACTTGGAACGATCAACACCGCGAGCTCGGCTGTCGTTGCATCGAATAATCGTATACCGTACTCCTCAATCTCCGCTTCCTGTTCCGGGGAGAGGACATTCGCATTGTCCTGCACTACCGGAACAGCAGCCTCAACCGAAGATTTAATCGGATATATAAACGATACAAAAGCCAAAATTACTGCTGCTAGAATCCGTCCAGCTGCGGGGATCATTGTTCGTCATTCCTAAAATCCACTTTCGGCACTTCTTTCGCACCTTCATCCGCTTTAAAATACTCTTTTTCATCAAAACCGAATACGGATGCGACGATTTTCCCTGGGAACCGTTTCACTTGCCGATTAAAGTTGGCAACCTCTTCGTTGTAATCCATCCGGGCGACCCCTATCCGATTTTCAGTGCCTGCAAGTTCATCTTGTAGTTGGATAAAGTTTTGATTCGCTTTCAAATCGGGATAGTTTTCCACAACGACAAGTAATCTACCTAACGCACCATCCAACGCATCATTTGCCGCTGCTTGTTCTTCAGGACCACTTGCACTTCCTAGACGGGCGCGTGCATCTGCAATATCTCCAAGAACTTTTTCCTCATGACTTGCGAACCCTTTCACCGTGTTCACTAAGTTTGGGATTAAATCCATCCTTCTTTGCAATTGATTTTCAATTTGTGCGTATGATTGATCGACATTTTCTTCCAATGTGACGAACTTATTATAGCTTGGGATGAGCATCGCACCAAGTACAACAAGTATAATGACAACTGTTATGAGAGGACCCAATACTTTTTTCAATACTTTCACTCCTTATCAACTTTAGTTTACCCTGAACTATACTTCGTTGAAACGTTTGCACTGAACCCTATCCGCGAATTCCCTTAAATTAGCTTGCAAGCTCTATTCGACATTTGCACTTTTTTTCCTTAATTTTATAAAGTTATTCGCGTTTCGCGACGTTAGAACGATTAAGGATCCAACATTCTTATAATGTATATACTGTCCAACATGAAAAATAGTTTCATTTTGGCAAATAAAAAATATCCGCATTGCTTATAATGAAAGCAATGCGGATATGTAAGTGACGCCCTCGAGAGGAATCGAACCCCTATCGTAAGAACCGGAATCTTATGTGTTATCCGTTACACCACGAGGGCAATATCAATAGAATGCTGTTTAGCAGCGAACATTTTTTATTATACTAGCTTCTATGGTTGAATGCAAGGGTTATTTTAATGCGTTATATTTGACCTTTATTGACCATGCTATGTATGATAAGAATACAGTTGAAATGGAAGATCATTTCAGCGAACTTTAAAGTATCCACCTTGAAGGAGGAATCGGAATGCATCTAATACCTACAGTAATTGAACAGACAAACAGAGGAGAGCGGGCTTATGATATCTACTCACGTCTGTTGAAAGACCGGATTATCATGCTTGGAAGCGCAATTGACGACAATGTGGCGAATTCACTCGTCGCGCAACTTCTTTTCTTGGAAGCGGAAGATCCTGAAAAAGATATTTCCATCTATATCAATAGTCCGGGCGGAAGCATTACCGCAGGCATGGCGATTTT
This sequence comes from uncultured Sporosarcina sp., assembly GCA_948469885.1. Taxonomy (GTDB): domain Bacteria; phylum Bacillota; class Bacilli; order Bacillales_A; family Planococcaceae; genus Sporosarcina. The sequence goes on along the minus strand of CAOKMT010000007.1, from coordinate 56,938 downwards.
TGATACGATGCAATTCATCAAACCCGACGTGCAAACGATTTGTATCGGGATGGCTGCATCGATGGGCGCTTTCCTACTGGCAGCAGGAACAAAAGGGAAACGTTACGCATTGCCGAACGCTGAAGTGATGATTCACCAACCGCTGGGCGGCGCACAAGGGCAAGCGACTGAAATTGAAATTGCGGCGAAACGGATTCTTTTCTTACGCGAAAAACTGAACACGATCCTCGCTGAACGTACTGGACAGCCGATCGACGTTATTTCGGCAGACACAGAACGTGATAATTTCATGACAGCAGAACGTGCGAAAGAATACGGTCTCATTGATCATATTATTACACGCAGTGATATGAAAGAAACAAAATAATGTAACTAAAAGCCGACCTGCGCCATGAGGTCGGCTTTTTTTGTTGAAAATTAATTCGTGAACCTATGAAGCGCAATCGCCTAGTCAGGAGAGACAGGCATTGGAGGGATTGAAGATAAAGGTTCTTTTTACCTTTATCAGCAAGACCAAAATGCACCGATCCCCCATAGACGGGTAATTTCTCTGTACTCACTTGTCCATAGTGCAAGGATTCTATCGTTTCCTCATACAAAAATAAAAACCGTTTCGCGCGATCAATGGACGGCGGAAACGGTCGATGTATTTTTAATTTTCTTTTTGCACGAGCGTGGACAATGATGCAATCGCTTGCTCTTCGTCGTTGCCCTTTGCAATAAGCGTAATGGACGTGCCACGGGCAATCGCAAGACTCATAATGCCCATGATGCTTTTTGCATTCACTTGGCGGTCATCTTTTTTCAAAAAGATATCCGCTGTAAACCGATTTGCTTCTTGGACGAACAACGCCGCTTGACGTGCTTGCAGTCCAGGTTTCATCTTCACTTCTACTGTTTTCTCTGCCATGCCACAACCGACTCCTTTTTTGCACGCTGCTTTATTTAATGCCGACTCCTCCATTACGGAGATTTTCTGCGATTTCCTCTATTTTTCTCATGCGGTGGTTAACGCCCGATTTACTGACCGTTACACCGGAAACAAGTTCTCCCAATTCTTTCAAGGTAATATCTTGATGCTCTATTCGTAGGCGTGCCACTTCCTGCAATCTTTCAGGCAATTGATCGAGCCCGATCATTTTGTCGATAAACATAATATTCCCGACTTGACGTTGTGCCGCCCCGATCGTCTTATTCAAATTTGCTGTCTCGCAATTAACAAGTCGATTGACGCTATTTCGCATATCCCGCAAAATACGGACATCTTCAAACTTCATAAGTCCTACATGCGCACCGACAATGCCCAAAAAATCCGATATTTTTTCTGCTTCTTTTATATAAGTAATATACCCATTTTTCCGTTCAATCGATTTCGCGTTCAAATGGTACTTATTCATCAAGTCCATGAGTGCTAAACTATGCTCTTTATAAATCGAAAATACTTCCAAATGGTAGGAAGAGGTTTCTGGATTATTGACCGAACCGCCCGCGAGATACGCACCACGTAAATAGGCGTGCTCACAACATGTGTCTCGTATCAAATCAGGTGAAATTTCATTTTTAAACTCAAAATTACCTGTCAGTATGCACAAATCTTTAAGTAATGGCTTTGCGCCATCCCGTATTCTACAAATATATACGTTGTTTTTCTTTAAACGCATTTTTTTCCTGACGAGCAATTCAATTTTATATGGATACAAACGTTTCAAGTTTGAATACAGCCGCCTAGCAATAGCTGCATTTTCAGTTTGAACGTCCAAGCTCATTTTCTTATTTGAAAAAGACAAGGCCCCATTCATACGGATAAAAGCGGCCACTTCAGCTCTTGTACAGCAATCATCCGCTTCGATTTGGGTAATTTCCTTTTTAGTTCTTGATGCGAACGACGACATGATAACCCTCCTTCCTTTTCGTATTTACGTTCCTTTTAGCGTGTGTTCTCCATATATTCGATGAGCCATGTCGCTACCTTTTCCGATTGATGTCGTATATGTCCATCGACAATGACGGCGATATCTTTTAACACAATTTCAGAGACCAACGTTTGCAAAATGTCCAAATCATGCTTGACAGGTCGCGGCCAATGCTCGGCACTGTCACCGTCCAATAAGGACGAAAAATCTGCGTCATTCAATAATACTGTATCGATAAACGCTTCACCCGCATGGTCATACAACGCTTGCACATGCTCGGAAGCTGTATATTCCAAAGTTTCGCCCGCTTGCGTTGTCAAATTGCAAATGTACACCTTTTTAGCAGTACATGTCAAGACCGCTTCACGAATCGCAGGCACAAGAATTGTCGGTAAAATACTCGTATACAAGCTCCCCGGTCCAAATACGATCAAATCCGCACTCGTAATCGCTTCCACCGTTTCCGGCAACGGTTCAACTTCTTGTGGCGACAAATACACTTCCCGGATCCTGCGCCCGTAGACAGGTATTTTGGATTCCCCCGTCACAATCGTGCCATCTTCCAGTTCCGCATGTAATGTAATGCGTTGATTTGCAGCGGGTAAGACTCTTCCTTTTATGTTTAAAATATAACTCATCATTTCAACAGCCCGCGCAAAGTCACCTGTAATATTCGTCAATGCAGCCAACATCAAATTACCGAGCGAGTGACCTTTCAAGTCTTCTGAACTCGCAAATCTGTATTGGAACATTTTCTCGATAAGTGGCTCTACATCCGAAAGCGCTGCCATCACATTCCGCACATCTCCGGGAGGCGGAATATCATATTCATCCAATAACCTTCCTGAACTCCCCCCATCATCAGCAACAGTGACGACGGCCGTAATATCGACGGGAAACTGTTTAAGCCCCCGAACCAATGTCGCAAGACCTGTACCCCCGCCAAAAATGACGATTTTCTTCATCGTATCGGAGCGCAACATCATGTCAGCTCCTTTTCTTTTTTATATCCCTATGGGTGATAAACGTCCGGTATTCATCGTGAAATCGCTCGCCGAAAAATTCGGCAAGGGTGACAGAGCGGTGCTGACCGCCCGTACAGCCAAACGCAATGACAACTTGCGATTTCCCTTCATTTTTATACTGCGGAATAAGGAATTTGAATAAGTCCGTCAGTTTATCGATCAGCATTTGTGTCTCTCCCCATTTCAACACATAGCTCGACACTTCTTTTTCAAGACCCGTTTTCGGCTTTAACTCTTTAATATAAAAGGGATTCGGCAAAAATCTTACATCAAACACGACATCCGCATCGATTGGCATACCATGTTTAAAACCGAAGGATAAGAAATTCACAGTGAAAACGTCATCCGTACTCGTCGAAAATTCGGCAATGATTTTTTCGCGTAACTCCCGTGGATGCTGGTCTGATGTATTGTAAATCGAGCGAGCACGGCCTTTCAACTCTGATAGCAGATGTCGTTCTTTCCGAATTCCTTCAAGCAATAATCCTCCAGGCGATAGGGGATGTGACCGTCTACTTTCCTTATAACGTCTGACCAGTGTTTCGTCGTTCGCCTCCAAGAACAAAATACGAGACGATACACCTTCCATCCGAAGTAAATCATCAAGCGCTCCGATTAACGAATCAAAAAGATCGCCGCCGCGTGTGTCCATAACCGCCACGATACGTTTCATCCGATTATGGGACTTGATCATTAAGTCAAGGAATGTGACGAGCAATTCAGGCGGTAAATTATCGATACAGTAAAAGCCAAGATCTTCAAAACTTTGCATGGCAACCGTTTTACCAGCTCCGGACATTCCCGTGATAATGACTAATTCTACATCATCATTCTTCGAATTTTTGTCTGTCATTGCCCCTCACCCTTCCACGGAATTTTGAATTTCTTCGCTTAACAGTTTGAACTGTTCTGTGTAATGGAAAGTTCCGTACTGCAAGCCGTTTTTTGAAACTGCGAAAAGTAAATTCGTCCGATCTCCTTCCGCCATTGGAAGTGTTTTTAAACTCTCAATAGGATGCCACTCAAGTTCCCCTTCAACGGTCGTTTCAAATGGCGTTCCTTCGAAATCATGTGCAACAAATGTATATAACATCCATTCATCCTGAATGGTATAATCGGTTTCATCTTGTATAACCATTGTATAGACGCCCTTTAAATGCGGCTTGATCGGAATGGCTCCTGTTTCTTCTGTAAATTCCCGTACTGCGGCTTCATAAATAGATTCGCCAGGGTCCATCTTCCCACCCGGCGCCACATACCAGCCCCGCCGTGGTTTTTTCAACAATAATACTTGATGGTCTTTCACTACGAGTAAATTTGCGATTCTTTGCATCTTAGCATCCCCACTTTTTTTACACACTAACTTTATTATACATCTTATCGGCTCAAAACGTCATTAGAAAAGCATAAAGCTTTTTCCAGTGGACCCTATCTTCCATTTTAGTGCAGAACGAACTCGTTTGTTTAGGCGGTAGATGCAGAGTTTGGGTGCGGAAAGAGTTCCTTTGGGCGCTGGAACACATTCTTTGGGCGTGGAACATGTCTCTTTGGGCGCCGACACCCATTCTTTGGGCGCGATACATGGCTCTTTGGGCGACGAAACGCAGCTTTTGGGCGTGGAACACGTCTCTTTGTGCGCCGAGACGCAGCTTTTGGGCGCGATACACCCCTCTTTAGGCGCCGAAACGCAGCTTTTGGGCGTGGAACATGCCTCTTTGGGCGCCGAAACACATTCTTTGGGCGCGATACACCCCTCTTTGGGCGCCGAAACGTATTCTTTAGGCGCCGAAACACATCTTTTGAGCGCGGAAGGTAATTTCTGTTTTCACAACAAAAAGCCACCTGCCGGATATACCGGTAGATGGCTTTTTGCGCTTGCTCTATCAAAAAGGGGGATCTTCATGATATTCTTTTATATCATACCTTTTCAAAGTTGCAATACGATTACACAAATATTAAGGATTGTTTACATTACGCGTTCGCGCTTGTTTTGTCTTTCAATTCTTCAATATATTGTTGTGCTGCTTGCGCGGCGATGCTGCCATCACCTGTCGCCGTTACAATTTGACGTAGCAATTTCTCACGGACATCCCCTGCTGCGTAAATGCCAGGTACGGATGTTTCCATAATTTCGTTCGTTTCGATATACCCGTTATCGTCCAATATACCGAGTTTAGCGAAAGGCGCGGTCAATGGATCCATTCCGATGTATACGAACATTCCGTCCGCTTCAAATTCTCTTTCGGAACCGTCTTCTGTTGACACAAGTGTAACAGAACCAATTTTACCATCTTTCTCATTCACTTCTTTTACTGTCGTATTCCAAATGAATTCCATCTTTTCATTTGCAAATGCACGGTCTTGAAGAATTTTTTGAGCGCGCAATTCATCACGACGGTGAATGACTGTTACTTTATCTGCAAAGCGAGTCAAATAAGCTCCTTCTTCTACTGCAGAATCGCCACCACCTACGACGATGATCTCTCTTCCGCGGAAAAATGCACCGTCACAAACTGCACAGTAACTTACACCGCGTCCTGTAAGTTCAGCTTCACCTGGAATACCCATTTTGCGGTATTCTGCACCTGTTGTAATGATCACAGTGCGACCTCGATATTGTTTGTCACCACAAACAACTGTTTTATACTCTTCTCCGTCGATCAGGTCAGTTGCGTCGCCATATGCGTAATCCGCACCGAATTTACGGGCATGGTCAAACATTTTCGCAGAAAGATCCGGTCCTAAAATATGATCGAATCCTGGATAGTTTTCAATATCTTCCGTGTTTGCCATCTGTCCGCCCGGAGCCCCTCTTTCAAGCATGAGCGTAGATAAGTTTGCACGAGAAGTATAAACTGCCGCTGTTAACCCAGCAGGACCAGCACCAACGACAATGACATCATAAATTTTCTCTGTAGCCATGTGAATTTCCTCCTAATCAATTACGCCTCCGCGTAATCGCGTTCAGAATTTGCTGAATGACGTTAACTTCTACCAAATCTTATAAGATCCCGTTATCTCCATCAACTTTCCTGCTTACCATTGTCACCGTTCGACAACTTTCACGTATCAAGATGGGGTAAGTACTCGACAAGTTCGCTCACATACTTTGTCAATGTCGGCACCGAAATCCCGTACTTTTCTGCAATGGCTTTTTTAGTAACACCTGAATACCTGGCAGATTGAAACATATAATCCGCTGCTGAAGCGAGTGCTGGCGGATTTGGAAAGCCATATTCACGGGTTAGCCCACTTTCACAAATTGAGAACCACATTTGGAACAAGTGGGTCGCTTCATAATTTAACGGGCAATATTGCTCGTACAGAAGCTCTGTCGTTTCTAAAGCACGTTCGAAAGATTGGTCAAATTCGGTTTCAGCCGTCAATTGATACCGTAAGCCACTCGCCAAAAACAATTTTTCCAATAAGCTTAACTTCTCGACATCAATATACGAAGGATGAGAAATAATTTCTTGCTGATGTCCCGATTTTCCAAGCAAATAAAAACCGAGCATCCGCTCGCTTCGATACGTATTGCCAATTTTCCCAAGTAAAAAGTCACGATCTTGCTCAACGGAATCCGGTTCAATTTCCCCTTCGATATCAAGCCAAGGCTCGTACCCTTCTTTTGTCGGATCGATTTCGATCAGTTTAGCAAAAGCAGAGTGGGCAATTGCTTCATGTCCGGTAAAATACGCGGAATGGGAAAGCCAATAATAAAAGCCCGCATCCCCATCAAAGCCGTGTTTTTGAAGACTGATCAGCCAATTGAACGCTTCTTTATGCTTACCGATCAAGGCGAAAGTAGCTCCGAGTTTATAGCGATGTTCTTTCAAGTATGGCTTGATTTTCATAAGTAATGCGAGCAGTGATTGCAATTCCGCATCTTTTTCCTCGTAATAATAAAAGATGGCAAGGTTACATAATGCATGCAAATTGCCTTTATTGTTTTCGAGAACTTCCCGAAGAAGCGCACTCGCTTGTTCCGTTTCACCGATGTAAAAGTAAGCAAGTGCCAAGTTATTATAGGCAGCCCAAAAATCCGGATAATCGGTGATGATGGATTCAAGCAGCTCCACCGCCTCATTGAACTTTCCTGTTTCCATGTAATGGCGTGCTTTCTCTTGTAAGTAATACGCTTCTTCGTCTTGTTCTTCGTCTTCTTCCCGTAGCGCATCTTGCTGTTCGGCAAAATCTATAATTTCCATCGACTCGTCCCCGAATGGTCCTTCGGGATTCAAGGCAATATACTTTTCCGCGTAAAACTTCGCATCCCGTAAAAGACCAAGGTGCGCATGCACTTCCGCCAAATAAAAAACCGTTTCTGTTGTGTCCGGGTTGAGCGAATATGCGGAAGTCAGAAACTTATGGGCATCATGAAATTGCCCTTCCTCCATGAGTAAGACACCATATTGCATTAAAATAAGCGGGTCATTCGGGCTAAGCTCTGTCGCTCTTTTTAAATACTTATGCGCATCCTTCAAGCTATCTTTTTCCATTGCTTGCAGCGCTTTTTTATAATAAAATTCTCCATTTGGAATGAATGATATCACTTTTCTGTCATCATTTTTTACACGTTTGTTATTCAATCATATTCCCCCGAAAAATGCGAGAAGGAACGTCGAACGTTCCTTCTCTTAATTATGCCCATTATAACATATAGCGCATGGATGTCAGTCATTTTCAGTTTTTCCTTCATGTACAACCCTTTGCTTACGTTCGGCCATTTGTTCTTTCGTGAAAATAATTTTGACCGGGTTGCCACCTGCAAATACACCAGGTGGAATGTCGCGATTGACAAGCGTTGCCGCTGACACAATGGCCCCATCACCAATTTCCACCCCGGGTAAAATGGTTGTATTCGCACCAATCAATACATGATCGCCGATGATAACATCGCCAATCCGATATTCATCGATCAAATATTCATGAGCCAAAATTGTCGTATTATAACCGATGATTGAATTGACCCCGACTTTAATCCGCTCGGGAAACATAACATCCGGCATCGCCATAAGAGCAAAGGACGTTTGCCGTCCGACATCCATTTTCAAGAATGTCCGAAACAGGAAATTTTTAACCCCCACGAAAGGCGTGTAACGTGATAATTGGATGACTGCGAAATTTTTCGCCACTTTAAGAAAAGGAACTGTTTTATAAATATGCCAAAGTGAATTTGCGCTTCCTTTTGTCGGATATTTGGTCGTCCGTCTCACGCTTCCTCACCTTTCACGATCGTCAGCAAATCGGATATATGTTGTAACATATAGTCTGGCTCAAATGTTTGTAAAAATGCTTCGCCTTTCGAAGTCCAAGCGACGCCTGCCGTCCGGACACCCGCATTTTTCCCGCCAAGAATATCATGATAATTATCGCCAATCATAAGTGCCTCTTCTTTATCCGCCCCTAAGCGATCGAGCGCTAGTACAATAGGCTCGGGATCAGGCTTCGCATTTGTCACATCATCCAACCCGATGACGACATCGAATAGATCGGTCACGCCAAGAAGATCGAGACCTTTCATCACCATATCCCTTCTCTTCGTTGAAACAATCGCCATTTTTAAGCCTTCCTCTTTCAATGCATGAAGCGTTTCCGAAACACCGTCAAATTCACTTGCCAGTTCATCATGCATTGAAAAATTCCAAGTTCTATAATCGTTTATCATTTTTTCGGCTTCTTCCAAGTTGATCGAGTTGAATGTATCATGCAAAGTCGGACCCAAGAACGGAAGTATATCCTCCCTTCCATACTCTCCCGGATAATACTTATCCAATACATATTGGAATGTTTGAATGATCAATTCATTCGTATCGATCAATGTTCCATCAAAATCAAATAATAACGTTGTCATTCGTTTAGACATCTATAATTGGCGCCTCCTTCTTCTCTCTCATCTCCGAACGATTCCAAATATAGGCCACAATAATCGTAAGCACAAAAGCTGTAATAATCCGAATTAACAATAATGGCAAGATCGGGATCCCGAGCGGCATGAAGATTAACGTATCTTCAATAACAGCGTGACAAGCCACAAGAAAAATGAATGAAAGTGTTGCATCTTTCTTGCTGACGCCATCTTCTTGCACCGCTTGAATCATCACACCCGCCCCGTATGCAAGCCCGATGACCAGTCCTGCCGCAAGCGTCATCGAAGCATTCGGCTTTACACCGATCATTTTGGTCATAGGTGCAAGCTTTTCCGATATGACTTGTAAATAATTCAGATCCTTTAAAAACTGAACCGCCAGCATGAGTGGGATGACGATTAATGCGAGTTGTAGTACGCCCAAAATCGCCTTTTGCATGCCAAGCAAAATAATTTCAAGCCATCCTTCCGGTAGATTCGCGCTCGTCGACACCATGCCGTATTGTGCGATTTCACCGCCGCCTTGCCAGAGCATGTTAATGACGATGCCCGACAAGATGGCGAGCCCGAAACGGACGACGAGGACAATCCACAATTTTACGCCCACTTTTAAAGCAACACCCGTTTCGATGAACAAGTTATGAGAAAACGACAACATCACTGCGATGATGAACACTTCTTTCACCGTCAGTTCGAGTGATAACACGCCACCGATTGCTGCATATAAATTGAGCGCATTACCAAGGACAAGCGGAATTGCCGCCTCGCCGCTCAGCCCGAACAAACCCACGAATGGTGCAACGAGCTCAATTACCCATGGCAATACGGGCGTATGTTGCAATATGACAACGAGCAACGTAATTGGGAAAATGATTTTCCCAAGGGTCCACGTCGTCAACAATCCCGATTTGAGTCCATTTTGAACCGTTCTCATTTCCCTAATCCCTTTTTTCTCAATCATCCTGATAGTTCACATCCACTTTCTTTATATAACGTCTATATATAAACAGCGAAACGGCTACAATAATTGTCACGATCGATACGACTTGCGCCGCACGCAAAACGCCTCCATATAAACTGTCCGTCCGCATCCCCTCGATAAAAAACCTTCCGATCGAATACCATGTTAAGTAAAAAAGAAACATTTCTCCTCGTTTCAGCGATACTTTACGTAACAGTAAAATGATAATGAGCGCCACGACATTCCATAATGATTCGTAAAGGAATGTCGGGTGATAAGTGACACCTTCAATCGTCATTTGTTTCATGATCCAATCCGGAATGATCGTCGTTTCCAAAAACTGCTCTGAAACGGGGCCTCCATGCGCTTCTTGGTTCATGAAGTTCCCCCAACGGCCGATGATTTGACCGATCAACAAGCCCGGAGCAACAATATCAGCCGTTTTCCAAAAGGAGACACCACGTTTCTTCGTAAATACGTAAGCTGTGATGACAGCCCCGATAAGTGCCCCGTGGATGGCGATGCCCCCTTGCCATATTTGAATGATTTGTCCCGTATGGTCTTTGTAGTAATCCCACATAAAAATAACATAATAAATGCGCGCACTTATGATCGATATGGGGACTGCCCAAATGAGTAGGTCCGTTAGAAAATCGGGATCCATTCCGCGCTTCACCATTTCTTTTTGAACGACGAGAAACGCGAGTACTATTCCTGTCGCGATTAATATGCCGTACCACCGGACTTCAATCGGTCCTAGTGAAAATGCGATAGGGTTGATCGCCAATAGAGCATTCATAAATTAAAAATTCTCCTCTCCGTTCAATTGATTCACACTTTGGTTAATTTCCGAGTTAAGCTTATCCGAAAACTCTTTCGCCGCGTTGACGCCAAGCCTTTTCATCCGATAATCCATCGCCGCAACTTCGATAATGACCGCCAAGTTTCTGCCAGGCCGGACCGGAATCGTCAACTTTGTTATTTCAGAGTCCATAATTTTCAATTTCACTTCATCCAAGCCGAGACGTTCGTACATTTTATCTGGATCCCATATTTCCAAATCGATATTTAACAAGACGCGCTTATTATTCCTAATCGCGCTTGCGCCGAGCAAATTCATAATGTCGATAATGCCGACACCGCGAATTTCCAACATATGTTCAATCAGTTTAGGGGGCGTTCCAATCAATACATTTTTGGAGACTTCTCTAATTTCAACGAGATCATCTGCGACGAGACGATGTCCACGCTTGATCAACTCGAGCGCAATTTCACTTTTCCCGACACCGCTTTTACCGGTAATGAGCACACCAACTCCATAGACATCGACAAGGACGCCGTGCATCGTTGTCATTGGTGCGAGCTGACCTTCCAAATAATTCGTCAACATACCTGAAAACCTTGTGGTCGGCACATCTGTTTTTAACACAGGAATATTTTCTTTTTCAGCCGCTTCAAGCAATTCTATGGGCACATCAACTCCATTGGCAACGATCACAGCTGGTGTAGTGGAGGCACAGAGTTTGGTCATCCGAATGACCCGTTTTTCTTTTTCCAACATTGCAAAAAAAGACAGTTCCGTCTTGCCGAGCAATTGAATGCGATCAGCTGGATAAAAATTAAAATACCCTGCCATTTCAAGACCGGGCCGTGAAATATCGCTTCTATGTATGCTTCGGTGCAGACCAGTACCCCCTGCACAAAGTTCAAGTTGTAACTTTTTTTGGACATCTTCGACAGTGACACACGACATGGCTATCCCTTCTTTCTATACTAGTTCCATGTTTGTTATACTACATTTTAACATAATTCCGAAAGAAGTCGGCTCGTAGTATGTACAATTTTTTCATTGTGATCATTTTCAAAACAAAAGTGCAAGTGCCCTGAACAGCCCGCGAAGGAAATAGAGAAAGCACAGAAGCCGCTCTTCAACTTTCGGGACTTTCAACTTTTTCACAGCGAGTTAGCGATGGAGCTGGACGCCTAAGCTCTACTAAAAAAGATATATAGTCCAAACTTTTATAATTTCCGAAGCGATAAAAAACTCACAACCGACATCAAGTCAGCTGTGAGTTTGTATTGTGGGCCGCTTATTCATGTTTCGCGTTATAGCAAACAAGTACCGTTCCTGTTTTCGCTTCCCCAAAAACATGCAGCGTCGAATCACTTTCCGCCTCATTCTTCTTGAAACGAATCGTACGTTGCAATAGTTGTTCTTGCTCGGCTGTCTGGTCGACATCCGGCAGTTGAAGGTCAAGCCGCCCAATATTGGACGCGATTTCTCCGGATAAGGAAACAGTGGAAGGGATATATATTTCCACAGAACCACTTACCGTCTTCGCTTCGATCTTTTCTGCTTTAGATTCTTTCGTCGTGACGACTACATGGCCATTCAACGATTGGGCTTCAACTTCTTTTAAATATCCGTCGATATAGACCCGACCATTCAGCGTCTCTGCTTGCACCGATTCACCTGTCACGTCATTCAAACGGATTGCCCCGTTCGCCGTTTCAAATTCCGCTTGTTTGCACGTCAATTGAGATACATCAATTTTACCGTTGGCCGTTTTCACGCGAACCGTTTCAACTTCCGCATTCTTCATTTTGAACGCACCATTCAACAGGCGTGCGGATAATTTTTTATAACTTTTTCCAGGTATATATAAATCAATATTGACTTGTGTCATTTTCATATCACTCGCCAATCTTAACTTTTCCCCGTCCGCGACGAATAATACTTTTTCTAGAAAATCTTCTTTTGCCTTTTCTTCGGAATCATGATTAAAGGCTTTAACGGAAAATTCTGCTTTCACTTCTGTTCCTTCACCCGAATGAACCGTCACTTTTCCATGGTCGACATCCAAGATAATTTCTTCGATCTCGTCCACTTTTTTCGTCATCGTATGCGAAAACGTCGTAGACTGACCAAATGGCGAGTCGAAATCGAATTTCTTCACTTTATGCACAGCTGTCTGCATGAATTGCATGAAACGCTCCCCGACATTCGTGAAATCTTTTCGCAAATCTTCCAAGAACTCATCTACCGGTGGCTCTTCTTTGCGTGCATTTCCGCTGTTCGTTTCCCCTTCTTCAAACATGGGTTGTCTTTCAATTGGCGATATTTCCTCGGCTAGCTGTTCTTCTTTTGGCTGAGCCTGTTGCTTCTCAAGTTGGGATTGTCCTTGTTGTTTTTCTACCGTGCTGCCTTCCTCTTTGGCGTCACTTAAGTTTTCCAGCAGCGTCAGCGCCTCGTCCGTCGTAATCGTGCCATTTTCCAACATCGTTAAAATTCTTTTTCGCTTGCTTTGCATTCCTTGTCCGCCTCCCAAATCGGATTTTTCGTACTGCTCATATATACGACCGAGATTGACAAAAGTTTCACTCAGCTAAGGTCTCGGCTTTTTCGATCAGTTTCTCCATCCGTTTACGATCTCTTTCCAAAATCGGTTTTAAGTAGCGACCTGTGTATGATGTGTCCGACTCCGCAACTTCTTCAGGCGTGCCAACCGCGATAATTTCTCCTCCTTTATCCCCTCCTTCAGGACCAAGATCAATAATATGATCGACTGTTTTAATGACATCGAGATTATGCTCGATAACGAGCACTGTATTGCCCGTTTCAACAAGTCTTTGCAAGACGACGAGCAGTTTTTCGATGTCATGCGTGTGAAGGCCGGTCGTTGGCTCATCAAGAATATAAAAAGATTTCCCGTTGGAACGCTTGTGTAATTCGGACGCGAGCTTGACTCGCTGCGCTTCTCCGCCCGACAATGTCGTTGCAGGCTGTCCAAGTTTAATATACCCAAGTCCGACATCAACTATCGTTTGAAGTTTCCGTTTGATCTTCGGGATATTTTCAAAAAACGTCAGTGCATCTTCCACTGTCATCTCAAGTACGTCCGCGATATTCTTTCCTTTGTACCGGACTTCAAGTGTTTCACGGTTATACCTTTTGCCGTGACAAACTTCACAAGGCACATAGACATCGGGTAGGAAGTGCATTTCAATTTTAATAATACCGTCTCCCCTACACGCTTCACACCGGCCACCTTTCACGTTGAAGCTGAACCGCCCTTTTTTGTAACCACGCACTTTCGCTTCATTCGTCGACGCAAACACGTCCCGCACATCATCGAACATGCTCGTATACGTTGCGGGATTCGATCGTGGGGTCCTGCCAATCGGTGATTGATCGATTTCGATCACTTTTTCCAGTGCTTCGATCCCTTTCAACGACTTGAATTTGCCCGGTTGTTGTTTCGAACGATTCAGTTGTTGCGCAAGCACTTTGTAAAGCACTTCATTGACAAGCGTACTTTTTCCCGAACCTGAGACACCCGTGACTGCAATGAATTGACCGAGCGGAATATCGACGTTCACGTTTTTTAAATTATTTTCGGCCGCCCCTTTAATCGTGATTTTTCGGCCGTCCGCCTCTCGGTGTTCAAGTGGTAGCGGGATGAATTTTTTCCCACTTAAATAGGCTCCTGTCAGTGATTTGGGATCCTCCATTACTTCTTGTGGCGTGCCAGCCGAGACAATTTGACCGCCTGCCGCTCCGGCGCCAGGACCCATATCGATCAAGTAATCAGCCGCTAACATCGTATCTTCATCATGTTCCACAACGATCAGCGTATTGCCGATATCTCGCATACTTTGCAAAGTCCCGATAAGCCGGTCATTGTCACGTTGGTGGAGCCCGATAGAAGGCTCATCCAAAATATAAAGTACGCCCGTTAACCTGGAACCGATTTGTGTCGCAAGCCGGATCCGTTGCGCTTCTCCCCCAGAGAGCGTTCCTGCAGCCCGGGATAACGTTAAATAATCGAGTCCGACGTTAATGAGGAATCCGAGACGTTCGGCAATTTCTCTTAAAATAAGTTCGGCAATTTGCGTATCCTTTTCCGACAGGCGAAGTGTTTTGAAAAACTGATCCGCCTCGACAATCGATAATTCCGTCACTTTTCCGATATGCACATCGTTCACTTTCACTGCGAGCGATTCTTCTTTCAAACGATAACCGTTACAGGTCGGACACGGTCTTTGCGCCATATATTTTTCCATCTGTTCTCGTACGTAATCAGAAGACGTTTCTGTGAATCGTCGTGCGACGTTTGCTAAAACCCCTTCAAAATAAATATCGCTATCACGCGTCCCGCCAAATTCATTCGTATAGCGAAAGCGGATTTTCTCATCTTTCGCACCATATAAGATTTTGTTAAGTTGATCGTCCGGAATCTCTTTCACCGGCACCGTTAGCGAAATACCGAAATGGTTCGCCACCGTTTTTAACAACTCGGGATAGTATTGCGAACTTGTCGGCTCCCACGGGGCGATAGCATGTTCTTTCAAAGTAAGCGTGTCATTCGGGATGACCAGTTTCGGATCGACTTCCAACTTTGTGCCGAGTCCATCACATTCTTGACATGCACCAAAGGGGCTGTTAAATGAGAACATACGCGGTTCAAGTTCACCGATCGAGAAGCCGCAAAGCGGACATGCGTGATGTTCACTGAATAACAATTCTTCGCCGTCGATAATATCGACAAGGACTGTCCCATCCGCGAGACGGAGCGCCGCTTCAAGTGAATCACTAAGGCGGGCTTCTATGTTTTCTTTCAGCACAATCCGGTCGATGACAACTTCAATGTTATGGTGTTTGTTTTTATTCAACTCGATGTTGTCGTCCAGGTCGGTAATTTCGCCGTTGACCCGAACGCGGACATATCCTTCCTTCCGTATTTCCTCAAGAAGCTTCGCATGTGTCCCTCTCCGCCCTTTGATAACGGGGGCAAGGATTTGTAGACGAGTCCGCTCGGGAAATTCCATCAAACGGTCTACCATTTGCTCAATTGTTTGAGAAGTGATTTCTGTCCCGTGCACTGGGCAAATCGGCTTCCCAATCCGCGCGTAGAGCAGTCGAAGGTAATCGTATATTTCCGTCACAGTTCCGACTGTTGAGCGGGGATTTCTACTTGTCGTTTTCTGATCGATTGAAATGGCGGGCGACAACCCTTCGATGACATCGACATCCGGTTTGTCCATTTGCCCTAAAAACTGGCGGGCATAGGCGGAAAGTGATTCGACATATCTTCGCTGCCCTTCTGCGTAAATCGTATCGAAGGCGAGCGACGATTTTCCTGAACCTGATAAGCCTGTCATGACGACCAGTTTGTCACGTGGAATATTAATATCAATGTTTTGAAGATTATGCGCCCTAGCACCTTGAATAATGATTTCCTTGTTTTTCATAATATGATCTACCTTTCTGCCTTAAGTTCCAAAATGGCATCCCTTAGCTCCGCGGCAAGTTCAAATTGCAAATCTTTCGCCGCTTCTTTCATTTCCTTTTCCAACGTTGTCAAAATGGATTCTTTTTCTTTCTTCGTCAACTTTTTGCCATGGGTCAGTTTTTCGATATAAGATTCTTGCTCTTCAGCAACTTCCGTGGCCCGAATGACATCATGTATTTCTTTTTTAATCGTTTTCGGAATGATACCATGTTTTTCGTTGTAAGCCTTTTGAATTTCACGGCGACGTTCAGTCTCGTCGATTGCTCTTCGCATCGAATCGGTCATCCGATCTGCATACATAATGACATGACCGCCGGCGTTCCGTGCAGCCCGACCAATCGTTTGGATGAGTGAGCGATCGGAGCGAAGGAATCCTTCTTTATCCGCATCAAGGATAGTAACGAGCGAGACTTCAGGAATGTCAATTCCTTCCCGCAGTAAGTTGATCCCAACGAGAACGTCGTACGTACCAAGCCGAAGCTCTCGTATAATTTCAATTCGCTCAAGTGTTTTAATTTCAGAATGTAAATACTGTACTTTAATGCCGATCTCTTTTAAGTAATCGGTTAATTCCTCTGACATTTTTTTCGTCAAGGTCGTGATGAGCACCCGCTCATTTCTCTCTATCCGTTCGTTAATCTCTCCAATGAGATCATCAATTTGTCCTTCAATTGGCCGCACGTCAATCGTCGGATCGAGCAAACCTGTCGGCCTGATGATTTGTTCGATCATTTCAGGCGTATGTTCAATCTCATATGGACCTGGCGTTGCCGAAACGTAAATTGCTTCTTTTATACGTGCTTCAAATTCATCGAAAGTGAGCGGACGGTTATCCAAAGCGGACGGTAACCGAAAACCGTGATCGACCAAAATGCCTTTTCTCGCCTGGTCGCCATTGAACATCCCTCGGACTTGAGGAAGTGTGACGTGACTTTCATCGACGACTAACAAAAAGTCATCTGGGAAATAGTCGATGAGCGTGTACGGTGCTGCACCGGGAGGTCTGAGTGTCAAGTGACGGGAGTAGTTCTCAATACCCGAACAAAAGCCCATCTCCCGCATCATCTCAAGATCATAACGCGTACGCTGTTCAAGTCGTTGCGCTTCCAACAGCTTGTCTTCACTTTTCAACACTTTCAACCGTTCTTCCAATTCCAATTCTATATTCGCAATCGCCTTCAACATTTTCTCTTCACCAGTTACGAAGTGGGATGCTGGGAAAACAGCAACGTGGCCGCGATCCCCAATAATTTCTCCCGTCAATGCATCCACTTCACGAAGGCGGTCGATTTCATCTCCAAAAAATTCGATTCGGATACATCGTTCATCCCGCGATGCCGGAAACAGTTCGACGACATCCCCCCTGACTCTGAATGTGCCTCGTGTGAAATTGATATCATTGCGGATGTATTGGATCGCGACGAATTTCCGAAGCAGTTCATCTCTTCCGATCTCCATTCCTGTACGAATGGAAACGACCATGTCCCGGTATTCTTTTGGAGAACCGAGACCGTAAATGCAAGAGACCGATGCGACGATCAAGACATCTTTCCGTTCAAACAATGCCGATGTGGCCGAGTGGCGAAGTTTGTCGATTTCATCATTCACGCTTGCATCTTTTTCGATATATGTGTCTGTGTGGGCAACGTATGCTTCCGGCTGAAAATAGTCATAATAACTGACGAAGTATTCAACCGCATTATTCGGAAAAAACTCTTTGAATTCGCTATACAATTGTCCGGCTAACGTTTTGTTATGCGCCATCACAAGCGTTGGTTTATTAATTTCTTCTACGACATTCGAGACGGTGAATGTTTTACCCGTCCCTGTTGCACCGAGTAAAGTTTGGTGTCTTTCCCCTTTCTTCAATCCTTCCACAAGCTTTCCGATTGCATACGGCTGATCGCCTTGTGGGGTGTATGGGGCTTGTAATTCGAATTTATCAGTCATCGTCTTCCTCCCAGTTATCGTTGTTCATATTTTATCACATTCCCTTTTGCTGCACGAGCAAAAAGCGAACATTTGTTTTAATTTAATGCGACAGGGGTCCAAATTCCTACTAAATTTAGATCAATCGCGCTCGGCGTGATTGCGTCCAGATTTTTTCGAGCGCGGGGCCAACAGGATGTTGGTTATGCAGTCGTTGCGAATCGAACAGCGAAGGGTTCGATTTGCCGTATTTCTGTGCCTTTTGCAGAAATTAAGGCACTTTCCAGGACGTCGCGAACTTAGACTGCCTTCCCTTCGTGAATCAGCAGGGAGTTTGAACTCCCTCTGATTTTAAATGCATTTTAGCATTCGCCCCGCCACTTATGGAAGTGGAGGACTTCTGCTGAATCAAGTTAAAGCCTGTATGGTACCGTCCTCCAGCACATTCAATATTTGGACGCAATTACGCCAAGGCGTTCTTAATCTGTAATTTCGAACGAAAAAAACGCTGCATAATCATTATATGCAGCGTTCTCCCTTCTTCTTCAATTTGTTTCTTCGAATTTTACAAGTTGCTTTACATGGTCATGAAATGCCCGCTCGTCCCGGTCATCAAGTGCTTGATCAATGAGCACGAGTAATCGCGCTTTTGTCTGCTTCCGGTGAAGGCGATTTAGAAACAAGTCCATGTAAATTTCATTCAACAGTTTTTCAGCTTGAACAGAAGAGCTATTTCTTCCGACTGCTTTCATGAATTCGGCATATGAATAATTTCTTTCCACTGCACTCACCCCTGATGCCTTTTTATTATTATATATAATTTCGCAAGTAAGATGCAAGGTTTTTTAGAATTTTCCATAAATTCAAAAGTGAATTTCCGTATTATTTTTGACATTTCGACTTGAAAAACGGACCACTTCAGCGCTTGGCGCGGTGCCGAAGAAGATCTACTAAATCATCGCCCGGCGCGACCTGTATAATTTCTGCAACGTACACAGAAATTATACAAACCGGACGCTTCGATGGGCGGTGCACCGCTCGCCTTTGGAAGACAGCAGTGCATAGTATTTACTTTATTTTCTTATTCATCTTTCTCTTTCGCCAACCGAATGGTCGCTTCCGATATAATCAAAATAATGGCACCGATCAGAAATGGCGTCGAAGTAAACCCAAAAAGGAAGAATGCTGCCACAGTCACAGCGAAGGCTTGGATCCACTGAACGGCACGGACCGTTTTGCGGATTGCAGCAGGACGCGTATTTTGACGCTCTGGAAACAGCATATCCATTCGAAATTCATCGCCCGACTGAAGTGCATAGATGAGTTGGATGGCAGATGCAAAAGCAAGTGCACCTGCAAAAATAAAGACGACGATCGGAAATGGGATCAATAATGCGCCGACCATTGAAATCACTGTCAATCTCACCCATAACCAAAACGTATCATCTGTTCTTAGGAAAGTGCGTCTGACGAGAAACGTTTGGGCTTCCGATTCAGTGAATTTCGGAGGCGCCATCAAAAAGCCAAGCCAAGCTCTACGACTGACCGAACCTTTTAAGTGTGGGACATCCGTAAAATAGTTTGCAAATCGGTAAAATCGCATCATTCGATTTTGTTCCAACGAAATGAAATGTTCATAAGGAAAAGCCCGATCATTTTTCGCTTTTCGACAATTCACTTGATAGATTACGACAGCTAGAGCAAAAATGATCGTGAAGAAAAGCCTTCCCGTCAACACACCGTACAATAATCCACCTGCCAACACGAAGCGGATCGCCCGGTCTTTCCAAACTGATTGTCCTCCATATGCATGACGGAAGTTATACTCCGTTTCAACAAAAACCCACTTCAATGCAACAATGAAAACGACCGTAAGTATAAGCGCCAACTTTGTACTGGCGGCAGTCGCTGACAGAAGCGGAACAGCGACAATAAACAAAATGAACGGCAAAGGTAGTTGAGAAAATGTCGTCCATCGTAATGCCCGATCTGTATACGCCGCCAACTTCGTTTCAAGCGGTAAGAAAAAAACAGTATCCGCCGGCTTTAACAACGTAACGGGCGGTGAATAAGTGACAGCTGCTGAAATGAGAACCGCAGTTAACAAAGCCGACGGAAAATCGGGTGATACTTGTTTCAACCACTCACTGTAAGCATAGCCGCCTGCACCTATTGTAAAGAGAAGAACAATTGCTAAGTGACCTGTGAAAACGTAACGCATATATTTTTGAAATTCGTTCATGTAATGGACAAAACGAGTTCCCCACAATTCACGCAAATTGTTCATTGTCATTTTCCTCTGTCATTGCAATATAAAGGTCATCAAGCGATGCTCCCGGACGTCCGAACGCTTGGCGTAAGTCATCCATCGTCCCTTGCGCCCGCAATCTTCCTTCATGTAACAAAATGATCCGATCGCAATACTTTTCCGCCGTCGAAAGGATATGTGTAGACATCAAAACGGACGCCCCCTCCGCTTTGCGTGCAGCCATCTGTTCCAACAGTGATTTGATTCCGATCGGGTCAAGGCCGACGAACGGTTCGTCAATAATATAAAGCGATGGGTTGACAAGAAATGCACACATGATCATCACTTTTTGCCGCATCCCTTTGGAGAAATGGGACGGAAACCACCGTAGTCTTTTTTCCATCATAAATTCCCGCAACAATGCCGCAGATCTTGCTTCAAACACTTCCTTGTCCAAACCGTACGCCATCGCAGTCAGTTCGAGATGCTCCCTCAGCGTCAATTCCTCATAGAGAATCGGTGTTTCGGGAATATAGGAAAACGACTTTCGATACGCTTCCGGGTCTTCGTTAAATGTTACGCCATTGACGCGGATCTCTCCACGATGCGCATTCATGAGCCCGATAATATGTTTAATCGTCGTACTTTTCCCAGCACCGTTCAAGCCGATCAAGCCGACAAGTTCACCTTCCCCGATTTCAAATGATAAATCATGTAAAACAGGTTTTCGGGTATATCCACCTGTCACATCTTTCAATTCAACGATTGCCATATTGTTTCCCCCAATCTTCATTTCATTTTAACAAAAATCCGAATGAAATGCCTTGTCCTTTGTCCATCCCTTTTATCAATCACGCCTCGGCGTGATTGCATCCAGTTTTTTTCGAGCCCAAGGCCGACAGGACATTGGTCATGTAACCGTGACCACTAAACGTGACGAACTTAGGTTGCCTTCCCTTGAACTTGAATCAGCAAGGAGTTTGAACTCCTTTTAAGAATTGTATTTCAGCATTCATCCCGCCATTTATTATAAGAAGGGGAACTTCTGCTGAGTCAAGTTAAAATATGCTACACTAAGGTCAATCATGAAAAGGGGTGCGAAAATGACTGAATGTATTTTTTGTAAAATCATTGAAGGTACAATTCCGAGCGTAAAGATTTATGAAGATGAACACGTCTATGCTTTCCTAGATGTGATGCCGGTCACCAAAGGACACGTCCTGCTCATCCCGAAGACACACCGGGAAAACATCTATGAGTTTTCTGAAGAAGAAGCTGCTCGCTTGTTTGCTGCTGCTCCTAAAATCGCCAATGCATTGAAAGAAGAATTTGACCCTGCTGGTATGAACTTGCTAAACAATACAGGTGAATTTGCCGGACAATCAGTGTTCCACTTTCATCTTCACTTCATTCCGCGATATGATGACACAGACGGTTTCCAACCTGGTTGGCTACCAAAAACTTCTGAGTTCCCATCCGAACGGTTGACGGAACTCGGCCACGCAATTCGTGTACAACTAGAATCATAAGCTTGCACAACTTTCAAACTTCGCGTATAGTAAGAGTAAGTTTTTCGCTGCCGATCACGAGGATACGGTAGGAAAAACAAACGAGATGAGCTGAGGAGAGATAAGAAATGAATACGAAGAATCTTGTTTTGATGGCGCTATTGGTTGCTGTCGGTGCTGCATTGTATTTGGTCATTCCTGGATTTAGTGGTGGCATGAAATTCGATTTCATGTTGACGATGATGTTTATTGGCATTTTCCTATTTCCTGATGTCCGGAGTGTTTTTCTGCTTGCCATTACAACAGGCGTTTTGTCTGGCATGTTTTCAACATTCCCATTAGGTTTTTTCCCGAACATTGTCGATAAACTAGTCGCTGCATTCGTCGTCTTTGGAATTATTCTTGTATTGAAGAGAGTCGCCAATCATTTAGTCGCTGCAACGATTATTGCCGGTCTAGGCACATTAGTTTCAGGGGTCATTTTCCTATCGGTTGCACTATTCATTTTGAATGTACAACTTCCTGGTTTGGAAAATCCTTTTGTCCCACTCTTTTTAACCGTCGTACTACCAGCGATTGCCATGAACAGTGTTGCTTTTTTTGTTATTCAACCGATAGTTTTAAAATTAATGAAACGGTCTTCATACAAAACGGTCGTTTCCAATTGATAAATATTTTAAAAGCTTTTCGCAACCGTGCGAAAAGCTTTTTTTGTTTGCTCATCTTGTGATAGCGTGGTTTAATTATAGTAGTTGGAGGAATATTACACATTATTAGAAAGGAGTGCGTTTTTGATTATGAAAGCATCTACTTTTTTTATAGGACTCGCTACGGGAACGGTTGCTGCGGCGATTACCGTCCTCTATTCGACACCAAAATCCGGAAGCGAATTTCGCACATCCGTTAAAAGTGCTTCAACCGACTTGAAAGAAATGTTGGGCGATGTGAAAGAAAAAGTAAGCAATTTGAAAGATTCCGTTTCCGATTTGACCAAAGAAGCAAAAGAAACGATTCCAGGGACGGTCGGTGATGTGAAGCAATCATTTGAAAAATGGCAGCAAGCAACAGAACCGAACAGACAACATATGGAGCAAGAATTATCTGCAATTCAGGCAGCGCTTGAAAAATTAGAACAATCTATCACCGCTCAACAAAAATAAATTTGCAATGGATTAGGCGGAAGAAAACAACTTTGTTTTCCTCCGTCTGTTTCTTCTCTTTTTACCTCGTATTATTTAAGATGTCAATTCTCTCGGAAAACCCTTTTACCCAAAAACTTTTTTCAATCCTCTGGCTACAATTACTTACCTACATATATTGAACTAAAGAATCTTACCACACGCTGATTTCCGTTCCGGGCGGACGCTTTCTACGGGTATGGCTTCAATCTCCTCATCACTAGAACCGTTGCTTTCAACACATGTTATTCCCCCCTAGAGTCGCCGCTCTATACTACAAACAGCTAGAAAATGTGAAATACATTCGTTTAACCTATATAGCGGTAAGAAGGTATCTGTTTAGAGAGGTATTCAACAGTACAGAATACTTATGAAGGCATTTTTCAGCTTTAGGAACGCTATTTCATCACTAAATTTTAAACTTTTTTTCAATTCACACTTCTTTCTTCTTTGCTTTTTTGCTATAATAAAAGATATATACATTTAAGGAAGTGAGGGGTTTATATTGGAAGAAAATTACTCTTTGAAAGATGCAATGATTTTCAGCCAACGGGTTGCACAGATGTCCAAAGCTCTTTGGAAGGCTGTGGAAAAAGATTGGCAAGCATGGATAAAACCTTATGATCTGAATATTAATGAGCATCATATTTTATGGATTGCTTATCATCTTCAAGGGGCTACCATTTCAGACATCGCAAAATTTGGGGTCATGCACGTATCTACCGCTTTTAATTTCTCCAAAAAGTTGGAAGAAAGAGGTTACTTGAAATTTTATAAGAAAGAAGATGACCGACGGAATACATATGTGTCCGTGACCGAGGACGGCGAAAATTTAATTTTGGAAATGAATAAGAACTATTATAATTCAAATCACAGCGTCCTGGAAGGTTCCCTTCCCATAAAAGATTTATACGGAAAGTTCCCTGAATTTTTGGAAGTGATGTCCGTGATCCGAAATATTTACGGTGAAGATTTCATGGAAATTTTTGAGCGCGGATTCGAGAACTTGGGAGCCTCCATTGAAGAGTTAGATGAATCGACATTGAAAGAAACAGAAGTAAATGGGGTAAGCTAGACTTGTGTATGTTCTAAAGACCGTTTTTCACTGTCAGACAAGACAATTGCTTTCATACAAAGGAAAATTAATTAATTTCAATTCAAGTCCAATTCTGCTATGATTACGAGTAGATGATTGAAGAGGAGGGATAGGCTTGATTCTTATTATCACAGTACTGTTCTCATTATTTTATTTATATCAAATCAATAGAATGACATACGCACTTTGTGAATCAAGAGAAATTCCTGATGAGAAACAACCGAAAATTTATAGCACTGTCAATATTCTCGTGACCATTTTGATCTTATCTTTTTTCCTTGAAGTATTGTTAGCAACGTAAGACAATCGGTTAACGCCGGTCATCCTTTTCGGCGTTCATACATAGAGAAAAAGTCCATCTTCCTTTTTAGGAAAGATGGACTTTTTTCAACCGAGCTTAAGCGCTTTTAATCAGTACAAGTATGCTGCACCGACAATAATTAATAAAATGAACAACACGACAATTAACGCGAATCCTGCAGATCCATTGTTGTATCCGCCCACGGGAGCACCCCCTCTCTCTATTTGTATCCTATGCATCGACTTGATTCGGTTGTGGGCAAATGAACCCGGGAACTTTTTTGTTTTAGAGACGTTCTTATGATATAGTTACAACTGTTCTAGAAAAAAGTTAGGAGAGAAGAACCTATGAAGAAAAAGATATTAGCATTTACAGCAGCGGCTTCGATTTTAGCACTTTCTGCTTGTAGCAATAACGCTGCCACGGACGAAACACTCGTTACGTCAAAAGCCGGAGATATCTCTAAAAATGAGCTTTATGAAGAAATGAAAGATATCGTAGGTGAACAAACTTTACAAATGCTCGTCATTGAAAAAGTGCTTGAAGATAAATACAAAGTGACGGACAAAGAAATTGATGCAGAATACAAAAAGACTGAGGAAGAACTCGGAGAAGCTTTTGAAATGTCACTCGCACAAGAAGGACATACACCAGAAAGTTTCAAAAAATTCCTTCGCTTGAACATGTTACAAGAAAAAGCGTTAACGGATGGCATTGAAGTATCAGATGAAGAAGTCCAACAACGGATTGAGCAGATGAATACTGAAGTCAATGCAAGACACGTCCTTGTAGAAGATGAAGAAACTGCATTAGAAGTGAAAGAAAAACTTGAAGGCGGCGCAGATTTCGCTGAAATCGCGAAAGAATACTCCGAAGACCCAGGCTCTAAAGAAGAAGGCGGAGAACTTGGCTGGTTCGGATATGATAAGATGGTTCCTGAATTCCGAGATGCGGCGTTCACGTTAGAACTGAAAAAAATCAGCGATCCAGTCTTATCTTCGAATGGCTACCACATTATCGAAGTGACAGACAAACGCGAAGTTGCTAAAGAAGATAAAGTAACGAAAGAGCAAGAAGAGAATGTCCGTAAAGAACTGATGATTGACAAAGCAGATCCTAGCACGATTGTCCAGAAAGTGTCCAAACTGATGAAAGACGCTAATGTGGAAATTAAAGACAAAGACTTGGAATCAGTACTCGACATGTTCCAGATGGATGATAAAGAAGATACAGATGCAGATGCAGACGGTGCAGAAGAAGATAAAGAAGAGAAATAATACGAAAAGCAGGTCTCCATTGAACTGCACCCCAATTGTTAGACACATCTAGCAATTGAGCTGACAAAATAGGTTGTACAATAAATGACGTTGGTGAAAAAATCCCTATCTCCATAAAGTTGGAGATAGGGATGGAATTTCACTAACGTCTTTTTTTATAAATACAGGAAACTAAAAAAATCCCGCTCAGTCGAAAGAAGGCTTATAAAATGAACGGTTATCCAGCGGGAATATCCGCTCCGTAAAGTCTCCCGGCTTCGTCGTGCCAAGCGCCCGATCCAACATATTCATCTTCGCATCAATATTATCAATATAATGAAGAATTTCCGCCTCTTTTAACATCGGACGTTTCGGGCTTCCCCATTCTTCTTTCCCGTGATGCGACAAGACCATATGTTGTAACAACATGACTTCTTCCCCAACAATATTCAGCTCATCCGCCGCTTTGGCAATCTCATTCACCATAATCGTAATATGGCCAAGGAGATTACCTTCCACAGTATATTGCGTCCCGACCGGTCCGGACAACTCGATCACTTTTCCAATATCATGTAAAATGATCCCTGCGTATAACAAATCCTTATTGAGCGAAGGATATAAATCAGCCAATGACTTGCCAAGCTTCAACATCGATACAACATGATCGATGAGACCTGACACATAATCATGATGATTACGTGTCGCCGCAGGATACGTCAGAAAAGCAGCTTCATGCTTTTTCAATAAATGACGTGTCACGCGCTGAATATGCGGATTTTCCATTTCGAAAAAATACGCCATTAACTCCTCGTGCAACACTTCTTTGCTTTTGGCCGAAGAAGGGACCAAGTCTGCAATCGTTACGCCTTCCCCTTCCTTTGCCGGACGTATGCTTTTTATGCGCAACTGATTTTTCCCGCGATATTCATGCACTTCCCCGCCCACTTTCACAATCGTTGAAGCGCCATACATGTTAACATGTGCTTCCGTCGTATCCCATAACTTCGCTTCCAGATCCCCACTCTTATCCTGTAAAATAAGCGTCATAAAGGGACTTCCTTTTGTTGTCACACCTGTCGTCGATTGTTTAATGAGCAAAAATAATTCGACGGATTCCCCTACCTTGTGATCTAGCAATTTTTTCATAACGTAAACGCCCCCTGTTCGCTTCCCATATCGGAAACGTTAATAACTGTTGCATCGGTCCATTGTTCTTTCATTTTTTGATGGCACGTGAAATAAATGAATTGGTGTTTCGTTAAAGTACCGAGTATCTTAATCATACGCGAAAGACGCCTTTCGTCAAAGTGAACAAATGGATCATCCATAATAATCGGAAAAGGTGCAGAAAGCAAGACAGATTCCGCAAGCGCAAGTCGTAAAGATATATATGCCTGCTCTTTTGTCGCTTGACTTAGTTCCGCAATCGGATAACGGCGGCCGGTTGAAGTGATCGCCAAAAATGTCCCTTTTTCCGATAAGGCAAGTGCCTCATACTTCTCTTCTG
Source organism: uncultured Sporosarcina sp. (assembly GCA_948469885.1). Lineage (GTDB taxonomy): Bacteria > Bacillota > Bacilli > Bacillales_A > Planococcaceae > Sporosarcina. The sequence goes on along the minus strand of CAOKMT010000007.1, from coordinate 29,854 downwards.
TCAATTGATGGAAGAGATCAGCAGCCCGATCCAACACTTTTGGCAGCTTTTTCTCTTTCAGTTCAAACATTGTTCGCCTAATCGCCTCAGCAATTGCTTTTCGGGAAGACCACTTTTGAGCAAGTGCCGCTAGTTCCGCTTTTTTCATAGCCAACAATTGCAATTTATCGCCATGCGTTTCGTCAGTGAGCAGTTGCTCCGTTTTATTCTCAAGGGAAGCTTTTTCATGAATGAGCGATGTCATTTGTTGGTCGATGGCTGACATTTCCGTTTCTACTGCCTTCACTCGCTGTTCCAACTCATTCTCTGTCGCCCCCTTCAGCTCATCCGATATTTGATTTGCCGATAGTTGCTTTTCAATTTGTGCCACTTGCTCTTGGAGTCGACTCATTTCCTGATAGCGATCATAAGCGGTGTAAAATGCTTCTTCGGTTTCCACAGCCGCTTCGGCCAATAATGCAGATACTCCTTTCTCGTAGGCCTCCACGAGCACTATTTTCTCTTCCAATAGCGGTTCCAATTGTGCTTTTCTCGCCTGCAACACCTTATTTTGCTCGACCGCCTCTTTCAACTGGCTGTATTTCCTTCTCAACAGCTCATACAACCCTTCAGATGCAACATGCTGATCCAACACATTTTTAACTGCCGACACTCTTCTTGCTAGATGCGCTTCAAATATTTTCTGTTGTTCGGCTACCGCTTCCTTTTCCCGTGCAACTTCCTGCATATCCCGAATAATCCGGAATAATTCCGGGACGATACCAGGTGATGGCAATCCGTCAAAGCCATATTGTTGCATGAACAAGTCGAATGCACCTTCCGCGCGAACTTCTCGACTTACCAATTCATCCAGTTCCTCGACGAGCTTTTCATATCGACTTTCCCATGTATGCTCCGCCTCTTCCAACCGTTCCCGTTCATGTCGATAGTTTTCGAGATGGAACGTCAACCGCTCCATTTCTAACTCTTTGCTTTCGTAATCCGCGATAAATTGTCGCATCTCACGTAAAGATGCATGATGTTTGTCATCCTTTTTCGGATACATCCATCCCCCACCTACGCCGATCACAACGCCGACGAGGACGACAACCCACTGTTGCTGGACTAAACCGAAGATGACACAGACGAGCGCCAATAAGAACAAACCTAGTGGCAATGCTTGTGTATGACGATTTGTCCGTCTCTCTCCAAGCGAGACAAACGCCTTTGCCTCTGCCAGCTTCTGTTTTATTTTCGGCCACTCCCGCACACTTTCTTCATCTTCCGTGGACGGAACCTCCAAAGCCTGTAACTTGGCTCGCGTTTCTTCCCATTCTTTTTCCACGCGCCCCTTTTGCGATTCGGCAAAGCTGATCTCGCGACTCAATTCCTCCATATCTCTGAGCAATTCATGCATTTCTTCTTCTTTCCGAATCGATACGTCCGCTGCCAAAAGAACTGCTTCCGCTTCCTCGCCTTTTACGCCGAGTCGGTCCATGTGACGTCTTTCCAAACCATCCAAACGTTGCCACTCATCCGTCGCTGTCACAAGCGCTGCGCGCCATCTATGCCATTCGGACTCTTTCGCCAATAAAAGCTCCATTTCCATCAACTTTTCCGGTTGTTCATGTCTCTGTAACAGCGCTTCTACTTCTGTCATTTCATGTACAACCCGTTTCTTGGCCGCTTCGGCTTCTGTTAACTTTCCGGTCAACGATTCAAAGCGCCGTATGCCATCCGATGGAAACCGAACATCCTTCAATTGACTAAGACGGGCTTCCAACTGTTCTTTTTGGCGGGATAACGGGAGTAACTGCTGAAGGAGCGAGTAAGTTTGTAACTGCTCACGACACTTTTTTTCCTGCGCACGAAGGGTCGCTAACATCTCTGCGATTTTACGGATACGCCCAATGGACGGAGCATAAGCCGCCACTCTTTCCTCCTCCACTTTCAGCTCGATTTCCAGCTCCCGAAGCTCTTGCATTTTGACATTCATCAAAGGAATTCTTCCCGACCGTTTGAACAATTCCCCCATTTCTTTTTCCATCCGCTTTTCAACTTCCAACAACGAATCGACGCCAGTCGTTCCTGAGGCAAGCAATGTACGACTCAATTCTTCTTCATCCATCTTTTCAAATCCTTGTAATTGCAATAAGGAAAATGAAAAAATCGATTCGAAAGCGGCACGGTCATATTCACGAAGAAGCCTCTGTAACGCTTCCTCTCCACCTTGTTTCCCATCTTCAAAATAGACGGTCACTTCACCGGCTGATTTGCCCTGTACTCTTTCAATCGTGCATTTTCCGAACTGGCTATCTTGAATATGGACCTGCCCGCCGTACTTTCCGCCGGATTTCGGTTCATATCGAAGAAGCGAACTGTTGCGCGCGGGAAAGCCGAATAAAATATGAAGGATAAATTGCTGAATGGTCGTTTTTCCAGCTTCATTGAGGCCATACAATACGTTCACATGCGATCCAAGTTGAATAGAAATGTTTTCATGCTTTCCAAAACTGTATATGACAAGTTTCTCTATTTTCATCCGCTCACCTCACTTCAGTCGCGATAATTCGGCCCGTAAAATTCGCGTCGCGTCTTCTTGGATCTCTGTCAACTCTTCTTCCGTCAACACATCCAAATACTTAACCGTCCGTGCGTGTTGATACACTTCTTTTAAGACATCTTTCCAGTCTGTGTCCGTCCAGTCGTCCATCTCGTGAAGAACCGATTGTACAAGCACACCGGACTCACTATTTTGCTCTACCGGTTGCTGGAAAGAGATCGATTGAATCCATCGGAACGGTTCACTTTCCCCAACAACTTCACGCAATACTTCAAGCCATTCATCCGCAGACGTCTGACTGAAGAGCTCAAAAGCATCCTCATCGATATCGCCCATGACTAGATCGACAACACACGGCCGGTCGATTTGACGTAGCGCTTCTTGACAAGCCGCTAACCACTCGTTCGCATGGTGAACTCCGACACAAGAAACGTCAAGGTGGTCAAAAATAAGTGCTGATGTGTCGATGAATACCAATGATGCGCCCACCTCTGTTAGTTCCACTTCATAAAACCCTTTCACACCACTTTCTAGTCGATGACGGCCTTGGATATTGCCCGGATAAACGATCGGTGGGTCTTCATGTAAGATTTGACGTAAGTGTATATGGCCGAGTGCCCAATAATCATACCGTTTCGCCAGCAATTCACGCTTGGTAAAAGGTGCATAGACAGCATGAGATCCATCCCCCGCCAAACTGCCATGCAACATGCCGATATGATAGGCCTCTTCTTTGTCGGCAGTCGGATACCGATCGATCATCGCTTCTCGTACATGACGTTCCTTATAGCTGAAACCGTAAATGAACACATCTTTTCCGCCTACATGGAGTTTCGCTTCACTGACGTCGCTGTCAAAAACATAGACATTCGACGGCAGTTCAAACCGCGTCCACGTTCCGTTTAAATGATCATGGTTCCCGTAAGAAATAAAGGCCGGAATATTCGCTGCTGCCAGCTTTTCCATCCCTTCCTGAAATTTCAGCTGTGCCCGTAAACTTCGATCTTCCCCATCGTAAATATCTCCAACAAACAACACAAAGTCCACGCTCGCTTCACAAGCATGGTCGATCAAGTTCTCAAAGGCCGTAAACGTACTTGCCCGTAAACGGTTTAACTGTTCTAACGGCAATCCGGTCATCCCTTTGAATGGACTATCCAGATGCAAATCAGCCGCGTGAATAAAACGAATTGAAGACAATCGGTTTCCTCCTTACTATGACGAATATTTGTTCTCATTTTACCATAAAAAAGGAGGAGGCGACATAGATTTGAAGTTTGCGTAAAATATTTGTGGCTGAATATGTATGAAGTTGATTCATCCGAAAAAAAAAAGCCTTGCCACCAGCTTTCACAGATGACAAGGTACGGACACTTATTCTTTTCCGAGCTGAATCGCTTTTTTAATATCCTTCCACGAACGGGATGCTCCGTACATAAGCACACCTCCACGGTACACGCGGGCTCCGAACCAGCCAAGCACGAAAATGGTGAGCAACATAATCCCGATGGAAAGCAAAGGTTCCCAAAGTGGCAAATCGAGCATGCCGACCCTTAAAAACATGACGAGTGGTGCAAAGAAGGGGATGAATGACGTGTATTTCAAATACCCCATGTCCGGGTTGCCAAGTCCCGTAACGGCAATCATGAAAGCGACAATTACGAGAAGCATCATCGGCATGATCACTTGCTGAACGTCTTCCGTTCTACTGACAAGCGAGCCTAAAAGTGCAGCGAGCGTCGCATAAAGGAAATACCCCAATAAGAAAAAGACGACAGCATAGACGATCGTGCCAACATTCATATTCGAAAATCCGAAAAACGAGAAGAATCCATCCACCATATCGGACGAAGTCGTTTTAAGCGCGATAAAGCCCGAAATTCCTAAAAGTGCCATTTGCACGAGCCCGAGTGATCCAATTCCAATCACTTTGGCAAACATATGCTTCGCTGGGGAAACACTGGATATAAGGATTTCCATGACACGCGATGACTTTTCAGTCGCGACTTCGGTAGCAATCATACTTGAATAAAATATAACCGCAAAGTAAATGAGGAACATGAGCACATAGACAAGGCCTCTTGCTTGATTCAATTCCTCTTCAGATTTCGCTGAAGGCGAGACCGAATGCTGTTCAAATTGGATTGGCGCAAATAACACTTGGACTTGTTCCGATGATAGCGACATCTCTTCCGCTTTCAATTCCGTTTGAATCGACTGTAATGCATCTTCAATCATCATTGGTAAGGTGAATTCCATCGCATTCATTGACGTATATTCCGCTTGAATTTGATTTGCTGAATCGAATCCAACCGTCAGAAATGAATCGATTTCCCCGTTACGCACTTGTTCTGTTAACGTCTGTTCTGATTCCTCGCTCAACACGACGGTCATATCACCTTCATATGCAGCAAACTGTGCTTTCAATGGCTCTATCAATTCACCGCTATGGTCGAGGACGTAAAGAATCTCTTCGTTGTCCCCGCCCGTCACACTTTTAACAGCCCCGATGATAGATGTAATATTCGCCATCAGAAATACAGCCGCAATCATAATGATTGTCGTAATCATGAACGATTTTGTCCGTGCTTTCGTTAGGAAGGCTTGCTTGAAAATGAGCATGAATTCACGCATGGACACGCCCCACCTTTTCAATGAAAATGTCTTGCAATGACGGTTCCTCGATCGCAAAATGACGGATAGGTCCCGATTTCAAGGCAGCTGTCAGCAATTCATTCGCAACCTGTTCCGATTCAATTTGGTAAACTGCACCTTCGATTGATTTATGTGTGGATGTGACGCCTGCAATCGAATCCAATGGTGACAAATCATAATCCGAATGGATGCGTACATTCTGTTTTCCGAAGGATCTTTTCACATCCCGCAGCGTTCCGCTGACAACTTGCTTGCCGTGGTGGATGATGCTTAACTGCTCACATAATTCCTCGACATGATCCATCCTGTGACTGGAAAATATAATCGTTGCACCACTGTTTCGAAATTCAATAATTGCCGCCTTCAACATTTCAACATTCACCGGATCCAAACCTGAAAACGGTTCATCTAAAATAAGAAGTTTCGGGTTATGGATAAGTGAAGCGATCACTTGGATTTTCTGCTGATTTCCTTTGGAAAGTTCCTCAACCTTTTTGTTGGCATAATGTTTGATTTCCATTCGCTCCAACCAAGTCGAAAGTGCCGCCTTGGCGTCCGTCCTGCTCATCCCGCGAAGCTGGGCAAGGAAGATGAGTTGCTCTTCGACCTTCATTTTCGGATAAAGCCCACGCTCTTCCGGCAAATAGCCGATCTCAGCGCTCGTAGCATAAGAAATCTTTTTCCCGTTCCAAGTGATTTTCCCTTCATTTGCATTCAATAAGCCAAGGATCATGCGGAATGTCGTCGTCTTGCCCGCTCCGTTCGCCCCAAGAAACCCATACATCGTCCCTTCCCCAACCGTTAACGTCAAATGATCGACAGCCGTGAAATCACCAAATTGTTTCGTTACATTTTCAAGTTGTAAAGCCATGTCGTCGCTCCTTTCGTCTTCCTAATTCTTCTACTTGTACGAATTTCCCGCATTGAAGTTTCGCAAACTAGTTTTTACTGCTTGCAATGGCAGCGCCGATCGCATAGGACAACATATGAATGCCCCAAATTCCCGACAAGATGAAAAAGGCCAGATGCGGACCTTCGACAATGATAACGATTGCCCAAGCAATTAGAATAGCAGCTGTCGTCACACTCCAAGAAATCGATCTTGCTTGTTGATGTATTGTCGTATACCGCTCATCAAATCGGCGCGCTTTCTTTCCTTTTCTCCAACTGATGAAAAGCACAATTGCCGTAATCGCAAGACCAAGTGGCAACCCGGCTAAAAATATCCAAATGTCAAACCCTTCGTACATGATCATTCCTCCTCCGGTATGAAAATGTCTTCTATGAGACAATTAAACAACTTTGCAATTTTGAATGCCAAAATGAGTGACGGGTTGTATCTTCCCCTTTCAAGGGAGATGATCGTTTGTCTCGACACTTCCAGCTTCTCTGCAAGCTCATCTTGGGTTAGTCCAAGCGCTGTCCGCTTGTCTTTGATCAAATTTTTCAGTTCGTCTCTCTCCTTTTATATTCTTTTGGAAACGACAACGAAGGATAAAAATACAGTCGAAATCAATAAAGCGCTCACTATATAAACCGTTTGATGGCCACTTAAATAGAGTGATGTAAATTGAAATAAGGTCATGAAAATCGCTAAATATCCGACTAAAAAGAAATAACTGTAAAACATTCCTCTCTCACGGATGATCTTTGAACGTTCATCTTTGGCTTTGAACTGTGGATATAAATGAGCGTTACAAAAAGCCATTATACATAATGCAAATGACATCACATCAGAACCAATGGGAAAACGGCCCGTAGAGATCAAGGCACTTGTCAAAAGAATTCCATTCCCTAAAAGAAAATCCCGAAAATGAATAATAACCGTTGCTGCGTTTTATTTTCCTTAGTCATAATTGACCCACCCTCATTTGTAAAGCTAACTTTACGTAAAGCATACTTTACTTCAATAATGTATGTCAAGCACGCTTTACATGTTTCATTTTTCAGACCTTTCATAGTACAATAGATGAAATGGGAATGAAGGGGGATCTTTATGAAAACATATAAACTGACTGCATACGAAAAAAAAGGGGAAGTCATTATTGACGAAACGGTGGAAGCCACAAACGATGACGAAGCAAAAGAAAAAGGGCGGGCCATTCTTGAAGATAAGGAGCTGCTTGAAACGACACATCGACTTGCTTCACCGACTGGCAAACTGCTTTTATTCCATTCGTAAAAATGGACTTACATGGAAATCAAAGACTGACTATTGAAAAGGGGTTGACCATCTATGGGATTAAACAATTGGTTTGATAAAGGACTTTCGAAAGAAGAATATATAGCGACATTGGAAAAACATAAAGAAGGTTTTTCTCATATTTATGAAGAATTCACAGTACCACCCGAAGATGAGCAGTTCTTTCAGTCGCTCAAGGACAAGAATTTACGTGTCGTCGTACTAGCGGAACCTTGGTGTGGCCATTGCATGCTCAATATCCCGGTCTTATTTCGTTTAGCTGAAAAAGTGGACATGCCCGTGCGTGTTCTGCTTCGGGATGAGAACTTAGAACTGATGGATCAATACTTAACGAACGGTAAATCACGGACCATCCCGATTTTCATATTTATCGACAAAGACGGTAACGAAGTGACGAAGTGGGGACCGATTGCTGACAAGACAAAGCAATTCATCGATCGCCATAAAGCGGAACTACCACCGAAAGGCACGACGGATTACGATGAAAAATTCGGAGAAATGATTAAATTGACCGCCAAAGCTTTCAAGGAAAATGCCGACTTTTGGAACGGCTCCTACGAAAGCATGAAGCAGACATTACGTAGTGTGATTGACTAAGCAAATCATATGAATGACAAAGTGTGATGAAGTGATCTTCCGCTTCATTGCACTTTTATTTGTACACGCTAGGAGTTCCACATGATTTCAAAGCCGGCTTATGCTATATTGTGAAAAACGATTCACTTGCGTCACGAAAGGAGGCAGAACAGGATGTCGCACACGTTGCCCACATCCAGTTCATACCAAAATGAAAATTGCATTGATTGCCCATGATGAAAAGAAAAATGAGATGGTAAATTTTACAATTGCATATGAACATATCTTCGCCAACCATACGTTATATGCGACGGGCACAACAGGTAAAAGAATAATGGAAGAAACAAATTTAAGCGTGGAACGCCTGATGTCCGGACCCTTGGGCGGTGACCAACAAATCGGGGCGATGATCGCAACACAAGAACTCGATTTGATTTTATTCTTCCGTGATCCGTTAACAGCACAACCACATGAACCCGACGTTAGTGCGCTATTAAGACTTTGCGATGTATACGGCATCCCGCTTGCCACGAATATTGGGACAGCCGAACTGTTAATCCGTTCAGTCGAAAAAGGTTACTTTTCATGGCGTGGGACAATGGATAAATATCAATGAAAAAGAACTATGTGCTTACACGATGTATGATCGGGTAAGTGCATAGTTCTTTTTTGCGAGGCGCATTACGATTGGAAGCGTTGAGTCAAATTATTAATTGTCATGTCGTGCTTGGCTACTTTAGCGTTTAAATAATCCACGTCCATTTTATCACTTGTAATTTCCTCAGCGGGTTGAATTAACTTTCAAAAGAAGTCGCTGGAAAAACCGCATCCAAATGGGCAATCTTCTTCTCGATGGATTCCTCGTAAGACATGATATAAGCTGCCGGGTCTTTCGGGTTGTAAAACTGTTTGATGCGTCCGGTCTCCCGGTCGATGAACTTACTTGATGCGCCGCAACCGATGCCGATGATCGTCTGCACTTCTTCCATGATGACGATATTATAAATGCTCTCTTCTCCCGGTTTGGCATAGCCGACATTTTCCAGATTGCCTAAAATATTTTTTTGCCTGTACAAATAATACGGATCATAGCCGTTGTCAGCAGTCCATGTCTCGCCCAATTTCATCATCCGTTCAACGGTTTTCCGATCCGCCACCTTATACTTTTTCCGGTTTTGCGTCATCGCTGAAGCTCGTTTAAAAGATAGCGTATGAATCGTCAATGATTCAGGCTGCATTTTAGCTGTTTCTGCTAGCGAATGTTCAAATTCCTCGATCCCTTCATTTGGCAAGCCGATAATTAAATCCATATTAATATTTTTCATGCCCATATTGCGGGATAGCCAAAATTTGTCGATTGTTTCCTGTACTGTATGGTGACGACCGATCGCTTTCAATGTTTCATCCGTATAGGATTGCGGATTGACGCTAATCCGGTCGATGCCCCACTTATTCAATACGTCAATTTTTTCAGGCGTAATCGTATCCGGTCGGCCTGCTTCCACCGTTATTTCACGAACTGTTTCCATATTCGGAAACGAAGCATACATCGTTTCATATAATGCATCCATCTCTTCTGCTTCGATGCTCGTCGGTGTTCCGCCACCGAAGTAAATCGTCGTAATTTTCATATCCCGCTCGGTAAGCCATTTCCCCATTTCACGGATCTCCTCATGCAGTCCATCAAGAAATGATTCGACGCGTCCGTTCTTTCTTTGGATCGCATAAGCGGGAAATGTACAATAGGCACATTTTGTAGGACAAAATGGAATCCCGATATAAATGCTCACTTCTTCCTTTAACTCATATAAATCGGGGACAGCACGTAATTGGATTTGGGCAATTTCGGACAATAATTCACTTTTTTCGCGGGAAACCCGATAATTTGCCATCAATTTCTCAATTGCTGTTTCGGATGTATCCCCTTCTTGACGATACTTATGATAAAGCTTCATCGGACGAATTCCTGTTAAAATGCCCCATGACTGTTTCATCTCAGTCGCCTGTTCGAGTACTTCCAAAAACACATGGGAGTAGATTCTTTTCAACTGCCGCTTTTTCGCTTTTTCGTCCTGCGCTCCTTCCTGCTCGGAAAATTGGGCTGTATACGTTTGTCCTTCAACTGAAAGACATGCTGTTCCGATCAATTCATCTGCCGTCGTCCTATCTAAAGAAAACTCGACTTGCATCGTTGCTTCTTCAGTTTCTGTTACAATTTCGCATTGCTCAAAAAAGAGATTGGCCAAATGGGCAAACATTCGGATCCAGTCTTCTGCAAATGTATGATGTATTTTTATTTTTTGCATTACGTGTGCCAACTTTCTATATAAATTTCAAATGCCACATATCACCACAATTGCAAAAACAAATTGTAGCGATATGTGGCACTGCGAAAACGCCGCCCCAAAGAGGATGATACCTACAATGCGAAGCAAGTATATATCCGGTATTTGAGGAGGATTCTCGCTGTTTAACAAGATGCCACTCAGTTTACCGCTTGACTACCTATTCTTCACAAGGACTCATAAAGAGTTTGGATCGGCTTCATGAGAACACGATTCACTTCTTCCATCAAGCCGCTCAATTTCATTTCCGCTTCGAGCATTTTCATAATTTTTTCATTCGCTTGTGCAAGTTGTGCAGTTTTTTGTGCGTGTTCTAGTTCTTCTCCTTGCACTTCTTGTCCTTGCATTTGTTTTTCTTGCAATGCCAATTGTACTTGGCGGAAGTTTTTGAACAAAGCAAGTGCTTCTTCATCCGCTTTTACATCTTCCACCGCTTGTTGAACTTCTGCAAACTCTTTCGTTTGTCGAAAACTTGCTTCCAATCGATTTAAATCGTCATAAATATTCACTGTCATTTGTCATTTCCTCCTATGTGAGATTCGTTGCAAATACGATGAGACCTTGCACGATTCCGATGACGCCACCGAGTATAGCACCTAGCACTGTAATCATCTTGAACTCACGCTTTGAAATACCGAGCACCAAATCTTCCAAGACAGTCACCGGAAACGAATCGACTTGCTCTTTCACCATATCATCTATTTTTAATTTGCGCAGGGAATTTTCTAATTGAATGCCTGCTTGTTCAAAGGCAAAATCCGTCAAGGTAGGTGTCACATTTTGTGCTGCCCATTCCGCACCTTCTGGCCAATACTCATACAATGTTTTGTCAAGGCGCGAGGCGATTGCCATTTCTTTCACTGCATAACATCGCACTGCTTGAAACAGTCCATCCCAATCAAACCCGGAAAGTAACTCTTCGACGGGGCGTTGTTGTAACTTTTCCCACTCATTTAAGATGATCCGATTGACAAGTTCATGCGTACCGGGTGCAGCGATAAATTTCAATGCCTCCCGCTGCACTTTTCCGACGAGTGTTTCTGATTCGCCGAAAAACATATTCACCATACTCCCTAACGTCCCTTTCGACGCAAGGAAATCATCAATAAGCTTCCGGAACATCGCCTTTCCATCATCCGACGCAAAGTACTGTTCCGATCGTCCGAGAATATAGTCTGTGACGGCGGGTATACGTTCTGCAGCCTCTAAACGCCATGCTTCCGGAAGCACTTCTTCCACTGTCCCTGTCGTCAACTTCACACGGATCGAAGCAAGTTGGACATCCAGAACGTCCAATACTTTCCGCTCCGCCTTTTCCGCCACATCTGTCGCACCGGCCACCTCTAACCAGTCATTCAACGTCTTATCCGAATGAAGGACGTGCACTTCAAGCTTCTCTTGCAAAAACTGTTCAGCTTTCTCTTGCATCGTCGGTGTCAATAACTTTTTCCTAAATGTATCGGGCGTCAAAAGATAATTGGTCACAGTCTTCCCGAATTGTCTTGCCAATTCATCGCGCCGCTTCGGGATAAGTCCTGGCGTAAAAGGAACTCGCCACGAACCGATATATTTTGCTTCATGAGGTCTAAATAGCATACGAATCGCCAAGTGGTTTGTAAGACCACCGATCAGCGCACCGATAAATGCCATAAATAAAATCGTCCATACAAAATTCAATCGAATCACCTTTTCCATTTCGATACGCTCAATTATAGCAGAAGCGAATCGAATGGAAAAACAGCATGCCTTAACCGCCCCTTTCTTAAGGTCTTTCTCTGTAAGTTAAATCACAACGCATTGTACATTGTGGAAAAACGGATCGCATGCTCCATCTCATCATACAATGCAATGAAGATCGGGTTGTACGCTTGTGCAATCGGGATTGTCAACAACATCACTTTGTATGTTTCGATGCTTTCAAGCTCATTCAAGAGTGCCTGTTTTGCCCCCGCTTTCAAATCATAACAAGGGAGTCGTTTCTTCGGATTTTGTACAAATGTCCCTGTCAGCATATAATGGAGCTGTTGCAACATTTCATAATGACTTTTTTCATCTTCATAGGCATGTTCAAGAAAATCTTGCCAAAGCGGGTCGTCCGTCAATTTGTACATCGATTTATAGAAATGGAAGTCTTGATATTCGTCCTCGATGGACTGCTTTAATTGATGAACAAACAAATCAGCATCCTTTCGCATCGCTTTCTTCCAATTTTATGCGAACGGTTTGTGCCTTATGAAAGGAGGGGGAACATGCTACAACATTTCAGTTACAAACCAATGTATGAGAATACGCAACTACCAGGTTGGACTTTTGCATTTTTCTTTCAAAGTACAAGGTACACCGGCGAATACTTGCCAGACGGCAATATTGTATGGACTGGCAATACGCCACCAGAAGAAGATGATGTTAAAAAAATGATCCATGAATTAATGACATTCCATGTATACGATTAAGAACATCTTATTTTTTAACGATGAAAAGCGGTGGGCATCCTAGCTATTTGCGTCCTGCGGCAACCGTTGCTTGGCCAGCATCTTGCTGGCTCTACCGACTGTACGATCGGCTTCATGCCGACCTCGAGCTCAATTCAAATTCAACCTCAATTTAGAAGAAGCTAAAAAAGTGCCCAGCATTTCCCGCCTATTAATTCTGCTGGGCCTTTCTTCTTGCCCTTGTTTCATAAAACCAAAAGGCTCCCCCGGCAGCTTCAAATCAACTTTTCCACATGTGTTTAAAATCCTTCCCATGGGTCTAAAACGAATCTATTGTATTTCCTTTGCAAATAAATTATTATTAAAGGAACTAATTATTTCCCATTACAGGAGGTGTATACTTTGTTCTTCCCCCTCATCTGGGTTTGGAACAAAGTAACTATTTGGACATTGCCATACGATTGACAGCATTTGCTGTCTTGATCGCCCTCACCGCATTTTTTGTTGCGAGTGAATTTGCAATTGTGAAAATAAGAACAACACGTATCAATCAACTTGTTGCTGAAGGTAACCGGCGCGCACTTCATGCCAAACGAATCATTAGCAATTTGGACGAATACTTATCTGCTTGTCAATTAGGAATTACGATAACTGCGCTCGGTCTTGGTATGCTCGGAGAACCGACTGTTAAGCTGATGTTAAAACCTGTATTTTCCTACTTTGAACTTTCGCCAAGCATGTCAAGTATCCTTTCTTTCATCATCGCGTTCTCATTCGTGACATTTTTGCACGTTGTTGTCGGTGAATTAGCACCGAAGACGGTTGCGATTCAGAAAGCGGAAGCAATTACGTTAACATTCGCCAAACCTCTCATTCTCTTTTACCGTCTGATGTATCCAATCATTAAAGGGATGAACGGTTCCGCTCGTCTTCTGATCGGACTTCTTGGCTTCAAAACGATATCCGAATCCGAAGTCGCCCATACAGAAGAAGAACTGCGAATGATTTTATCTGACAGCTTAAAAAGCGGTGAGATCAATCAGGCCGAATATAAGTATGTCAATAAGATTTTTGAGTTCGATGACCGGATTGCGAAAGAAATCTTGGTCCCTCGAACAGAAATGATGACTGTTGAAAAAGATATGACATTGCATGAAGTTTTCGAAATGGTTGGCGTGGAACAATATACACGATATCCGGTGACAGACGGTGATAAGGATCATATTATCGGTCTCGTCAATATGAAAAATTTATTAACTGAATATATTAAAGACCCTACATCGAGCGACCAACCCGTCGTCAATCATATACAGCCGATCATCCGGGTAATCGAAACGATTCCAATCGGGGATTTACTCCTTAAAATCCAGCGGGAACGGATCCATATGGCTGTTCTCATGGACGAGTATGGTGGTACTTCTGGTCTTGTGACGATCGAAGATATTTTAGAAGAAATCGTCGGTGATATCCAAGATGAGTTTGATACGGATGAAATCCCAGATGTTCAAAAACTGGGAGATGGTCATTATATACTCGACGCGAAAATGCTCATCGAAAATGTCAATGATATCCTCGACATCTCTATCGAGGAAGAAGATATTGACACAATTGGTGGTTGGTTCATGACCGAACGATTTGAAACGATGAAAGGCGAAAAAATTGTCGAACAAGGGTATGAATTTATAGTGAAAGATATAGAGGGACATCATATCCTCTACTTGGAAGTTATTAAACACCCTGAAGAAAAAGAAAATGAAATGACTGAAATAACAGCAGAATCTTAACGAAGAAAAGAGTTGGTGCGTCCGCCGGTTTTCCGAGCAACGTTCCAGCTCTTTTAACTATTTTGTCTTATTTTCAATTCACTGGCTAATCTCCATAGCTTTTTCACATTTACCTCCTATAATGATCAAGTCAGTGAAGAATCGTTTACTTGACTTCACTTTCTCTCTATAATCAAAGATGTCATATTATGAAGTGAGGGTAGTATTATGCAAAAACGGCTAGAAAATGGGCTTCTTTTTATCACCACGGTATCGCTCGTGGCAACACTCGGATCGCTCTACTTTTCTGAAGTACGAGGATTTGAGCCGTGTACACTTTGTTGGTATCAACGAATATTAATGTATCCGATCGTCCTCATTTCGGGTGTCGCGATCTTTCAAAAAAATGCTCGCATCGCAATGACGACTGCCACCTTTGCGCTGGTAGGAGGCGCTATTTCCCTTTATCATTACGGGATCCAAAAATTGCAATTCCTAAGTGACAGTGCACCAGCATGTGGAAACGTAGCTTGTACCGGTCAATATATTAACTATTTGGGATTCATCACCATTCCATTTCTCGCACTTGTTGCATTTGTACTTATCGCCATTACAAGCCTGTTCATGATGAATTGGCAAAAGGAGTCGAATTAATTGAAAAAACTATTAATCATTGCTGGAATCATTATCGCTGTTTTCGTTCTGATTGTCGTCTTGACAAACAAATCGAATGAATCCAAACTGAAGGACAATCCATACGGCACGAAAGACCTTAAAGCTTCAACAATCAATTTAATTGGCAATGAAAATTACAACAATATCATTTTGCCAGACGCATTAGCTGAGAAAATTGAAGCTGGCGAATCAGTAACCGCTTATTTCTTCAGTCCCGAATGCCCATACTGCATGGAAATGACACCGATTCTCATGCCGATTGCAAAAGAAATGGACGTGAACGTTCTTCAATATAACTTGCTTGAATTTGAAGACCAAGCAAGACCTTATGCGATTGAAGCAACACCAACACTTATTCATTTCAAAGACGGAAAAGAAACCGGTAGGATGGTCGGCGCACAACCTGAAGAAAATATCCGACTCTTTTTCCAGGAACATGAAGGATGACCCACATGACATCTTTTCATTATCAACTTACTGAAGATGGCGTGACGATCGAGCATTTGCTTCGGGAAAAATGGCAAGCGGGGAAAAAAACAGTCCATCTCATGCGGATGGCGAAAAGTGTGACAACAATGGACGGTGAACCGGTTGATTGGCGTACGGTTCTTCCACTAGGCACCGAGTTAGTATTCTCGATTCCGGAAGCATTTTCCACTTATTCCCCTGAGAATGGTGACCTTGAAGTACTGTATGAGGACGAGCATATGATTGCTGTGAAAAAGCAGGCGGGTATAGCCACTCATCCGGATGCTCCTGGTCAAGGCGGAACTTTGATGAATTACGTCATGCATTACATTCAAGTTAATGGCGGGACATATGCTGAACATATCCACCGGCTTGATAAAGGGACTGCCGGTGTCCTGCTCATTGCAAAACATCCGATCGCCAAAACGATGCTCGATCGAATGCTCGAACGCCATGAAATAAGAAGAACGTACAAAGCGGAAGTGGAAGGCTTATTGAAAAGACCTAAAGGATCTATCAACCTGCCTATCGGCAAAGACCGTCATCATGCCGCCAAACGGCGCGTTTCACTTTCTGGCCAATCTGCGGTCACTCACTTTTCTGTTATCGAAAGAAATGCAGATTCAACAATCGTAGAAGCAGATCTTGAAACTGGAAGAACCCATCAAATTCGTGTCCACTTCGCCCATCTTGGCCATCCTATCGTGGGAGATACACTATATGGTGGCCAAGAAACGACGGATGGTAAATTTCATTTGACTGCCATCAAGTTATCTTTTACTCACCCGTTTACAGGCAAGTCAATCATGATTCAATAATTTTAAAAAGGCTTGGAAAAGATCATTTCTCTTTTCCAAGCCTTTTTTTATTTTATAAGATTACAATTACTATATCCGTTGAAGTTATAATATAAGTCCAGATCAAGCCTAATTACTTTTAGTAGCTAGCCAAAGCAGAATTTAACTGCCTTTAGAAATCTTCCGGATTGGGACCAATTCGTTCATTCAAATTGAGCGCGTCAATCGATTCTTTATCACCAAGCGACAATTCAAAATCGGCAAGCTCGATATTCTCGACGATGCGTTCAGGGGTGACAGATTTAGGAATCGCGATCAAGTCATTTTGTAAATGCCAACGCAAGATAACTTGAGCAGCTGTTTTCCCATATTTTTTGCTCAAGTGTTGCAATGTCGGCTCGTCTGAAAGGTTGCCTCTTGCAATCGGAGACCACGATGTGACTGCAATATTATGTTCTTTACAAAATGCCCGGATCGGTTCTTGTGTCAACCTTGGATGGACTTCGATTTGGTTCACCATCGGCAATATATTCGCTTTCGTGAAAACCTGCTCTAAATGATGGATATGATGATTGGAAACGCCTGTGGCGCGTATTAGTTTTTCATCATAAAGTCGTTCGATCGCTTTATATGTCTCAACGAATGTTCCTTTTACAGGCCAATGCGTTAAGTACAAATCCAAATAGTCCAGACCTAGTTTTTCAAGCGATGTTTCGAACGCCCGTAATGTTTCATCATACCCTTGATCTGTGTTCCACACTTTTGAAGTAATGAACAATTGTTCACGGGGGACTCCGGAATACTTGACCGCTTCCCCAGTCTCTTTTTCATTTTCATAAATTGCGGCAGTATCAATTGCACGGTATCCCGTTTGAATGGCATAGGAAATAGCCTCAACTGTCTCTTCTGGATTCGTCATCTTATAGACGCCCAAGCCGAGTTGTGGCATTTGCACTCCATTTTCAAGCGTTTTTGTTTGATCATATACTTTTGACATCTTCCAAACCCCTTTCTTTTCTGTTAATTCAATTGTACAACCGACCTATAACTTTGACGAGGTTGGTGCTTGAAATTTTTAGTTGCAGTTTCATGTAAAAACGAATACTATTGTTACTGGAATACATTTTGTTCGTATTTGAAAGGAGAATTTTGTTGTTTCATTTAAAAGACAAGCAGACAACTGTCAAAACTGAAATATTAGCAGGAATTACGACATTTCTGACAATGGCTTATATCGTTATCGTCAACCCTATTATTTTGGCTGATGCTGGCGTACCATTCGACCAAGTTTTCCTGGCTACCATTATCGCAGCCGTAGTCGGAACGTTATGGATGGCTCTTTTTGCCAATTACCCGATTGCCATTGCACCTGGTATGGGATTGAACGCATACTTTACTTCGGTTGTCCTCGCTTCCGATGGGCAACTCGATTATATGACCGCGTTTTCCGCGGTATTCGTTGCAGGATTACTATTCATCATTTTATCGATGACATCTTTCCGAGAACAGCTCATCAAGTCGATTCCAGAAAACTTGAAACATGGCATCACCGCCGGCATCGGTCTGTTCATCGCCTTTATCGGTTTGAGACTATCAGGGCTTGTTGCACATCACGAGTCCAATCTCGTCCAATTAGGAGACCTCACTTCACCGCCGGTATTGCTCGCGTTATTCGGTTTATTCATTACCGTCATTCTTATGACCTTGAACGTGTACGGCTCTATTTTCATCGGGATGATTTTAACTGGTATCATCGCATTTTTTACAGGCCAATTGAAATTCGAAGGAAACCTATGGCAATTGCCAAGTTTGCCAGAAGGGATTCTTGTTTGGAATCCGGTCCAAGCCATTGGTGACGTCGTTTCTCACGGATTATACGGAGTCGTCTTCGCCTTTCTGATCGTCACTTTATTTGACACGACTGGAACAATGATCGGCGTGGCGAAACAAGCCGGCCTGATGAAAGGAAAAACATTGCCGCGTGCCCGTCATGCCCTTTTAGCCGATTCTGTCGCGGCAACAATCGGGTCAATGTTCGGAACAAGCCCGACATCCGCATATATTGAGTCTTCTTCGGGTGTCGCCGTAGGGGGCAGAACAGGTCTGACGACGCTTACAGTCTCTATTCTGTTCATCTTTGCCGCTTTCTTCGGTCCTTTCGTTAGCGCATTGTCAGGCGTTTCCGCAATCACCGCCCCTGCACTCATCATCGTTGGGAGCCTAATGATTGGCGCTGTGAAACATATTGAGTGGAATGAATTTGATGAAGCTTTTCCCGCATTTCTCATCATTTTAACAATGCCTCTTACATCCAGCATTGCGACGGGTATCGCGCTTGGCTTCATCTCCTATCCGATGATGAAAGTCGTCAAAGGCAAAGGGAAACAAGTTCCCATTCTGCTTTATATTTTCGCAGTATTATTTACGTATCAGTTACTATTTTTGCCACATTGATGAAAGCATTTTCTCTATTCGTCAGGGAAGAGCGTTTCAATTTCATTTAATATAAGGTATACTTAGAAAAGAATGACTGAGCTTACAGGAGGTGTGCGCAATGAATCTTATTTTAATTTTAGGTATTTGCTTCGCTTTCCTATCTGCGATTTTCACTGGCGGATATGAGGACAAACCTGGTGCCAAACAAAAGAAAAAACGCGGACATCAGCCAACCTAATACGACAAAACGGGACACGCCTAAAGCGGTCCCGTTTTTTAAATTACTTTAATGTTGGAAAAGATTGTTGACGCAATGCTTCATACACTAAAACTGCTGCTGTATTCGATAAGTTGAGCGATCGGATATTGTCGTTCATCGGGACACGTAAACAGTGAGATTCATTTTCCTTCAAGATGCGCTCTGGAAGACCTGTCGTCTCTTTACCAAAAACGAAAAAGGTATCCGCCGACTCGTCTGAGTAATCAAAAGCGTCATAAGATTTTTTTCCGTGTTTTGTTAGAAAATAAAATTCAGCATTCGGGTAGGCTGCTAATAGCGCATCTATGCCATTATGGTAAGTAATATCAACATGATGCCAATAATCTAGTCCTGCTCTTTTCAACATTTTATCATCGGTTGAAAATCCGAGCGGTTCAATAAGATGGAGTTTCACCCCTGTTCCTGCACATGTCCGGGCGATATTCCCCGTATTCGCGGGGATCACCGGTTCGAATAAGGCTACATGTATTGCCATTTCAGCACTTCCTCACTTGTAATATCAAACTTTTTCTTCATATCGGGCGATTCCTTTTCTTAATTCACTTTGCACATCAGGGTCCTCTTCTTTCGTCAATGCAACCTGAAGTGCTTTGAAACTTTCTTCCGTTCCAATTTTACTCAGTGCCCAAGCGATCGTGCTTCGCATGACTGGCCGAGGATCGTTGGACAGCATCTCCGCGAGTTGGGGGATGGCTTTCTCTTCTTTAAAATGTGCAAGCGCCAAAATTGCATTTCGTTGAATCGGGTTCTTGCCACGCCAAGAGCCTGACATATGTCCAAACCTCTCTTTAAATTGCCGGTTTGACAAACTTAAGATCGGTTGCAATAACGGCTTGGTCAATTCAGGATCCGGGTCGAATGCCCGCTGATGCAAATTATGCTTCTTTCTATTTTTGGGACAGACTGTTTGGCATGTGTCACAACCATATACCCGATTACCGATTTTATCTCGGAATTCTTCCGGTATGGAATTCTTTGTCTGTGTCAAGAAGGCGATACAACGCTGTGCGTCCAATTGTCCACCTTGAATTAGCGCACCTGTCGGGCAAGCATCCAGACAGAGCGTGCAGTCCCCACACTCGTCCTCCATTGGCTCGTCAGGTACGAACGGAATGTTTGTAATCATTTCCCCAAGGTAGACATACGAACCGAACTCCGGTGTAATAATCGAACAATTTTTGGCCGACCAACCAATCCCTGCCCGTTCCGCGACTGCCCTGTCCACCAATTCTCCTGTATCGACCATAGATCTCATTTTAGCTTGAGGGACATGTTGTTGAATGAAAGCTTCAAGCAAAGCCAATTTTTCACGTAGTACGATATGATAATCAGTTCCCCATGATGCGCGACAAAATATCCCACGCCGTTCTCCTTTTTTCCCTTTTGGTGAATTCTCCATTCGGGACGGGTAGGCAACCGCGATCGCAATAATGCTTTCCGCTTGATCAAGAAGTAGCGCCGGTTCCGTTCGTTTTGACAAATCCTTTTCTTCAAAACCAGACTGATAGCCAAGTTCCTGTTGACGTTTCAATCGATTTTTAAGCTCACGAAATGGTGCAGCGGTCGTAAAACCGATTTTATCAATTCCTATTGTCGCGGCATAATCTTTCACCGCTTGCTGTAACTCGATGGTATTCATGCACTATAACACCTCCTCTATGCTAAAATTGAATTATCTATCTATGCAAAGGATGATCATTGTGAAATTCGAAATTGATCCAATACTTTTTGACACAGTCCCCTCTTTGAAATTAGGCATTAACCATTATACCAAAATTACCG
This sequence comes from uncultured Sporosarcina sp., assembly GCA_948469885.1. Taxonomy (GTDB): domain Bacteria; phylum Bacillota; class Bacilli; order Bacillales_A; family Planococcaceae; genus Sporosarcina. Next base: position 8,900 of record CAOKMT010000007.1, on the reverse strand, counting down.
TATCGGAATCTCCTCAAATGCTGAAAGGCCGTCTCCAATTATTTCAAGAACATCTTTTTTTCGATTTGGAAGATAAGGCCGTCACAGATTTCCCCGGCATTCAAGAATGGCGTGAGGTGTGGAAATCATTTGGTGCCAATCCAGGAAGATACCGCCATTCCACAGAGGCTTTGATGCGCCGGATCGCTAAACAGAAATACTTGGCCCCCTTCCATTCAGCCGTCGATTTAAATAATTTCTTCTCTCTCCAATATGTCATCCCGGTAGGCATTTATGATATCACTGCCATCGAAGGGGACGTCACTTTAAAGAAAGGCAACGAAACGATGGCATACGAAGGGTTGAATGGTCGTTTAAACACTTTGGAAAACATCCTGACCCTTTCGGATAGCTTAGGAGGATTCGGTAGTCCTTACGTTGATTCTAAGCGCACTGCGGTAACAGAAAGCACGACAGAGGCAATCCATGTGTTTTTCTTACGTCCTTCCATGCCAGCGGAGGAAGCAATTGAATTAACATCATCGGCCGGCAAAATGTTTACAGACCTTAATGGTGGCGAGTCGCACACCTCTATTTTACACAGCGGGCAACCTTCTGTTAAAATAAGCTAAATGGTTTACAGATCGGAGGAAACAAAAGATGAGTCATATCACACTAGCTGAAGCCGTCAAACTGAAAAGCATTTTAGCCAAACGCATCCACGAACTTGAAGATGAAATGAGACGCATCGCTTTTACAACGGTCGAAAAAGGTGAAACGCCTAAAATAGGCCCGCGTAGTGTGGCGACGGTTGACACAGAATTAGATGATGTTCGCTCGGACAGTCGGACACTTGACCGACTCGTCTATCGTGCCAACATCGACAACGATATCGAGTTCCAAGGACAGAAACTCGCTATTGTCGAAGCAATTGAATTGGCAATTCAACTGCGCGCCAAAGCTCGTTTCTATAAAGAGCTTTCCACGGCTGAAAAAGAAGAAATTCAATATGGATATGCGGAAAATACCACCGTGTATCGGGTAGCTCTATTCAATCCCGAAGAATACCGTACAAAATCGTTGCAAGCTGAGAAAGATGCCCATAAACTATCAAATTTGATAAACGCAAAAAATTATTCCATTACCATTGAATTTGACGATGGTAAATACTTCTGATCCTTGGATAGGTGAGAGTCCTCTCCAAGGCATAGAACAGGGATCACACAATTATAATGCGATAAACCAATGACCACTTCCCATTTACATTGTGACCGATCACTCATGACCTACCAAGGCAATCGCAAGGGACAACCATTACTTTTAGTAGCGTCACCGGATCCCTTTCTATGGAAAACGCTCCCGCCGTTTTTTAAGGCTGGAGCGTTTTCAATTATTTCAAGCCCCCGTCTTCATCAAGTACGCAAGATATAATAGGGTTCAAGTTTTTTGATTCTAAGTCAAATGTTGGGGTAAATCTTCTTTAGACTACTAAAAGAAACAAAGTTAGATTCATCTCCGAATTTTCCACTCACTTTCCCGCAGGACTTGAGCGGATACTTCTCCAAACGTATACAGTTAAACGCCCAGGAATACTTATCTCAGATGCCCCCCCTGGGATATGCATGTTTAAATTTACTTTCACGTTTCACTATTTTTTATATTTGTTTCTTAACAATTCAAGTATAAAAGAAACAGTGAAACATGTCTTTTTTATTTTCGTGATATCCCAACAAATATTATAGAACCTTTAAAACATGATTTTATTTTGGAGGTCCGCCTCCTGTTTAATGGCAGCAACTTCATTTCGCATCACTCTACTTTCTCAAAAAAACTAACTTTCTCCAGACAAATTCAAATGGTCCATAGTTATATTTCTTCATAATAAGGGTTGATAGATATACTTGAATAATAAGGAATACGATACAATAAATAAATTGCATAGGTAGCGTAAAATTCTTTATAAGCGGTACTACTATAAACACAGTAATAATACTTTGGCTTAAATAATTGGTAAAAGCCATTTTTCCGTATGCACCAAGAGGCACTAGTTTTCGTCTGATTCGAACACTTTCACAAGCAAAAAGGAACACCGACACATACACAGTCGCCAACAACTTTCCGCTCATCCAAACATAGAAAGAATTCATCATCGGAACACCGCCCATAAAATCCCTAACCATTAAAGCGATGATAGGTAGGCTAAGTAAAAATGCAACGATAGCAATTCTTTTCACAATCTTTTTATAACGCGTAAATTCTTCGAAAAACTTTGCTTTTGCTAGGCCCAATCCCAGTAAGGCGAGAGATAATATTTCTAAGTTATCAATAACAGAATAGGGTAAAGTGAAAACAAATTCTTGCACTCTTTGCTTTACTTTGGACAAATAGCTTCTATTCGCCTGCTCCTCTTCCCATCGTTCGATGCTTTCTTGTATCTCCTTATATTCAGCGCTATCCTCCATAGCTTCTAAGGATGGATCCATATTCATTGGCATTAGGTTAGGTAGCTGCGTAATGCTGAAAGAAATCATAAAAATAACTGCGGCTGATAGCAGTATTTTTTTAGGCGATATTTTATAAAATAGGGGTAAAAGCAAACCGATTAAAGCATAGCTGTGTAAAATGTCCGCAAACCATATAAAAATAAAATGAACTGCACCAAAAACGAAGAGCCAAGCAGCCCTTTTCCAAAATAATTTCATAGGTGCCAAGCCCTTCTTCTCTTGACTTCTCATAAAGTAATAAGCACTCACACCAAATAAAAATGAGAAAATCACGTAAAAATTCGTTTGAATAAAAATATCATAAAACAATCGAATAATTGCTTCAAAACCACTTCCCATATCTAAGGACACGCCACTTTTTTGCATCATCGGTACATTGACAAAAAAGATTCCTAAAAGGGCAAACCCTCTAATAATATCTATACTTAACACTCTACCTGCACGTTTCTCCATGATTATTCTTCAGTCCTTTTTCTTTTAACATTCTTTCAAAATAAAAACGAGGGAGTATGCTATTACAGCGAATAACTCCCCCGTTTTAATAATCGATTGAAAACCTTGTTTGCTACAATCACTTTCCATTACATCATGACTCTGTCGGTCTGTTAGCTAAAAATTCATTCAGTTTCTCTGTAATTTCCTTGTATTTATCCAAGTAGAGTTGATGGTTACTATCAATTTCATAAACTTTCGTGTAGGTGGAATCCTTCGCCAAGTCGGTGTGCATTTTCACCCAGTCTCTATTTTTTTCAATAGGGAACATCTTCTGCCCCTCTATCGATTCCGTGGCAAGGAAAAATGCGACTGGTAAATTGGCTGGGAATGAATACTTTTTAGATTCATCTAAGTTCTCATTCATACGTGCAGCCTCATCAACAACATTCTTGTTCGCATTTACTTTCTTTGCAATTTTACGGTATTGTTCGTTCACTTCGTCACTAACCTCAGGAATTGGTGGAACATCATCCGGTGCTGGCTGCTCATTATTTATAGCTATCCCATCATACATCGATGGCGTGCTCGTATCTAATCCTATAAAACCAGTCAGCTCATCGCCATAGCTATCTACATATTTCATCGCATAGACGCCTGAGATAGAATGTGCCATCAAAATATATTTATCCACACCTTCAATTTGCTGGACTGCTTCATGGATTTCCTCCGTGATATTTTCAATCGTACGTGGCTCATCTATCACATCACTCAGACCATAACCGAAAGGCTCAACGACAAGTACCCGGTAGTGCGGTGTAAGTTCCTCCAGCATTTTAGTATAAGTTAAGCCAGGGGCGATATCCCCATATCCAGGAGTCCAGACGATGGTTTCCTCCCCTTCACCAACATCCAAAACGTTCATTTTCTTACCTTTGACATCGACGAGTTGACCGTAAGGCTTAATTTGCTCATCTGCTTGATCGACAACGGATTCCTTTGGCTTAACTGGTGTTTCTTCTGCATTATTCGCTGCACACCCTGTACTAAGTGCTAATACTGAGATAACCGAAAGGGCCATCGTCATTTTCTTCATTTTTTTCATCCTCTTAAACTCCCTTATTTTTTAATCGCCAGATGGCGTTTTATCGCAGTTCTTTACTTCTTCAACAGTTTTCGTTTTTTTAATTCAAATACGACATCTGCTTGAGCGGCAAGGTGTTTACTATGTGTCACAACAATCACACATTTCCCCTCTTTATGTGCACTATTCTGGAGAACTTCAATAATGCCATCCGCAGTTTCCTCGTCTAAGTTCCCCGTCGGTTCATCCGCTAAAATAATTGGTACATCAGCCACTAATGCCCTCGCAATTGCGACACGCTGCTGTTGTCCGCCTGATAATTGTAAAACATTCCGGTGAAGATCTTGTTCTTCTAATCCAAAATCTAATAGGATTTGCTTATCGGCTTGCTTGTTCACCAGTTTTAAATTCTCCATCGGCGTCATATAATCTATTAAATTATAGTTTTGGAAGACCAATGAAATTTGGTTTTTCCGGTGATTTCGATACCCTTTTACCTTAAGATCTTCTCCAGCAAATCGTACTTCTCCAGCTTGTGGCTCGTCTAACCCTGCAAGTAATGATAATAAGGTTGTTTTACCAGAACCTGACGTCCCTAAAATGGCGTAAAATACACCTTCTTCAAACGCTGTACTTATATTATTCAAGACCTTTTTATCTTTGTTATTTTTGTATGCATATGAAACTTCTTTTAATTCTAAAATAGTCATAATGTCCTCCTAACTCATTTTTGACAGGATTTCTTTCGGTTTCAATCGGATAATAAAGATCGATGAAATGCTGACCGATAGTAAAATGATTAACCCGCCTATCAACCAAACATAGCCCATTTCAGCGAGTGTGATTGACACGTCAATACTGTCCAATGTTTTAGTGACTGTACTTGAATCCGCATCTGCACCAAACTGCATACCCCCGTGACCTTGCTGAAAATTAGCTGTGCCTACTTCCCCGGCTTGTTGTACCATGCTATCACCAATATTTTGAGCGATCGCTTGTCCCGAGAAATAAGACAGGCCAAAGCTGACGACAGCAATCGCTAATAACTCCGCAACATATTGAGCGATAATGTTTATTTTCGAAACACCTAGTGATAGTAGTACGCCTGTCTCATGAATTCTCCCGTTAATCCAAAATGCAAGCACTAAGGATAGGATAATCGCACTGATGACAACAATCCCAATCAGCATCTTATTAATGAGCCCATCCATACTATCTAAAGAGCCCGTTAAAGCTGGATAGTCACTGGCAGACTCCACAACCTGGTAGTTTGTCCAATCAATCGGTAACTCGTTTACCTTTTCAAGAATACGCCATAATTCTTTTGGATCATTCACATAGAACTTGGCATCTTGGTACAGAAGCTCTTCATCCTCATAACCATTTAGCATTTTAATCGTTTCAATGTCTGTGATGAAAGCATTCTCCACTAACTCCGATTCCATTGTTGCACGGTCCATATTACTCCCGCTAAACATCCCGACAATTTCCAACCCAATTTCGTCTTTGCTGGCATTTTCACTTGCCGGCATCGAAGCGAATGGACTTGCCTGTACATAGATTTTATCGTTCAGTTTAAGATGATTCAGCTTTGCAAATTCTTCATGAACTAATACCTTTTGCGTGTCTTCTTTATTGATATGCCTGCCCTTTGCTAATTCAATCACACCACTAATGAATTTATTGTCTAAGGATGAGTCTGTCATTCCACTTAAATCCGTAAAATTTTCATAGCCTTTCATAAGTGAATCATTATGCTGAATTCGGGGATTTATTAATTTCACTTTCTTTAAATCAACTAAATCCGCTTCACCCGTGATCCTCGCATTATACTCCGTAATCCCATCGATATTCTTGATTTGATCGACTGCAGAAGCAGGGACATTCCCAAAACCGCGGTTGCCTATCCCCATATTATTTTGCAAATTATTTTCTACTTGAAAACTAGCATTGATCGATTGGTTAATTTGCTCTCTTGCATCGACAGTTGCTTTTTTTATCGCCATTCCACTGATTGTGGCTGTTGCGATTCCGAATAAAATAAGAAACATGAGTAGCGACTTGCTTTTTTTTCGTGTGACGTAGTACCATGCACGTGTTATAACTGACATGTAAAGTTCCTCCTTGGCTTTGTAATGTTAGCTTACACATTCAATATGAAACGTATATGAAATGGTTGACGAGAATCAAAAAGAATCCAAAAAGCGCTTCTAGAAATGAACTTGTCATTTCTAGAAGCGCTAATGTTATTCCCTAGATGCACATTCAATTATAAATTTCATTCCTAAGTCACTTGGTGTAAAAGAGTGCTTGAGATTCGCATGGGTTAAAATATCTTTTACAATGTACAAGCCTAAGCCAGTACCGCCGTCTTTTCTATCTCTACTGAAATCAGGTCGATAAAAAGCTTTAAAGATTTTGGCCAACACTTCTTGTGAAAGGGGTGTGCACTGATTTTCTATGGAAAGACGCCCATCTATGATTTGGATATCAATCCGCTTTCCCTTATCTGTGTAGTTGATGGCATTAGATAGAAGATTGGATAATACTTTTTTCAAAGCATCCTTATTCATATAACAAAAACATGTTTCTTCTATTTGGAGAGTCAGTTGAATTTCTTTTGCTTTCGCTAAGATTTTATAAGACTCAATCGTTTCTAGTAAAACCTCTCTTACATCGACTTCTTCTTTCTGTTCCTCCTGCGACAGGGTCTGCAGCTTGCTTGTCGTTAAAATATTTTGCACGATTTTCGTGGATTCCATCACCATTTCCTCTGCCTGCCCTAAATAGTAATCTCGATCACTGTATTTCCCGATGTTATACTTCATGTTTTCCAATAATACATGCAGGGACGTTAACGGCGTTTTTAATTCATGTGAGGCTGCACGTAAAAACTCCACTTTTTCTTTTTCCACGTCACTAATATCATTGATTTTTTGCTCCAAAGATTCAATCGTATTCCACAAGGTATCATATAGGGAGTTAATATTTTCTGCTAACATCCCGATTTCATCTTCACTTTCTACTACACAAAAACTATCTTTTTTGAGTACCTCCATGTCTTTTGTAACGCGTAAAATATTTTTAATCGGCCTTGTAATTGCTTTACTATAAACAAACGCAGCAATGAGAGAGATGATAAAACTGATAGCTATCGAATATGGAAGCAATCTAAACACGATTTGCTTTGTTTCATCTACTGGTTGAATATTTAACATTAGATGTAGCCCATAGGGTAGATTCTCTTTATTTGTAAATACTTTTTTCTCCAGTATCACTTGGGGGGATTCTGTCATCTCAGTTTGCGGTGCGTGAATTTCAACGGTCGGTGGTGCACTAGCCGAATTTTTTTCCATTGCAGGATCAATGTAAATATCAAGAGGTGTAAATCCTTGGTATCGATAGATGGCACCGTTAACATCGAGTGTTATATTCACATTATGCTGAATTGCGTACTTTTCTGCTACTTCTACCGCTTGCTCTTCAGTGGTTTCTTTTAACATAACCATCAGTTCTTTCGCTTTTGTATTGACTTCCTCTCTCTTTTGATCAAGGTAAAACGAAGGCAGCATGACGTACATCAGTCCATGCACGAGTAAGACAATAATACTCATAATGCCTATCGTGTATAGAAATATCTTAGGAAATAGCTTTAACTTTTTCATACCGTTTCCTCATATTTATACCCCACGCCTTTGACGGTTTTTATACAATCAAGATAGAGTTTCTTTCTGAGGTTTTTGATATATACGTCAATTACGCGGTCAAACGGGGCTTCTTCACTTTCCCACATTCTATCCAATATCTGCTCACGTGACAGAACTTGTCCAGTATGCTCGATCAGTAGCTGTAATAATTTAATCTCTTTAGGCTTGATATCCACTTTTACGTCTTGGTAAGTTGCACTATACGCAGAGAAGTCTACTTTAGTATCCTTATAAATCCATACGTCTCCCGTATGATTACGCTTGCTTCTTCGCAATAAAGCCTCAATTCGTTTTTCCAAAATGACAAGGGAAAAAGGTTTACTCACATAGTCATCTGCTTGCTCATCGAAACTCATAATTTGGGTGTATTCATCCTCCATTGCAGTCAACATTAAAACGGATGTTTGGCTATTTTTTCGAATTGTATGCAATACCTCGAAACCATCTACTTTCGGGAGCATAATATCTAAAATGACTAAATCAAAATCCACTGTACGTTCAAATACGTTAATGGCTTCTTCTCCGTCACCAACAGCTACGACATTGTAACCTTTTACTGTCAGAAACTCAGTAATCCCCTCACGCGTGACTTCTTCATCTTCTACTAATAATATTTTTTCTTTCATAACAGCACCTCTTTTACTGTGAATTTCGCACAAACTCTTTATTCGACTAATGATACGTAATCTTATTTTCGCCAATAACGCAAGATTTCCATTCACACCATCCATATTCCATCAATATTATCAAAAAAGAAACAGCCCTTTTGTAAAATGAAAGGACGACCAATCAAATACAAGAAGGCTGTTTCTTATGAACTAGAATAGCATATTCCTCAATTTGATTCAAAATAAGCCTGGTCATGAAACCGACCAGTCTATTCTATCGACGACAAAGGTCAAACAATACACAACCTTACATAAAGTCCGCAAGATTCCTTACTGTTTAAAAAGTCCTAAGTCAAATATTGGGGAAGCCGTCCCGAAAGACACGGAAACTAAAATCAAACCTACTCACACATTCTAGATGAAATGAAAGAAGAGAATAAAGAAGAAATTGTTTCAATCTAACGTCATTTTTATAAATATATATGGAACTAAGAAAATCCTGTAACACGCTGATTTCCGTTCCGAGCGGACGCTTTCCACGGGCACGGCTTCAGCCTCCTCGTCGCGAAAATCACGCTCCTGTGGG
>CAOKMT010000006.1 GCA_948469885.1 uncultured Sporosarcina sp. | reverse complement strand
TGTATTTCCCGGGAAATCGACAAAGGAGCGAAATATTTTGAACGATGACGAAACGAACGAACTTACATGGCAGGATTTTCTTTTCGGATTAACCGGATCGACTGTTTTCATCATTGCACTTCAATTATTCACATCTAGTTAAGAACAAAAATACAGGGCGCCTAAACGGGAACTATTTCCGTTCTAAGTTATCTGCTGTTCAAGATTTTATAATTCCCTAAGCTTCAAGTATAAGCCTGCGCGGCATCTCCCCTGTGCAGGCTTATTTGATTGACCTAGAAAACTTTTGTCTATGGGATCACTTAGGTACATTCGAGAACACTTCAAAAATGAAAAGCACATGTGAAAGGGTTCTGGTCTACTGCAAAAGTGCGGGCATACTTATGAGTGTCCCGGACATACTCCCCTGACATTTGGGCACAATCGAACAGATTGCGGGCAATCCGCATGGTTGCAGGGGCACTCTAATGAGTTCTGGGAACACTTTGCTGAATCGCGGGCAATCTCTCAGCAGATGACATAAAAAAACACCTATCGCTTGAACACGATAGGCGTTGCTTCAAGGTGTCATTAAATCTTCTGTAATTCTTTCGTTAATTCATTGAACAGGGTCAAGTTTTTCGTTTCCAAGGCATAATCAATCATCCGTAAGCGATTTTCAGCTTCTAACGTTTCAATAATTTCTTGCGCCGCCAACGCGACGTCTTCAGGAATTTCCACTTTCACTTCCATATCAATGCTCCCTTCGAGAATAGTATTCAGGTGCATATGAAGATCAGAGATGAGAAGTAATTGATACAGTGGCAGGCGAATGAAACGATTTCCTCTTTGGAAGACAAACACTTCACCAAGATTTTCAACTTGCAAGCTTTTCATGTTGATCACAATTTCTTTACCTTCCGATGGGATGAATTGGAATACTTCCCCGCCTTTAATAATTGAAAAGTATTGATATGCAAAGACTAAACGCAACCGAAATTCTTCTTGTTCCGTGTAAAATGGCGTCATCCGCTGAACTGATAGCATCTTTCTCCCTCCTCATTGAAAATTCTGATTACTCTTATTCTACCATATAAAGACGCTTAATGTGAGTGAATTTTCAAAATATATAAACTGAAAATAAGTATATTCTTGCATATGAGCTCGAACCATCCAGCACAATAAGAAGCAGACTATTTACGAACCATAGACCAACGCGGTATACTAGAAAGAATGCTTTTTTTAAGGAAGGTGATTCGATGCACATGACGGTAGAACGTGTTTCCTACTTGCACGAAAATGAAATAATGGAACTTATCGATAACATAAAGCACGCGCTCCGACCAAGTGAACCTGAAGAGGCTTTCGAAGTACGGCAAGCCGTTACGTATGTCCGAGGTGGAAATGTCCACTCTTTTTCATATGATGCTTCCGGACGGGTTGTCAGCGCCGAAATTGGCAATGATGATATAACCGAGGCGGAAGTCACCTTATCTTTCGATCGTTTAGATGCAGATTGTACGTGTAACAAAACGGATTGGTGCGCGCATCGCGCAGCTGCCGTTTTTCATCTTTATTTACAATTTCATTCATTGACAGATTGGATGCATGAATGGAGGAGGACAGAAACAGACCAAATGGCATTTAAAATTTCCGACCGAACGCCTGAAGCTTGGAACAATGTACTAGCCCGTTCTATGAATCCTATCCGTGTCATTGCACTGAGAGAAAATCCGGCAGTATTCATCCATAAGTTTTCATTGATCGAACAAGACCTTGCACCTCTTTACCCGTATGAGTGGGAATGGAAACCTTTTTTTGATATTTACATTCGCTTACATGCATTGGAAGCGGCTTGGCCTTACGTTTCTTTTCACTTGGGAGAGGAGAGTTCGACTTTCTCCCACGGCAAGTGGTATGTGAAGAACTGGCTTTCCGATCAACTCGGAAAATTGAAAGACAATATTCATTCAATCGCCTCCAAACCGCGACTGTTTGAGACGGACCCTTTCCATGAAAATTTGCAACGAAAGGTTCGGACATTTGCGTTGGAGCAATCGGGTCTTTTCTATAAACGTTTTCAAACCTATCAACTTTTTTGGCAGTATCTTTTTACCAATCAGTCTTTACGAGAGAGGGAACGCGCATTGCTGGATACAGAATACGCCTCTTCTGCCTCCATTTTCATCGCATTTTTTCATGTTTTACAGGATCAGGAGGAAGACCTCAAAAAGCTGACCTATGATGTGAAACAAGAGAACTTTTCCGAATGGCTGGCACTCGCGGAACTGGCGGATCAGCACGAAAAAACGGATGCCCTTTCACTCATTATGCACGTCCTGCTTCCTCTCATGGAAGACTACTTGACGAATCGTGTACCTTTGCCGCGCCGTCCTGCATTTGTCCGAAAAATCGACGGTTTATTGGAAACTGCCGATTTTCCCGAGCAACAGCGTGAACAGATGTTTTCATATTACGGTGAATCTGGCATTGACGTCTATGCTGATTTTCTAGTCGAACGGGAACGTTTCAGCGAGTGGGCTGCACTCATGCATCGATACCGTGTTCCCTACGATGTGACAGAAGCAGGCGGGCTGAATGTGGCGCTGGCAGCAGACCCAGCATCGGTTCTTCCTCTTCTTCACCTATATGCAACGCATTTTATAAAAGAACGAAATCGACAAAGTTACCGACGTGCTGTGCGGTTATTTAAAAAAATGAAAATGAGTGCGAAAAAAAGCGGAAAACACGAATTTTGGAATCGCTATGTAGAGACGGTGCGTGAGAAAAATCGCCGCCTGCGCGCACTGATAGAAGAGATGGAGAAAGGGAATTTGTATTTATGAACGGAATATTTACGTTGGAACGGATTCTACGACTGGCAATCGAACCAATCGATCATCACACCTTTTCGCTGTTGGCCGAAGATATCAATGGGCAAGCCGTCGATCCCGAAGAACTTGTGACTTATCTATTTTTCAATGATGAACGAACTTTTTATGGACTGCTTGCAGAAACAAATGGGCAATCTCTTCATTTAAATGCCGACCAACTATTGCATGCATTTCCCGAAACGCATCCGTATGCGCGGTTTGAAGGACTCACACAAAAAGATAAAGCACAACTTCAAGCGATCCGAGAAGCAGCAGACGCATGGCGAAACCCCGCTTTGTGGGATTATGTAAAGAGCGATGAAGCGGGCATTCAATTTGATACCAAAAAAGTTGGGATTTCAGAAGAAGCCGCGTCCATCATCCATGCCGCTGTTCACGAAAAGCTGGTGAACTCGGCTATCCGGCCGGATCAGCTTCCTGCTCTTCTGCCGTATTTACAAAAATACGGTTGGCCAGGGGAAAACACATCATCGACACCTGTCCGGGTCGCTTTCCGTTTAACTGAACCTGAAGAAGAGACAGAAACGGAGTGGCTTCTCGAAACAGTCATTGTCGGGGAACGCGGACGCCATTGGACACCTGCCGCGCGGAAAAAGAATACTTCTATTGAAGAAGCGCTCCCTGCTCGTTGGAAAGCGTATGCGCAAGAGATTGATCAAAAACAATTGGAAATGGCGTCGCTCCTATTTTCGATAGCGCCCGAACCGGATGAACGTTTTCTTGCTGTTCCGATGCGCGATCCTGAAGTTCGGCTCTTCATCCAGGAAGATTTGCCTCTTCTTCAATCATTCGGCTATCCGGTCATTTTGCCGGCATGGTTGAAGTCGATTACCGAATCCAAAATGCGAGTGCGGACAAATGCGAGTGTTCAATCGTACAGTTCTGCCACTGGACTGGACGAAGTGCTATCATTCGATTGGCATTTTTCACTTGCCGGGAAAGAAATCAACCGGGATACTTTCCAAAAGCTTGTCGATGAAAACCGGGAATACATCCGTTCTGGTGATGAGTGGTTCCATATCGATCCACTTTGGCTGCAAAAAATTAAAGAACTAATGGAGCGCGCAGATGCCGGGGAATGGACGGTGAAGGATTTGTTATTCCAAGACATCCCAGAGGAAATCGTTCCGCTTGAAGAAGAGGATGATGAACAGGATCCTCTTTTAGAATTCACGATGCAAAAGTCGCTTCGAAATTATATGGAAATACTCGCGGAAAAGAAAGGGCTCCCGACCGCCGGCATTCCAGACCAGTTGCAAGCACAATTGCGACCTTATCAAGAAGATGGGTACGACTGGCTCATCTTCATGCGCGATAACAAATTCGGCGCTTGTCTTGCCGATGACATGGGCCTTGGGAAAACGATTCAACTGATTACGTATTTGCTGAATGTCCATGCGCGTCAAGAAACGGATGCACCGTCTTTGATCATTTGTCCGACAAGTGTCCTTGGCAACTGGCAAAAAGAAATCGAAAAGTTTGCACCGTCCCTAACTGTTCATACTCATTATGGGCCTTCTCGTACAAAGGATGAGCAATTCATCCGTGCAATTTCCGAGATGCGCCCCGATGTCATTTTAACGACTTATGGCACAGCTTCCCAAGACGGGGATATGTTGGCGACGACTGAATTTACGAGCATCACGCTAGACGAAGCCCAAAACATTAAAAACATGCAGACGAAGCAGTCGAGAGCCATTCGGAAACTCCAAGGCAAGCATCATATCGCTTTGACGGGTACCCCGATCGAAAACCGGCTATCGGAATTATGGGCGATTTTCGACTTTATCCATAAAGGGTATTTTGGCTCTTTCCGCTCGTTTACAGATCACTTCATTGTGCCGATCGAGCGTGATCATTCCGAAAGAGATAAGCGCATCCTGCGTGCGAAAATCCGTCCCTTCCTTTTACGCCGGACAAAAAATGATGAAGATCTATTGTTGAATTTACCGAAAAAACTTGAGCAAAATGAGTATTGCCCGCTTACGACCGAGCAAGCGGCATTGTATGAAAGCTTTTTGGACGAAACGAAATTCAAATTGGAAACTTTGACTGGATTTGAGAAGAAAGGTCTTATTTTAACCATGCTCAGTCGCTTGAAACAATTGTGCAATCATCCTGCCTTGTTTCTGAAAGAACCGAACGGATCGGCAACAGATATGATTAACCGATCCGACAAGCTGAAAAGCATTGTATCCATGGCGTCGAACATTGTCGAAAACGGCGAACAATGTATTATCTTCACACAATATATCGGCATGGGCGAACTGATTCGACATTGCTTGTCGGAATTGCATCAAATAGATGTACCTTTCTTGACGGGCAGTATGCCGAAAGGACAACGAGACCGACTTGTCGACAGTTTCCAAGAAGGCGAATTCCCTGTCTTCATCCTGTCACTCAGAGCAGGTGGAACAGGCTTGAATTTGACAGCGGCCAATCACGTTCTTCATGCGGATCGGTGGTGGAACCCAGCTGTTGAAAACCAAGCGACGGATCGGGCCTATCGGATCGGACAAACAAAATTTGTCCATGTCCATAAGTTTGTGACGATCGGGACGATTGAAGAAAAAATCGATCAGATGCTGGAAGAGAAAGCATCGCTTTCCGCGGACTTGATCCAATCAAACGAATGGCTGACGGAATTATCCGATGCCGAATTAGATGACTTATTGTCTTTTAACTAAGCCAATACGTGTAGTCGGGTTTTGCTAATTTTGATAGTCAGCAGACGCTCTGTTTCTTGATTATATCGAGAATCAGAGCGTCTTTTTGAGCATCGTTTTCTGGTAATCTCTCATGTTACGTAACCTTCCAGCGACGCTACTTGGTCAGTTTATTGGATAATCCTTCCTATTTACTTGCTTGTATGTACGATTGAGACGCTTTCTGGCTTTCTGGCTTTCTGGCTGTCTGTGCTTTTCATTATCTTCCACCTTCGACAAGCGCTCGTTCAAGTTGGCGACGAGACGGATCAATTCTCCGACTTGCAACTCCATTCGCAGCACTTCTTGCTTCACATCGCTCATTGTTCCACCCCTTTTTCATGATCGGTGGAGATTGGAAACGGAAGCAGTCTCCGATCCACCTCCACCGCATAATTTTTCCATCATTGTCGATCCAGTCCCCAACTGGATATACAGATAAGCGAAAAAACTCCATTAACTTTCATGTTTTGTGCACGCACAAGTTTTTTCACGGTCCGGAATGGGTTTGATCCCCATCGCCCCCTTATCCTGAACCTTTTCCAATGTGTCAACATTGCTTTCCTCTCACATCTATTGTTTTTTAAGTATCGTACAGCGCTAGCTCGTTCGACTAGCCACCTCTCCCCCTATCCACAGCGGAATTGTCTTCTTCACCCTAACCTTGCCTATTAAAATATAGGTAATTCCGCTCCTTCTTTTTCCGGTAAATGAAAATGCTCCTCTTCCTTTTTTGTGTGGGCACTCGATCCACTTCCCGTTTTAGACGGGCCAAACAAATCATCATTTGCTCGCTTTTTTGTCGAAATGAAACGAATGTCTTCACCAATAACTTCTGTGACGTAAACTCTGCTTCCGTCTTGTCGTTCATATGACCTTGACTGGATCCTTCCGCTGACACCGATCAAAGAGCCTTTCCCGCAATGCTTAGCAGTATTTTCAGCTAATCTTCCCCATAAAGTACAAAGGATAAAGTCAGCTTCTACGACTCCTTTCAAATTTTTAAAATTACGTGCCACCGCTAGAACAAAATTTGTTTGCATCCGTCCTGCCGATGTTTCTCTTAAGATCGGGTCTTTTGTCATTCGCCCAACGAGTGCGACTTGATTCAATCGTTTCCCTCCTTTCCGTTGAATTGCTACTAGCTTACGACGACCGCCGCTTATTTTGCAAAATGGCATTTTTCATTTTTCAAGCTTCTTGAATGGATAATTTCATATTTTCAATAATCGTCATCGAATGCGATCCTGATGGAACTGCGACATGACAACTTTGCAGAAGTTTGTCGAGTCCTATAAAAAACAACTTTGCCTTATTTGTTATTTTTAAATTCTCCATCGATGTGTGGTACAATTAAGAAAACTTGATTCAACTACAATACCTCGCTACAAATGAGCGGCGGGGTAGATTCAAAATTCAAATTCAATGGGGTTCAACCCCCTGCCGAATTCATAAGGGGTGGCGTGTTGAAAACATTTAAAATGATATCTATCGACATTTTCTTTGATGAACGGTTTCAGAACTTCCCGCTACGTGATGGCATTATCATTAACCAAGAGAATAGCCACCGCATGTGGATTTTAGAAATATTTATCGACGAAAAACATAAATCCTTTTTTGAAGATCAAATGAAAAGTGATGAATTATTGGAGGCAAAAGTCGTCATTTCCTATCCGGAAAACGAACCTGCATCCTTCCGCGTGAACATTCATGCAGTGGAGCAAATCGGCGATCATATTTCGGTATTGATGAAAGGTCGGTTAAAGCGTGCCCGCTCCCAATATGCGGAACAGCTTTTAGAAGAACTGATCGGAGAAGGTTTAGGCGGTCAATCATTGTTGACACGTTTTGAATCGGATATGCGATCGCGTCCCCGCTTGAAAAAAGATTTTGTCAAAAACCAAGAGGAATAGGTGACAAGCATTTTCAATTCAAGTCGGAAAGCTTCTTGTCACTACATTAAAATTGAATACACAAAAGCCGCCTTTCATTTTTTTAGAAAGGCGGCTTTTTTCGGCTTGCGGTCAGCGGTTATTTCGGTTTGTTCGGTTCTGATCGTCATTCATGACATCGTTCGGAACGTTTTCGTCAATAATGACTTCGTCCGACGTATTACGTTCATTAATCACGCCATTACGAACACCATTGTTGTCATTGATGATTCCGTCACGCACACCGTCATCGTTTAGATTCCGGTCGTTATCGAATCCATCCAAATCCATTCCACCTCGACGCTCATCACGCACATTAGGTGTCCAGTCCCTTGCACGATCCTCCACGTTCTCCATCGGAGTTTCGTTATCTCTCGGCAATGCACCGTTGTTGTAACAACCACCGAGGACAAGTCCTGACAATAAAAAGAGCGGCATCGCTTTTTTCAACATGAAAAGTTCCCTCCTTTCCACAAGCCGTTTACCATACAAATCTGTATGATACTATGTAGATTGACCAGAAAAGAGGGAACTATCCATTATTTTTTACTTTGTTCGATGTAATTTTTTAACAGACGTTCAACATATGCCGCTTCCGCTTTACAATGATACTCATAATGCGTATTTAATGCTTCTTGCATCATTTGGATCGCTGCAATTTGTTCATCGGAAGGCGGATCCTGTAAAATCCGTGCAATGATTTCATTAATACGCTCGGCAAGATCTTCATGAAATTTCGGGCTTTGTTTAATTTCATTAGGGATTTCTGAATACCAAAGTGCTTTTGTGGTAATATAGTCCCGCCAGCTTGAGATGAAATCTTCAATGCTGAATTTGTCTTCGCTCCAAGCAATATCGCTCATATATTGTTCAAAAGTCTGTGTAATTGACCTCGTAATGCTAATTTTTAAGTTTGGAGAAAGATCTTTGTACATCCTATTTGGAACCTCCTACTGTTGAAGCGCGTAGCTCTTGGCCAACGACACTATCACTATACTTCCATTTTATTCAAACAATGAAGCGAGTGCAAGTTAAGTCTTTCGATGACGGTCAAGCTTCTGTGCTCACCGGTCCAAGTGCAAACATGATTTCCGCTTCGCACACAAGTTCACCGTCAACCGTTGCAACCGCTTTCCCTTTCCCCATCGGGCCGCGTTGACGAGTGATTTCCACTTCAAGGCGTAACGTATCACCAGGCGTCACTTGCTTTTTAAAACGGCAATTATCAATCCCTGTAAAAAACGCAAGTCGTCCTTTGTTTTCCTCTTTTTTCAATAAAGCAACAGCGCCTACTTGCGCGAGTGCTTCAACGATGAGGACGCCCGGCATGACCGGATAGCCCGGAAAGTGCCCATTGAAAAATTCTTCGTTGGCTGTCACATTTTTCATGCCGACCGCACGTTTTCCTTCTTCCAGTTCAAGAATCCGATCTACCATCAAAAAGGGATAACGATGGGGTAAAATAGCTTTTACTTGCTCTGTTGTTAGCATACCCAAATCACCTTACCTTTATATCATTTTCAAATCTTTTTAGGAAAAATATTACACTTTTTCCTCATTCTTTTCCTTCAATAATATCGATAATATGTGTCCATGTCTCTTTTTTGAATATATCAAAAGTATTACCATCGCCAATATATCCATAGCCGATGGATAAACCGAGTGCGACTACAACAGCCAGCCAAAAAATGACCAAGATTAGCCGTAGCCAAATGGGAAGAATTCGCAATTGCACCCATAACCGCTTTTTAGGCGCTTGCTCTTCTTGATCATTTTTTTGTAATTTACGACGGTTTCTCCGTAATCGCCTTCTAGATGTTTCACTATTTTGCGTCTCCGTTGCCTCGTTGCTCGTTGAATGATTTAGCTTGTCATCTTTCATCTTACAATGCTCCCTAATTGTCCAGTTTCCGACGGTTATTATCGAATCCCATTAACAAGGCCAAGCATTTGGTCGGCAAGTGTGACGGCACGCGCATTAAACTGATACGAACGCTGTGCTGTGAGGAGATCCGTCATTTCTTTTTGATAATTGACATTCGACATTTCAAGTACTCCGTTTTCCAAACCGATCGAGTTACGCTCGGCTCCTTCAAGGTTGGTCCGCACCTCTTGCGGCGTCAAACCGAGTGCAGCCATATTTTCCGGCATACCAAGGTACGCTCCGGAAATATGTTGCATCACATTGGGACGTTCCAGAGCCGTTATACCAAGTTCCACCGTTTCAATGGTGCCATCATTCAATGCGATTTCAAGTACACCATTAGCACCCGCTGCATAACTTTTGGCGTCTTCGGGGAAGATAATCGGCAAGCCGGCGGAATCTGCTACCGGATAGCCATCGCCATTGACGAGCATCAATTCTCCGTCGCCAACAGGAGAAACATAAAATGCACCTTGCCTTGTATAGACAGTTTCTTCCCCACCGCCGCCTCGTGCTGGCATGATGACATTGAAGTATTGTTTCGGTGTCGTCAACGCAAAATCAAGTTCACGTTCCGTCGATTGGAGAGAGCCCGCTTTCCAGTTCATTTGCGATTGGCCGAGCATCGCTCCCACCCCATAACGGATGCCTGCCGGCGATTGTCGAGGTGCCTGATCCGCTTTGTCATTATTGTACTGTTGATAAAGCATTTCGTGAAAACTTGTCTCGCTCGCTTTAAATCCATGTGTGGATGAGTTTGCGAGATTATTGCCAATGACATCGAACTGATGTTGCAATTGGGTCATCGTATTCGTGGCTGTCGTCATCGTACGTAGCATTGTCTCGTTCTCCTTTATTAGTTGACACGGCCGATTTCCGTTACCGCTTTTTCCATGCTCCGGTCATATGCCTGAAGCACTTTTTGGTTCGCTTCAAAAGCTCTGTACGCCGTTAGCATGTCGGTCATCGTCCGCCCGGCATCAACATTCGATCCTTCCAAGAATCCTTGTTGCATTGAAAAAGTGACGGCTTCGTTTTCTCCCGCTGCTTGAAGATTTTCACCATCCGCTGTCGTAAATAAGCCATTGTCTTGCTTCATCAGTGTATCGGGTCGTTGGGCAAATGAAATGCCTAGTGTCGCGACGGCATTACCGTCCACCGTAATGACACCCGTTTCCGTCACTTGGAAATCATCGTTTGGCAAAGCGATTCGCTCACCGTTTTGGTCGAGCACATAATGTCCTGTCGGATTGGTCAGGTAACCATTTGGAGAGCGCGCGAAATTACCGTTTTTCGTATAAAGTTCCGTGCCGTTTTCATGTTCAAGTGTGAAAAAGACAGCACCTTGGATTCCGGTCTCTTCATCTCTTGGCAATTGCCCGTCAATGAGTGCGATATCGGTCGTCAATCCAGTCTCCCGCAATTGTCCTTGGATCCAAGATGGCAATGTTTCCTGCATGTAGACCCCTGTGGAAATTCCTCCGACTGGAGACAGGCCATTTAATTTGAAACTTTGTTCGGTCGGTATACGTGCCGACTCCAAACTTGACATGAACATTTCCGGGAATGAACGGATTGTCGATTGTTCAGCTTTGTAACCGGGTGTATTGGCATTTGCCAAATTGTTCGTTAACATCTCGGTTCTCCGTTGCTGCGCGATCATTCCGGAGGCGACTGTATGAAATCCGCGGAACATGTCCATACCTCCTTTTTATAGCTTGATTACTTTACTTCATATTTTCAAGTAAGATACCGGTCCCGATCGCGACACAATCAAGTGGATGATCGGAGACGAATACGGGCACTTTCAACTCTTCCGCCAGCAATTGGTCAATACCGTGGATGAGCGCTCCGCCTCCCGTTAAAAATACGCCGCGATCAATAATATCTGCTGAAAGCTCAGGTGGCGTTTTCTCAAGCACATTTTTGGCGGATTGGACGATGAGGGTTACGGATTCTTTCAATGCTTCTCCGATCTCGGCGGAGTGAACTGTGATTGTGCGTGGAAGTCCTGATACCATGTCACGTCCACGGATATCCATTTGTTCCTTACGTCCTCCTGGAAAGACGGTCCCTACTTCGAATTTAATTTGTTCAGCTGTTCGTTCTCCGATCAGCAATTTGTATTGCTTTTTTATGTATTGGATAATTTCATGATCAAATGAATCACCCGCTACATTGATCGACTGGGATGTCACAATATCCCCCATCGACAATACCGCGACGTCTGTTGTGCCGCCGCCAATATCGACAACCATATTCCCACTTGGCTGGAATATATCCATACCCGCACCGATTGCGGATACTTTTGGCTCTTCTTCCAAAAACACTTTTTTACCACCGGATTTTTCCGCCGCTTCTCGAATCGCTTTTTGTTCGACACTCGTAATATTCGTCGGACAACAGACTAGTATTCGAGGTTTTGATAAAAATCCTTTAACATTCAGTTTATTGATAAAATGACGTAGCATCGCTTCTGTAATGTCAAAATCCGCAATAACGCCATCTTTCAATGGCCGGATCGCCACAATATTTCCCGGCGTCCTTCCAACCATCCGCCATGCTTCTTCTCCCACCGCAAGCACTTTGTTGTTTTGTTTGTCAATGGCCACGACCGACGGCTCATTCAATACGATTCCTTTCCCTTTCACATGGATTAGGACGTTCGCCGTACCGAGATCGATCCCGATATCTTTTGCAAGCATTGTTCATGTTTCCCCTTCCAATTGCTCCATTGGATTTTTAAAGTAATTAGACACTCTTAATGCTTAATTTTACCATAGTTCGACTTAAATGAACACACCTAAGACCTATTTACAAGAGTGCTGACACTAAATGTCGCTTTTTGGCAATCGGCGTTTTGTTGGGGGATAAAGCGCGAAGCCGATGATGACCGGCGTTAGGATTCGTTGGAAGATATGAAGGCGGTGTTGGAATACTTGCTGAATTCGTTGGAGGACGCGTGAGGGACGTTGGAATAAACTATGGAGGCGTTGGACTAACCCGAGGACGTTGCACTATTCACGCTTTTCGTTGGAACTACCAAGGACGCCGTTGGAGGACTCGGGGCAGACGTTGGAATAAACACCGGAGCCGTTGGACTAACCCGAGGACGTTGCACTACTCACTCTTTTCGTTGGAACAACCAAGGGCGCCGTTGGAGGACTCGGCGCAGACGTTGGAATAAACACCAGAGCCGTTGGAATAACCCGAGGACGTTGCACTACTCGTCCACCCGGTTGGACAACCTACCACGCTTCTTACCCAGCCACCCATTTTCCGAACAAAAAAAAACGGCCTGCCCAATCAAGTGCAGCTCCGCTTTAATGACTTATACTTCTTCTGTTTTTTCTAATTCTTTCTTCCACTTGATCCTTGTCGCCTCGCCTCCACGTAAATGCCTGACCGATTTATGATAGGCGAGGATTTTCGCAACGTCCTCGGATAGCGCAGCATCTACATTCGGCAAACGTTCCGTTAAATCCTTGTGTACTGTGCTCTTTGAATATCCTGTCGCCTTTGCCAATGCTCGCACCGTCACTTCAGTTTCCAGCAACAACTCCCCGAGGCGCACGCATCGCCTCCGTATATGCTCGTGCACGCCCTCTTCCTTTCCTCTCAGCGCTCCGTATCTTCCTTAAGTGTATGCGGCACATGAAAGTGTTATGAAGGTTTCAGGTTAGTTATGCTAAGATTCTGGAAATTGCATGTTATATTGACCAGTGGGCATAGTAAATGAGAAAGCCACCCCGAGCATATTCGGAGTGGCCATCGGGATTGTTGCGCTGCCTATCGATCCACTTAGAGTAGTGGAAAACTTCTACTCTCGTCGCAACAACCATTGCTAAATCAAATTAAAAACCTAAATAAGATGCCGGATTGACAGCTTCACCGTCTACAAGCACTTCAAAGTGAAGATGGACGCCTGCTGAAGGGTTCCATTCGTTTTGTGTCGCGGTAGCAAGGGAATCCCCTTGTTCCACTTCATCGCCTTCTTTCACGACAACTTCCGTGAGCGAACCGTAAACGGTCTGCATCCCGTCAGCATGTGTGATCACGACTTCGTCACCTTGGAAAACGTCCGTAATGACTTCTTCAACTACACCGCTTCGTGCTGCAACGACTTCGAATGGTTCACCGTCAACGGCAATCGAGACACCGCTGTTTGTCACATAGGTCTGATTAAATACAAGTAGTGCGTCTTCCTGCATCGCTTCATCCGCTTCCATATCATAGAATGGCTGGAGTACTGTGACATTATCCAGAAGCGCTTCAGGAAATGGGTATTTGAGCATTTCTTTTGGTGCGTTTGTTTCCACAACCAAATCGGCGTCGCCTTGTTGATCGACAGCCGCACTGTCTGTCAGCGACGGGCTATCGTTCTTTATGAATGCACTATAACCCCAGATCATACCGACAAAGACAATTGCGATACCCGAATAAACTGCTGGCCAAAACCAATTTTTCTTTTGCTTATTCATTTGAGAAGGGGAATTCTTATTTTCTTCTCTCATAGTCATCACCTCAATTGCTATTGTTTGCAAATTAAGGTGCTTTTAAACATTGCGGATCTGAGTTTGTGATTTTTTTTATTTCAGTGCCAGTATAATAGTGTTTCACAATTTCTTCAGCCGCCCATCCTTCTTGCGCAAATGCCTCAGCTCCGTACTGGCTCATACCGACGCCGTGCCCATAACCGAGCGTTGTAATATGCACAATATTGTTGGTCACATCAAAGGCGATGTCAAAGTCGGTAGACCGCAGTCCAAGTTGTTCCCTAATATCGCGGCCGGTCGCTTCGAAACCGGTCGTCATCACTTTTTGCACCCGGCCCGTTGAATTCCGGACGAGTTGTAAAGAGCCAAACATTTCTTCGTTCCAATTCACCCCGAGTGCCTCATTCCATTTATTGAGGGGCATTTCCATCTTCTCTTCATATGACGGAGCGACGTCCTCCTCCCCCGGACTTTCCACGCTTTGTAAATACGGAATATCGCTGCCGCTGAAATTTTGGGCAGTTTCCGTTTTGCCATTTGAAGTTGAGAAAAACATTGCAGAAATCATTTCCTCGCCGTATACAACAACTTCTCCCGCTGTCGCCTCGACTGCCGCGCTAATCTTCTGTTCGTTGCGCGTGAAGTCTTTTCCCCATTTCTTTTTCCGGTCGGCCTCTGTGGAAAATACTTGAGCCGAGACATCGGCGGCAATCGGCTTTTGCCCATTGTCAGTTTGCCTTAACGCATAAGTACGCGCAGCGATCGCCTGGGCTTTCAATGCCTCTTCGTGGAATGAAACAGGCATTTCCGACGCCACGACACCTTGTACATACGTTTCAAGCGGCAACGGCTTGTCCACTCCACTGACAGTTATGTCAATAGGACATAACGCCGCTTCTTCCTGCGGCTTTTCAGCGAGCTTCGTCGGTTTCAACAATAATAATGGAATGAAAAATAACAAGAGTATAGCGCACAATAAACTGATCCATATCCATAGTTTTCTCATAGTGCATTATATGTTGTCGGATCAACATTATGTGTCTTCTTACAAAAATCGATGGCAGCACTGTCAGTCTTTTTTCCGCCCATTCACTGCGCTTTCGTTGCCACCAAGATGGCCCGCTCCAATCAAAAAGGTTATCGATCGATGGATGTGTCCATCAAACGATAACCTTTACATAGCGTTATGCCATTTGTTCTTTTTTCGATTTTTCTTCTTCAGGAGAAACTCTAACGATATCCGCTCCGAGGGCCGCAAGCTTCTGGTGGAAGTTTACATAGCCGCGGTCAAGATGCGATAGCTCTGTGACCCGTGTCACGCCTTCTGCAACGAGCCCTGCCAAGATAAGGGCAGCTGCCGCACGTAGGTCTGTCGCAGACACTTCAGCCCCTTGTAGCTCGGATGGCCCTTCTAAGATGACCGATCTTCCTTCTATTTTCACGTTCCCGTTCATGCGACGAAATTCTTCGACATGCATAAAGCGGTTTTCAAAAACAGTTTCCGTAATGACGCCTGTGCCTGTCGCCGTTAGCATCAATGCCATCATTTGTGATTGCATATCCGTCGGGAATCCCGGGTGCGGCATCGTTTTCATGTCAACCGATTTCAATGGTCCCTCTACATGGACACGAACGCCTTCATCCAACTCCGTAATCGAAACGCCCATCTCACCCATTTTCGATATGAGGGCAGCGTTATGTTCAGGAACTGCATTTTCAATGATCACATCGCCGCCTGTAATCGCAGCTGCAACCATGAAAGTTCCCGTTTCAATCCGGTCAGGAATAATATGATGTGTTGTACCGTATAATTTCGAGACACCTTCGATTCGAACCGTGTCTGTTCCTGCACCGACGACTTTCCCCCCCATTTCGTTAATGAAGTTTGCCAGGTCAACGATTTCGGGTTCTTTTGCCGCATTTTCAATGATCGTCGTGCCTTTTGCAAGTGCGGCAGCCGTCATAATATTTTCCGTTGCGCCGACACTTGGGAAATCTAAGTATATTTTCGCACCTTTTAGGCCATCCTTTGCTTTGGCTTCAACATGGCCGTGGCCGAACGTAATTTCTGCACCCATCGCTTCGAAGCCTTTCAAATGCTGGTCGATTGGTCGTGACCCAATCGCACAGCCACCGGGCATTGCTACGCGTGCAAAACCATTTCGCGCGAGCAATGGTCCCATTACGAGGATGGACGCACGCATTTTTCTTACATATTCAAATTGCGCCTCACTTGACAATGTATCCGACGAATCGATGATCACTTCGTTTTGCGCCGGCACCGCATTCACTTTCGCATTTAAACTTTTCAATACTTCACTGATCGTTCCCACATCCGACAGATTCGGAACATCCCGAATGACGTTAACCCCTTCCGTCGCCAGTAAAGCAGCAGCAAGCACAGGTAATACCGCGTTTTTAGCACCCTCGACACGGACATTCCCTTTTAACATGTGCCCACCATTTATAATAATCTTATCCATTAGTAGCCCCTCCGACTCTAAGTTGTATCCAGACAATTTTCAGTAATTTATCGATTTTCAATGATTGCTTTACATACACAAAACAAGTCCTATTTTACAGCGTTTCCACACAATTGACAAGCTGCATGCGACCTACATTTCCTGGCATGACATAGTCTATCTTATGTACTCTTTTGGTGTTCCGTGTCACGTTGGGCGCGCCTATAAAAAGTTAGTTCCCCACTTAAAGTAGCGCCAAACGTCCCAGTTGAAAACTTCTAGCAAGCTACATGCCATCGCCGTATGTACAGCGATCTTCTTCAAATTTCGTCGTCCATACATTTTTATACATACGGCGATAGCGAGTATCGCTTTTTCAAATCTAAAGTTGTCGATTATTATCGAAACATCATCGGTAACCTTCCTGACCAATAGGATATCTCAAGAAAGAAATTTGATACGGAAGTTCCGAGAAAAATACTTAAAAAAATAAATAGCAGTTGCGCTTGGAATACCCGATTTTTACGGATGATTTTTTCTGGCATGAGCGCCTGCAATGCATAAAAAGCAACACCGATAAAAAATATGTGGGAAATGATCGCAAGTAATGGTTGAAAGGCAAACATGCTATCCATCTACTTCGCTCCTTCCAAACAAATTAAAGAAAGCTAAAAAAAGACGGACAGAAGAAACGATTCTCTCTGTCCGTAGTCTCATCAATTCTGATTACTATATAAGTATTAAATTTCTTTAAACACCGTGCCTTGGCTTCTCACCTCTGGACAGTGATAAATTCAATATATATAGTGGTTACCTACCTTCGTAAACGCTAATTCTATTCATAGCGCGTTTCAAATCAAGTTCCACTTTTTGTAACTCAGCGGCATCCTGTTTTGATTGAAGTTCTGCCTCTGCACGTTTTGCGGCCTCTTTGGCACGTGCAATATCGATCGTCGCAGCCGTTTCTGCACTTTGTGCAAGCACGGTAACGACTTCAGGACGAACTTCTATGAAACCGCCGTGAACAGCGACCACTTCAGTTGAGTCATTTTTTGTAATACGAAGTCCTCCGATTTGAAGCGGCGCAACCATCGCGATGTGGCCGGGAAGAATTCCTATTTCGCCGGCTTCAGTCGTCGCGATAATCATACTTGCTTCCGTTTGGACCACAGGGCCATCGGGAGTGACGATATTGACTTGTAATGTATTCATTTTTTCCCCTCCTGATCCCTTCTGATCAAATACGCCAAGACGTATTTGTAAGCGACGCAACAAGTTTTTGAGCAACTTGTTGCATCCAAATTTTTAACGAGCAAACTCGATAACTCCCCTGAAAAAATCCGGGGTAACCGCCGGGCGTTTTTATTTGATCCGACAGGGATTTGAGTCCGGCTAAAATAGTAATGGTTCAGCTAACGTTAAACTTCTACGCCCATTTCTTTCGCTTTTGCAATAACTTCCTCGATGCGTCCGACGAGACGGAAAGCATCTTCTGGAAGATGGTCGTACTTACCTTCGAGAATATCTTTGAAGCCTTTCACTGTTTCAGCAACCGGTACGTAAGAACCTTTTTGGCCTGTAAACTGTTCAGCTACGTGGAAGTTCTGAGATAGGAAGAACTGAATACGGCGTGCACGTCCAACGATGAGTTTGTCATCATCGCTAAGCTCGTCCATTCCGAGAATCGCGATAATATCTTGAAGCTCCGCATAACGCTGAAGCGTTGATTGGACTTCACGCGCAACCGCATAGTGCTCTTCACCAACGATTTCCGGGCTCAATGCACGGGATGATGAAGCGAGCGGGTCAACCGCAGGGTAAATACCCATTTCAGAAAGTTTACGCTCAAGGTTCGTCGTCGCATCCAAGTGAGCGAACGTCGTTGCTGGCGCTGGGTCAGTATAGTCATCCGCTGGTACATAGATCGCTTGGATGGATGTAACGGATCCTTTTGTCGTTGATGTAATACGCTCTTGCAGTCTACCCATTTCCGTTGCAAGCGTCGGCTGGTAACCAACCGCAGATGGCATACGGCCAAGAAGTGCTGAAACTTCAGAACCTGCTTGTGTGAAACGGAAAATGTTATCGATGAATAGAAGTACGTCCGCGCCTTGTTCGTCACGGAAATATTCTGCCATTGTCAAACCTGTCAAGGCAACACGCATACGTGCACCAGGTGGTTCGTTCATTTGACCGAAGACCATCGCCGTTTTCGTAATAACGCCGGAGTCAGTCATTTCAAAGAATAAGTCGTTTCCTTCACGTGTACGCTCTCCAACACCTGCGAATACGGAAATACCGCCGTGCTCCTGTGCAATGTTGTTGATCAGTTCTTGGATAAGAACCGTCTTTCCTACACCCGCACCACCGAAGAGACCGATTTTACCACCTTTAATATAAGGGGCAAGTAAGTCTACAACTTTGATACCTGTCTCCAAAATTTCAACTTTCGTTGAAAGCTCAGAGAATGTAGGAGCTTCACGGTGAATTGGATCATGACGTTCCGATTTTGGAATTTCGTCAGCAAGGTCGATCGTCTCACCAAGTACGTTGAATACGCGACCAAGTGTCACGTCACCAACAGGTACTGAAATCGGCGCGCCTTGGTCTGTTACTTCTGCTCCACGTCGCAATCCGTCTGTTGAAGACATTGCAATCGTACGAACAGCATCGTCGCCGAGATGAAGCGCGACTTCAAGTGTCAAAGTTTCAGGTTCCGCGTTCGGACGTTCGATCGTAACTGTCAATGCGTTATAAATATCAGGCAACTGACTGTCAGCAAATTGAATGTCGACAACCGGACCCATAACTTGAAGAACATGTCCTTTGTTCATTTTGTTTCCTCCTGTCTTACTTCATAGCTTAATCTATATAACCAGTAGCGAGTTTGTGTTCCCAAAGCAGAATCAAGTCATTTTTCCAATCGAAAAACAGAGACCGATCTTTTATTCGAGTGCAGCTACCCCGCCAATAATTTCTGTAATTTCTTGTGTAATCGCCGCTTGACGTGCACGGTTGAATTGAAGCGTCAATGAGTCAATCAACTCGCCAGCGTTGTCTGTTGCACTTTTCATCGCTGTCATACTTGCAGCATGTTCACTCGCTTTACTGTCGAGCAACGCACCGAAGATTAGACTTTCCGCGTATTGCGGCAACAGAACTTCCAGAATTGCTTCACCTGATGGCTCGAATTCATAGGAAGACGTTGCTGTATTTTGAGCGATGTCCGTTAACGGCAGTACCTTTTGTTCCGTGATTTCATGGGAAATGGCACTAACGTAGTGGGTATAGTACATATAAAGTTCATCATACGTACCATCTGTGAACATACCAACAGCTTTATTAGCGATTTCTTTAATTTCCGCAAATGTTGGGTGGTCGGACAAGCCGATTACACTGTCAATGACGTTGTATCCCCGTTTCGAGAAAAAGTCGAAGCCTTTCCGGCCGATTGCAAAGATGACGACGTCGTCTTTTGACGCATGGCGTTCTGCGATTGTATTGCTCACTTTACGGATCACATTACTGTTGTAACCGCCGCAAAGCCCACGGTCGGCAGTGATGACGATATAAGCTGTCTTTTTCACAGGACGGCTTGTGAGCATCGGGTGCTCCACGTCTGTGCCTGCCGCAATCGATGCTGCCACTTCTTGCACTTTATCCATATAGGGAACGAATGCCTTTGCATTCATTTCCGCACGGTTCAGCTTGGACGCCGATACCATTTGCATCGCACGTGTAATTTGACTCGTTTTTTTCGTCGAATTTATACGGGTTTCAATTTCGCGTAATGATCCCATTGGTCATTCACCACCTTCTTGTTTTTGTTATGCCTTCGTGATCAACGAGGATCACTTCCGGCATTTGAACGAATCCGTCTATTACTCGGACTTTGCGAACGTCTTTTTAAACGCATTGATCGCGTCTGCCATCTCTTCATCGGATGGAAGGTCTTTTGTTGTACGGATATGTTCCAAAACATTCGTGTGGTTCGATTCGAGCCAAGTCGCAATTTCGGACTCAAAACGTAAAATATCTGCAACCGGTACATCATCCAAGAATCCACGTGTTAATGAATAAAGTGAGACCACTTGAATTTCAACCGGTACTGGTTTGTTCAAATCTTGTTTCAAAATTTCAACAGTTCGTACACCACGGTCTAGTTTTGCTTGTGTAGCCGGATCAAGGTCAGAACCGAACTGAGAGAATGCTTCCAATTCACGGAATGCTGCTAGGTCAAGACGTAACGTACCCGCAACTTTTTTCATCGCTTTAATTTGCGCTGATCCACCTACACGGGATACGGAAAGTCCAGCGTTAATCGCAGGTCGTACACCCGAGAAGAATAAATCAGACTGCAAGAAAATTTGTCCGTCTGTAATGGAAATAACGTTCGTTGGAATGTAAGCCGAAATGTCACCCGCTTGCGTTTCAACGAAAGGTAATGCAGTGATAGAACCTCCACCAAGTGAATCGTTCAACTTCGCTGCACGCTCAAGAAGACGGGAGTGCAAGTAGAAAACGTCACCTGGGTAAGCTTCACGGCCCGGTGGACGGCGAAGAAGTAGTGACAGTTCACGGTATGCCGCAGCTTGTTTAGAAAGGTCATCATAGACAACAAGTACGTGTTTACCTTCGAACATGAATTCTTCAGCCATTGTAATACCTGCATAAGGTGCAAGGTATAGAAGTGGTGCCGGCTCTGAAGCTGATGCTGTGACGACAATCGTGTAATCAAGCGCACCATGTTTACGAAGTGTCTCAACAACACCCCGAACCGTAGATTCTTTTTGACCAATTGCCACGTACACACAAATCATATCTTGGTCAGCTTGGTTCAAAATCGTATCGATCGCAACAGTTGTTTTACCTGTTTGACGGTCTCCGATGATCAACTCACGCTGTCCACGACCGATTGGTACAAGTGCATCGATTGCTTTGATACCTGTTTGTAGTGGTTCGTGAACCGATTTACGCGCCATAACACCTTGTGCAGGGCTTTCAATCGGACGTGATTTTGTTGTTTCGATTGGACCCAGTCCATCTACTGGCTGTCCTAATGGATTGACAACACGGCCAATCAGTTGTTCACCGACTGGTACTTCCATAATACGGCCTGTACGACGTACTTCATCGCCTTCTTTTATGTCTGTGTATGGTCCTAGGATTACGATACCAACGTTGTTCGCTTCCAAGTTTTGGGCCATACCCATAACACCAGTGGAGAACTCAAGTAGTTCACCGGCCATGACGTTGTCGAGACCATGAGCACGTGCGATACCGTCACCGATTGTGATGACTGTACCAACGTCGCTAACTTCCATCTCAGATTGATAATTTTCAATCTGCTGTTTTATGAGAACGCTGATTTCTTCAGCTTTGATGCTCATGTATGTCACCCCTCAAATTTCTGATTTACGATCCGATTAGATCTTGTTTCAGACGGCCGAGTTTTCCACTCAAGCTGCTGTCGTAGATTTGGTTCCCGATTTGAAGGCGGACGCCCCCGATAAGGGAAGGATCGATAATATTTTCAATACGCAATGAATGTTTACCAACTTTTTGTGCAAAGACAGATGAGATTGCTGCACTTTCATCCGCTGTCAGCGGACGCGTTGAAAAGACTTTCGCATCTGCAACACCTGCTGCTTCGTTTGCAAGTGTGATGAATTCATCGACCACGTTCAACACTTCGTGTAAACGTTGCTTTTCAAGCAAGACGAACAATGTATCCAAAACGAGCGTGTTTGCGCCTGCAAATGAGTTGGCAAGGACATCTTTCTTGTTTGCCAATGACAGTCGCGGACTATCAAGCAACTGTTCAAGTTCAGGATTATCACGGTATGTTTTTTTCAAGACGAGCAAGTCTTCTTGTACAGCACCCGTTTGGCCTTTTTCTTGTGCCAATGTAAACAATGCCGTCGCATAACGCTTTGCAATTACTGATTTACTCATTGACCATCGCCTGCTTTCGCAATCGTCTCTTCGATCAATGCGCGGTTATCTTCTTCGGAAAGTTCTTTCCCGAGGACTTTAGACGCTGCAAGAACGGATAGAGATACGAATTCTTCGCGAACAGCTACAACAGCTTTTTCTCTCTCTGAAGCAATTTCAAGCGCTGCTTCTTCTTTTAATCGTGCGACTTCGTTGCGCGCTGCTTTCACGATATCTTCTCGCTGGCTTTCACCTTGTTCACGGGCATTTTCAACAATCGCCTGAGCGTCATTGCGTGCCTCTTTCAACAGGTTACGCTGCTCTTCAAGAAGCTGTTTCGATTCAATACGACTTTTTTCTGCTTGTTCGATTTCATTTGCGATCAATTCTGCACGTTGATCCATAACTTTCATAATGGGTCCCCATGCAAATTTCTTAAGGAGAGCCAGAAGAATTAAGAATATCAACACCGTTACAATAATGTCACCGAGGTTTAAGTTGTCGTTAAGTTTTTCCAAAAATCCTGCATCGGCTGTATTTGTTGCCAAGAGGACGAAGGTATCCAAAAACACGATTGTTTCACTCCCTTCAAGAGCACATGACTCTTTCAAATATGGACCGTATTTAAAATGATAATGTATATGTTTAAGTTAATTTATTTCCACTTCAAAAATTGTACAATAACTTTTATAATGAAAAATCATAATTCAATATTCGTCATTATAAAAAGAGGAATATAGTTTAATTCCTCTTATTATTTCATATAATTATTGGTTCATTACGATGAACGCAATAACAGCTGCGAAAATTGGAACAACCTCAACAAGTGCTACACCGATGAACATGTTTGTTTGTAGAACACCGCGTGCTTCTGGTTGACGAGCGATTCCTTCTTGTGTTTTTGAAACAACTAGACCTGCACCTAAACCTGCTCCAAGTGCTCCAAGACCGATTGCGATTGCTGCTGCTAAAAGACCAACTGAACCTACCATAGTATTGTTTCCTCCTAAGTTTTCTTGTTATTTGTTTTGTTCCCCTAATTTCGGGTTATATATGTTTACTAGTCCGTGCTAACTTTGTTAGACATATAGACCATCGTTAACATAACGAATATAAATGACTGTATTCCGCCTACGAATATCGAGAAGCCCATCCAAGCAACACCTGGGATGATTGCACCTACTAATCCGAAGAAACTTGATGCACCCAGTGTAGCGATTAAGCCTAATAAAACTTCACCCGCATAAATGTTTCCGTAAAGTCGTAGACCAAGTGTCAGCGTATTCGCGAATTCACCAATGATTGTAATCGGTAATAATCCTGGTAACGGTTTAAGATAATATTTTCCGTACCCCGCTGCACCTTTCATCTTAGCACCGTAATAATGTGTTAAGACCATAACCATACTTGCAAGTGTCATTGTAATAATGGGATCAGCTGTCGGTGATTTCCACCAAAGTTCGTCTTTCCAAATGACTGCGAGCGGTAGCCCGAGCACGTTTGATACAAAAAGGAATAGGATAAGTGTAATTCCAAGTATGTGGAATCTTCCGCCTGTTTTCCAGTCCATGTTGCTCTTAATAATCCCTTTGACGAAATCCATGATCCATTCAAAGAAGTTTTGCATCCCTGTCGGCTTTAACTGTAAGTTACGCGAAGCCAATATCCCAATTAAGAATACAATTAGCGCTGTTATGATAAGCATCATAATATTCGATAGATTAAATGTAATTCCCATAAACTCGCGTAAAGGATTTTCATGGCCCATGTTTCGTTCACCTCCCTTATCCATTCGGAATTAAGTTTTTCCAAAAGGCTCTGTGCTTGCCCGAAAAAACTTTACTGCTGTCTTACGTGGTAAATGATCCTGTCCCCCAAGAGAAGAACATACGGTATAGCGAAACCAATGACCGTACTGATCAGGTCGAACTGCTCCGGCATCGCAGTCGCAATTGCCGCTGCCGCAATACCAGATGCGAAACGCCACACAGTACCAAGTGATCCTCGTTTTCTACCTGTCGCAATCGCATGTTCAAGTCGCTCATGCCTACGAACAAGTATCCAAAAATTATACAATCCAAACAAAGAACCTAATATTAGTCCGGCAAAAACCGTCTTCCATTCAGTAAACCCCCAACCGAGGACGAATAACGCGAGCAAAAAAAAGAGAGCCCTTCGCTGTCTGCTATGGATTTCCTGTAATGTCTGCATATTGGTTTATTCTCCTGCTTCATGTTTCTATTTTGGATGCAACGATTATATTGGGATGTGCGGAGTGGTTCCCGCTTCGCTGTCCAGCCTTATAACCAGGCGAAGACTCCGAAAAGGTTGGAACCTGTTAAGTGCGAATGATTCGCCGTGAACGATGGACCCGAAAAAGAAGCCGTTTCTTAATGAAAATCATGTCGAAACATGCCTTTTACGTGTCTGCTGTTCAGTGAAAGGATGATAGAAATTTTGCCTCACACAATCAATAATTAAAGTTCCGTATGTCTGAAACACCTATCATTCTTACCCTTTGTAATCATACAGTAGGCTAAAAATGATGTCAATTGAATCCCGTGAAATCTTTCACATACTCCTTCATTTGTCAAACATCGGACAAAATTGGATTGCAATGTCTATTAGTGTAAGCGGTTACTTGCAATTTTATACATTATCCAATATATTTCGCCGACATTCGGAAACCGATTGTCCTTCTAAATTAAGCCATTTTAGAAATCAATGAAACCGCTCTGTACGCATCCGTTTCGACGCCCAATAAATTTAACCGCGCTCCTATTTCAGTTCGTACGCTCCATACTCTTCGATCCGTCCCCAATTCTTCCCGTATAAAAAAGGTACCCGGTACTGCCGCAATTCGCTGAATGACGCGAGTAGTGTCAGTACCGGATACCTGTACAGCCTAAAACTAGACCGATTCGTTAAGTTTTACAATGAAGAAAAGTACTTCTTCAACGCTTCGACAATCCGTTCAGAAGCATGGCCGTCGCCATACGGATTAGATGCTTGCGCCATTTTTTTGTAGGCTTCGTCGTCTGTCAACAACTCGTCCGTCAAGGAGAAGATCGTCTCTTCATCCGTGCCAGCAAGCTTTAATGTGCCCGCGTCAATCCCTTCCGGACGCTCCGTCGTGTCACGAAGCACGATCACTGGTTTTCCAAGCGAAGGCGCTTCTTCTTGAATTCCGCCGGAGTCAGTCAAGATGATATGAGCGGCAGCAGCAAAGTTATGGAAGTCTACCACTTCAAGCGGTTCGATCAGTTGAACGCGTTCATTCGCACCGAGAATTTCATCGGCAATTTCCCGCACGACCGGGTTCATGTGGATTGGATAGACGACTTGAATATCTTCATGTTTCTCAAGCAACCGATTAATCGCCCGGAACATATTCCGCATCGGTTCACCTAAATTTTCCCGACGATGCGCTGTTAATAAAATCAGTTTGTCTGTCCCTAGTTTTTCTAAGACAGGGTGTGAATAATTTTCCCGAACTGTCGTTTGTAACGCATCAATTGCCGTATTCCCTGTAATGTAAATATCCTTTTCCGACTTGCCTTCATTTAATAAGTTTTGTGCCGATTTTTCTGTCGGCGAAAAATGAAGATCTGCAATAACGCCTGTCAGTTGCCGGTTCATTTCTTCCGGGTACGGGGAATATTTGTCCCACGTACGAAGACCCGCTTCAACATGACCAACCGCAATTTTATTGTAAAATGCCGCGAGACTGCCGATGAATGTCGTCGCTGTATCACCATGCACAAGGACGATATCAGGTTGTGCCTCTTTCATGATGCGATCGAGCCCTTCCAGTCCACGCGTTGCCACGTCGACGAGCGTCTGACGGTCTTTCATAATATTCAAGTCGTAATCGGGTGTGATTTGAAACGTGTCGAGTACTTGATCAAGCATTTCACGGTGTTGTGCTGTCACTGTCACAATCGATTCGATTTCATCTTCATGCTTCTGAAGTTCAAGAACGAGCGGCGCCATTTTGATCGCTTCCGGCCTCGTCCCAAAAATCGTCATTACTTTCTTTTTTGTCAATATCTATTCACGCCTTCCGAGTCATTTCGTTCCAAAAAGTCTGTCGCCTGCATCGCCAAGACCAGGGATGATATAACCTTTTTCGTCGAGCTTTTCGTCAAGCGCCGCCGTGTATATGTCAACATCCGGGTGCGCGTCTGTCATCGCTTTGACACCTTCTGGCGCAGCAATCAAGCACATGAACCGGATGTTTTTCGCACCGCGTTTTTTCAATGCATGGACTGCATCAATCGCAGAACCGCCTGTCGCGAGCATCGGATCGACGAGGATCAGCTCCCGTTCCGATACGTCTGATGGAAGTTTTACATAATATTCAACAGGTTGAAGTGTTTCGGGATCACGGTATAAGCCGACATGGCCGACTTTTGCCGCAGGGATCAAGTTCAAAATACCTTCAACCATACCGAGTCCTGCACGTAAAATCGGGACGATCCCAAGTTTTTTTCCTGCCAAGACGCCGGACATCCCTTTTCCGATCGGTGTTTCAATTTCCTTTTGTGTCAGCGGCAAGTTGCGTGTAATCTCATAAGCCATGAGTGTTGCCACTTCATCGACGAGTTCACGGAATTCTTTCGTTCCTGTATTGATATCCCGTATGTAAGTGACTTTATGTTGGATCAACGGGTGGTCTAAAACGTGTATTTTTGGCATGCAAATTCGCTCCTTTTAGAATGTCCAGTTTAGTATAGCAGAAGAGAACCCATTTCGACACTTGAGATGCTATCTATTCAAAAGAGTTCCCGAATCAGGTCGAAATTAAGCAGAATATTGACTAAAATGCAGTCCTTCAAACTGCCTACCGCCGGCGCCTAAAGCATGTGAGTTTGCAATTAATAAACCCCTTGCTGCGCCTAATGATGCGGCTCCCGCGCCTAATAAACCCCGCCATGCGCCTAATGACGAAGCCCCCGCGCCCAATAACCCCCGCAACACGCCTAATGATAAAGCCACCGCGCCCAATAACTCCCGCCATGCGCCTAATGACGAAGCCTTCGCGCCCAATAAACCCCGCTACACGCCTAATGATGAAGCCCCTGCGCCCAATAACTCCCGCCATACGCCTAAAACACCAAAGCCACTTCCCTGTACAAAAGGAAGTGGCTTCGGCTGTATTGCATGATCTTTTATTCGTATAGTGGGAACTTGTCCGTCAATGCTTTGACGCGGTCCGCCGCTTCTTTTTTCACGTTCTCATCGTCGATGTTTTTCAATACCGACGCGATAATGGATGCGACTTCCTTCATCTCTTCTTCTTTGAAGCCTCTCGTCGTCACTGCTGGCGTACCGATACGGATACCAGATGTCACGAACATGCTTGCTGTATCGAACGGGATGGAGTTTTTATTCACTGTAATATGAACTTCATCCAACGCTGCTTCTGCAGCTTTTCCTGTCACACCAAGTGAAGCGACATTAACAAGGACTAAATGGTTGTCCGTTCCACCTGACACGACTTCTACACCTTCTGCTTGCAACGCTTCCGCAAATGCCGCTGCGTTTTTCTTCACTTGTTGGATATGCGTTTTGAATTCTGGCTTAAGCGCTTCTCCGAAAGCAACTGCTTTTGCTGCAATAACGTGCATGAGCGGACCGCCTTGTACACCAGGGAAAACGGATTTGTCGATCGCTTTTGCGAATTCTTCTTTACAAATGATAATTCCACCACGTGGGCCGCGTAATGTTTTATGCGTCGTTGAAGTGACGAAATGTGCATGTGGTACTGGGTTCGGATGTTCGCCTACTGCTACCAACCCGGCGATATGTGCCATATCCACGAATAAGTATGCACCTACTTCGTCCGCAATTTCACGGAATTTCGCAAAATCGATTTCACGTGGGTACGCACTTGCACCTGCTACGATCATTTTCGGTTTGTGTTCTAATGCTTTTTCACGTACAACGTCATAATCGATATATCCGTCTTCTTTGCTGACACCGTAATCGACAAAGTTGTACAACTGACCAGAGAAGTTAACCGGACTTCCGTGCGTCAAGTGACCCCCATGCGAAAGATCCATGCCGAGTACCGTATCCCCCGGTTTAAGTGCTGTGAAATAAACAGCCATATTCGCTTGAGCTCCAGAGTGTGGTTGAACGTTGACATGATCTCCACCGAAAATCTCTTTCAAACGGTCGCGCGCCGCATCTTCCACGACATCCACATGTTCACAGCCGCCGTAATAACGTTTGCCCGGATAACCTTCCGCGTACTTGTTCGTCAAAACAGAACCTTGTGCTTCCATCACTGCCTCTGTGACAAAGTTTTCTGATGCGATCAATTCGATATTCGTTTGTTGGCGTTTTTTTTCTGCCACCAATGCTTCGTAAATTTGTTCGTCTTCTTGTTGGATTTTTTCGATTTTCGCTGACAGTTTTTGAGTGTTCAGTAACATGTTGTATTCTCCCCATTTCTTTATAAGTTCGTGTACAAGGCTACGTCATTCATATATTGCGCGTGCGCCCCCGATTAATTTCGGACGGGTTGTGGCGACTGTGACGATCGCTTCTCCAATTTGTTGAATCGATGTCCGAAGCGGAACAGCCACAGGTTTTAAGTGCATGCC
Organism: uncultured Sporosarcina sp.; assembly: GCA_948469885.1. Taxonomy (GTDB): domain Bacteria; phylum Bacillota; class Bacilli; order Bacillales_A; family Planococcaceae; genus Sporosarcina. The sequence continues at coordinate 76,706 of CAOKMT010000006.1, read as the reverse complement.
GATCAATGTTTGACCAATGTCGATGCCGGCATGCGCTTGAATGTGTTCCACGACGACTGCGTCTGCTAGGTGTTCATGGGCATAGGCAGACATAGAACCACCCGCCTGCGTCGTCGGAATGACTGTGACAGGCGCAAGATTGTATTTCTGTGCCGCTTGACGCTCCAATGTCAGTGCTCTGTTTATATGCTCGCATCCTTGAAACGCAAGATAAAGCCCATATTGGTCGGCAAACTTTTTGAGCGGTTCGAAAAGTGCTTCACCGACTTCGAATACGCCAGCAGTTCCGATTCTTTTTCCTGCCACTTCGGAAGTTGAACAACCGACAACGAACAGACTGCCCGGTTCAAAACGTGTTTGCTCGGCCATTTCGGATAATAATTCTTCCATTTGAAGTTTCCACAGGTGTAAGGCATCCATTGTTCTCCGCCTCCTACTGTTTCATTTTTCAAGGTCCATCAATTTTGAAATGCGTCGTTCATGCCGCCCGCCTTCAAATGATGTATCTAGCCATGTTGCCACAATTTCTCTTGCAAGCCCCGGTCCAATGACGCGTTCTCCCATTGCAAGCACGTTCGTGTCATTATGTTCGCGTGTCGCTTTTGCGCTAAACAGATCATGAACAAGTGCACAACGGATCCCTTTCACTTTATTGGCAGCGATCGACATGCCGATGCCTGTCCCACAAATGAGGATGCCGCGATCGAACTTTCCTTCAGCGACACCTTGACAAACGGGTGAAGCGAAATCAGGGTAATCGACCGAATCATCAGTCGTTGGTCCAAAGTCTTCAAATTCAATCCCACGTTCGGATAGTAGCTGAGTGATTTCCTGACGAAGCTGATTGCCTCCATGGTCGGAAGAAATTGCAATTTTCATGATTTGCCCCATTTCTTAATTATATTCATTGTTTATTCTACCATCATTCGGATAAAAAAACATAGCCCCTAATAAAAAAGGGACTAAAAAAGTACTTTTGCTTTCCGCGGGTATTGCCGCCTAGCGCTCCAATCAACGGAAATTGCCAAAATGCAGTGAGGGTGCCAGGCACTGACATCATTCGTATCCTTTCGCGAATTTTGGCAGCACTGGTATTTCGGAATTAATCCTTCAATTTTTGCTCGAGCATATCCATAAGAGCCGCTAGTTCGTCGAATGTGTGCCGATATGTCTCCAAATTTCCGCCGAATGGATCATGGACATCTGGAGAAGATTCGGGTTGCACAAATTCCTTTAATGTGAAAATTTTATTTTCCGCCATCGGGAAAGTATGAAGAAGCATTTGCTTATGCGTCTCGGTCATCGTGAATATCAGCTGCGCCCAATTGACGTCTTCTAATGAAAGCGCTCTGGAATGCGCTGTATAAGGCAAGTTCGCTTCTTCAATAAGCGTCTTCGCATGGCTCGCAATTGGATAACCGTCCATCGCATGAATGCCGGCTGAACGAACTGCTAAACCGTCTATTTTTTTCGTACGTAAAATTGCTTCAGCCATCGGACTTCTACAAGTATTTCCCGTACAGATCAAATATATGTTCATCAACATCACCCTTTACAGTAAGCCATTTACTTACATTCAATACTAAGAAAGCCATCCTAATGTAACCACGATAAAACGGCGATACAAATAAGCGCCAATCCCGCGATACGTCTAAGCACTTTGCCATCTTTCACTTTAAGAAACTTTTTATAGGATAGCGCTACATAAGATAACACGAGCGCAAACAAACCTGATGCTGTGATGAAAAGAAGTTTGTTCATATGCAGCATACCAAAAGAAACACTTATCGAAAAAGCATCTATACTGACCGCAAGCGCAATGAGCGCAGGATGAAACTGTTCCGGTAATGATTTGTCATCCTCTTCAAACAATAACATATGTAAGCCGATCAATCCGAGTAGCACACTCGACAACAACGTACTCCAGCCTGTGAAAAGAAGCGATGACATTTCTCCTGTCAAAAAACCGAGATACGGTAGTAGCACATTGAGAAAGACTGTCCAAAAAATGAGCGTGAATTTCTTTTTCTTGACATGCAAAAGCGCATAGACAACAACAATATCAAGCGTTGTAATGCCAGCCACCAACAACTCTTCCAACGTAAGACCTCCCCACATCCCTTCTGGAATGATATGCGGGGAGCATTTCTTCTATTCAAATCAGTCTGTGTAACGTTTACCGTCAGCCGCTTTGGACAATCGGTTCATAAATGCGGTACCGACACCTGCCAAATCTGTTTCCACGGCAAGAATGATTGTCGATTCCGTATCATCACATCGTCTGAGCGCATGATACAAATTCGTTGCCATCGTTTCGGTATCGTTGCGTGCACCAATCGCGAAATACCAGTCAGCACGTGTATTGTGTAGTTCATCTGGTCCAATCACCGCCACTTGTTGTCCATCATTGTGCAGTGTCTGTATCGCCTTGTCAATCTTCCCTGCGTCTGGCTCAATCATATAAAGCGGTGCTTCCGGCGCATAATGAGTATATTTCATCCCTGGAGAACGCGGGACACTTTCCTTATTCCCCTGTGAATCGGACGCTGTCACCGGTCCAATCACGCCTTCGATCATTTCTTTTGTTACACCGCCCGGCCTTAAAATCGTCGGTGGTTCAGTCGTCATATCGATAACGGTCGATTCGAGTCCGACACCGGTCCGACCACCATCCAAGATAAGCGGGATCCGTCCGTCAAGATCTTTTTTGACATGCTGCGCTTCCGTCGGGCTTGGTTTTCCACTTCGATTGGCGCTTGGGGCAGCAAGCGGTTCTTTTAGCTGACGCAAAAGATTGAGGGCGACCGGGTGATCCGGCATCCGAATTCCGACTGTATCAACGCCTGGCGTGACGTTTGGCGCGATGTGGCCCCGCTTCTGTCGAAAGACGAGTGTTAGCGGTCCCGGCCAAAACGCACCCATCAACTTTTTAGCCGCCGCCGTAATCTCCTCCGCATAGTATGCAACTTCCTCTTGCGTGCCTATATGTACGATCAAGGGATTGTCGGAAGGCCTCCCTTTCGCCTCGAATATTTTTTGAACCGCTCTCTCGTTCGTCGCAATGGCACCTAAGCCATAAACAGTTTCTGTCGGAAAAGCGACAACGTCTTCACTTTTCAAAATATCCACAGCTTGTGCATATGTTTTTTCTTTATCCATAAAATTATCCACTGAAATCATTATTGTTTCCACAGATAAAACCTCCCTTATCCACAAAATAACAGGGTTATCAACAAGTAATTGTTCACAACTTTAAGAAAATAAACCTTTCAGCCATTCCCAAACGAAAAATGTTACTTTTTCTTCAGAATCCTCCTGCTTATCTGGAAAACAGACTTTCGGGAAGAGCGAGCACCACCAGTTATCCCCACGCCCACTACCTATTGTTAATATATACGCATCGTACGCTGCTTGTGGATGAACGACAAACCCCGAACGTTTCGGTGGAAAAAGGGCATCTGTCCTTTCCAATGTTACAGGAACGTCTTTAGCGATAGTATTGGCAATGTCCATAATCGTTTCTTCCAATGCTTCCAGGTTATCCCCTAATTCATCCACAGTTTTCGATGTTGTTACCGCTTGTTGGATGAGCGGCTCTATTTCACGTTGGATCTCGGTTTTCACCGCTTGATCGGCTGCTGTATTTGAGTGAGCGAGAAGACGGAAACGAATGGATGTCTCCTCAGTAGGCCCTGCGGTGAACAAAGCCACCGCGGATTGAAGGATGATCAAAATGAGTACGAATTCAATATATGGCAACCATTTACCGGTCTTTTGTTTTGTTCTTATAATTTCATAGTCTTGTAACATCTCTATCCCTCCTTACAAACATCCTTTCCGAGGGAGAGTGTTTTTATTCACGAATCTCGCAAAATAGTATTCGATCTTTTCCGTTTATATCTTTCACGATTTCAACAAAAGCCTCTGGGAACGCATCTGCGAACAATTTGTGCACAGCCGGGCCTTGTGCATATCCAATTTCCACACCGATAAGTCCAGGTTTGTTCATAAGATGTGGAAGGTTTTCCGCAAGCTTTCGGTAACAATAGAGGCCATCTTCTTCGGCAAACAACGCCTGTTGTGGCTCGAAATCCAACACAGTTCTAGACATCAGCGTCGCTTCCTCGTGAGCGATGTAAGGCGGGTTGGACAAAACGACATCCCACGTCGTATCGGAAATCGGCGCTGTCAAATCACCTTCTCTAAATGTGACAGCCGCTCCCTGTTGGGCGGCGTTGGATTCAGCGACCGAAAGTGCCGCCGAACTAATATCTGTTGCGGTCACATCGGCGCGCGGCCATTCTTTTTTAAACGTGATAGCGATGGCACCACTGCCTGTGCCGATATCGGCGACCGAAATTTCGTCTCGGTCTCGGAACATATGGCGGCATCGTTCCATCGCCCCCTGAACCAGTTCTTCTGTTTCAGGACGCGGGATGAGTACGTGCTCGTTGACGATAAAAGAGCGGCCGTAAAAACTTTCTGTTCCGGTTACGTATTGAACCGGTTTTCCATTTTGCAATTCGGCAATTTTATCCCAGTAACGGCTGTGTTCTTCCGTCGTCAATCGTTCCCGCATATCCGCAAGCAAAGAAGCCCCAGACTTCCCCGTCACATATTCCATAACGATGCGCGCAGCACCCGGATCCAAACCTTTCTTTTCCAATAAAGAAAAAGCCCGTTGTTGGGCCTCGTAAATTCGTTCAGTCATGAGCATTCAAACTTTCCAAGTTATGTGCTTGTTCTTCTATAATAAGCGCATCGATAATCTCTTCAAGATGGCCTTCGATAATTTGGTCAAGCTTTTGAATCGTCAATCCGATGCGATGATCGGTGACACGGTTTTGTGGAAAATTATACGTCCGAATCCGTTCAGAGCGATCCCCTGTCCCGACGGCAGATTTACGGCTTGCAGCGTATTCTGCTTGCGCTTCACGCTGTGCCGCATCATAAACACGTGCCTTTAATACTTTCATTGCTTTTTCACGGTTTTTAATTTGTGATTTTTCATCCTGCATCGATACGACAATACCTGTCGGCAAATGGGTAATCCGAACAGCAGAGTCCGTCGTGTTCACGTGTTGTCCACCTGCACCACTTGACCGGTACGTATCTATTTTTAAATCTTCTTTACGAATTTCAATATCGACGTCTTCTGCTTCCGGTAAAACAGCAACGGTCGCTGTCGATGTATGAACACGACCACCTGATTCTGTTTCAGGTACACGTTGTACGCGGTGCGCACCGTTTTCAAATTTCAATTTTGAAAAAGCACCATTTCCGTTGATGCTGAAAATGATTTCTTTAAAGCCACCAAGTTCCGTTTGGGACGCGTCCATCACGTCCACTTTCCAATTGTTCGCTTCCGCATAGCGGCTGTACATACGGAACAAATTACCTGCAAATAATGCAGCTTCATCCCCTCCGGCAGCGCCACGGATTTCCATAATGACGTTTTTATCGTCATTCGGATCTTTCGGGATCAATAGTACTTTCAGTCTTTCTTCGAGTGGGCCGATCTGTTCTTCCAGTTCTGAAATCTCAAGGGTGACGAGTTCTTTCATTTCGTCATCCAATTTTTCTTCAAGTAAGCTTTTGGCATTGTCTCGTTCTGTGACGATCCTTTTATATTCTCGGTAAACTTCTACCGTTTCCTGTAAGCCTGCTTGTTCTTTGGAATAATCGCGAAGTTTCGTCGGGTCGCTAACGACATCGGGATCACTTAACAGTTCGTTCAGTTGGTCATATCGATCTTCCACAGCTTGAAGTCGTTCAAACATAGTAGACACCTCAGTTTCCTAGCTATTTTGTCTATTCATTGTACGGGAATTAGGAAGGAAAATACAGCGATTCCTTCACACGATATCCGTGTTTACTACTATCAAAAAATTTTACTTTGTGCTTGTCCTTTTTCCTAGAACCTAGCAACAATGCCTGCCATTCACAGTCCATTCATGTCTGCTGATTTTCCTTTTGGCACTTCATGATGAGTACGGCATCTTGCTTCGTATGATTCTGCTGCGCCGACAAGGATAATCGGGTCTTCGTATCGTGCAGGGGCACCGTTAATGAGCCGTTGTGTTCGGCTTGCGGGGGAACCACAAACGGTACAAACGGCTTGCAATTTCGTTACATGTTCCGCCACAGCCATGAGCCGTGGCATCGGACCGAACGGTTTCCCCCGGAAATCTTGGTCCAATCCCGCGATAATGACACGGAATCCCTCATCCGCCAACATCATGACCGTATCGACGATGCTGTCGTCAAAAAACTGGGCTTCGTCGATTGCAACGATATCAAAATCGGCTAAATCATATTGCCGAATATGTGTAGAGGATGCAATCGGCCGAGCAATCACTGTTGTCCCGTTATGACTGACGACTTCATTGTCACTATACCGGTTATCGATTTCCGGTTTGAATACGATAATTTTCTGTTTTGCAAATTGGGCACGTCGCACACGGCGAATCAATTCTTCCGATTTTCCAGAGAACATGCTACCACAAATCACTTCAATCCATCCACCTTGCATGGATACGTACATATTGTCTCACCTTTCTTCATTTCCACTTATGTATGCTCTACTTTATCTAATTGATCACTTTTTGAGCCCTGCTCAGCATATAATACCGTCAGCCCTTCTTTAGGCTATCCACTCGGATGTACCCGTTCACTTTTCGAGAAACTTCCTTGTTTCTTCATTGATCAAAAGATCGAAGAAAGGAGTTTTACATGTTTTGGGATGTTTTGCTTGCCGGTCAATTGGTATGGAATACCCAATTGTTAATCGTTCTGATCTGTATAGGCATTGTATACACATTTTTCATCCATCGCTTTACGACTTTAAAATTATATCATAAGCAACCCCTTCTCTTTTTTCTTGGTTTAGGGTTCTTATATTTAACTATCGGCAGCCCTTTATACAACATCAGCCACCTTTCATTCAGTTTACACATGATCCAGATGAGCATCCTTTATTTTATCATTCCTCCTATCATTTTGTTCGGTATTCCGGAATCTATATGTAACCAGGTGTTTGAAATGCAAAGACTGAAAAAGATCATGAAATTACTTTTTTCAGCGAAGATGGCACTGTATGTTTTTGCTGTATTGTTTCTGCTTTATCATTTGCCCGTCGTACTAAACATTCTTTCACAAAGCCCTTACCTCCAAAATGGGTATTTATTATTGTTATTTATCTTATCTTTTGGGATGTGGTGGCCAATCGCATCACCAGACCTGAAACAGCGACTCTGTAAAGGGTGCATGAAACGTTACGGGTTCTTGAATGGGCTTATACTAATGCCGGCATGTCTTCTTTTTATATTGACCGCCTTCATAGATGGCGGGAATAATCCTTTCTTCGCGCAAATTACCGCCCATCTTTGCATGCCTTCACAATCTAGCTCTTTCACCTTACTCCCCCCACCATTCAACACAAAGTTCGATCAAATTATGGCAGGCATATTTATGTTAGGCTTGCATAAGTTCGGATTGGTGATGACATTTACATTAGAAAAAAAGGTGTAAGGAGCTTTCATTGATCTTAGCAGCCTACACTTTAAGTGTTAGGCTGCCCAGCTTGTGGACAAATGCTTTCAATCGGGCTGAAAGTAGCCTTGGCACTTCTCTCATTTCTATAAAGCGAGTGCTTCTTCTACGTGTCCTTGTTCTAAATAGAAATATCTATCATAGAATGCAACGTAATGATAAAAAGGCTGGTGAGAAGCAGTATGGAAGAAACGAGCTATTTAGCTATCAAAGGAATACATTGTGCTGCTTGTACGACAAGAATTGAAAAAGTAGTTTCCAAAATAGATGGCGTTACGAATATAAACGTTAATTTAGCCACTGAAAAAGGGCGTGTTACGTTTAATAAAAATCGGACAAGCATTTCTGCTATCATCAATAAAATTAATAAAATTGGCTTCGAAGCTGAAAAGGTTAGCAAAAATCATAACGAATCCCATGATGAAAAGCGGAGGGACATTACTGTTCTACAATGGGAGTTCATCTTTTCAGCCTTGCTCACGATTCCATTGGCATGGTCGATGTTTGCTCATTTTAATTGGGCCTCGTTTCTTTATATTCCTGCTTTATTTACCAACCCGTTCTTCCAACTTGCGCTTACGATTCCAATTCAATTCTTCATCGGGTTTCAATTTTATGAAAGAGCTTGGAAAGCGCTAATAAACCGAAGTACAAACATGGATGTTTTAGTGGTGCTCAGTACATCTGCCGCCTTTTTTTATAGTCATTTTCTGACCTTCGCCTCCCTATACTCTACAAATCAAACAGCGCCCATCGTATTATATTATGAAACGAGCGCGTTTATCATTACATTCGTTTTGCTTGGAAAATTACTAGAAGCCAAAACAAAATCGAAAACGACGGAAGCTATCAAAAAGCTCTATCAGTTGCAAACAAAAACAGCGACACTTTATATGAATGGCAAAGAATCGACATCACCCATTGACCGTATTGTCCCAGGGGATGTCATTATCCTTAAACCTGGAGAGAAAATTCCGATTGATGGACAAGTAATCATAGGGAATTCAATGATCAATGAATCTCTGTTAACCGGAGAAAGTATTCCCGTTGAAAAAAACTTCGGAGATCCGGTATATGCTGGAACAGTCAATCAAAATGGTGTATTACAAATTAAAGTGACAAAACGGGATTCCGAGACCACCTTGTCTCAAATTATTCGTATCGTGGAAGAAGCACAAGCATCCAAAGCTCCGATTCAACAACAAGCCGATAAAATGATCGGCGCTTTCGTTCCAATCGTAATCATGATTGCGTTAACTACGTTCGGGGCATGGTATTTCCTCTTACAACCAGGTGATTTTAACGCAGCGCTGGAAAAAGTGATCGCTGTTTTAATTATTGCATGTCCCTGTGCCCTCGGTTTGGCAACGCCAACGTCTATCATGGTCGGAAGTGGACGAGCTGCACAATTAGGCATTCTATTTAAAGAAGGGAAATTTCTAGAGTTACTAGGTCGGTGTAAAACCGTAGTTTTCGATAAAACAGGAACCCTTACAAAAGGATCTCCTCAAGTAACGGACATTTTTGTTCATCAAATTCGTCTACATGATTTTTTGGAAATCATTGGAGCGGTTGAAAATGATTCAGCGCATCCGGTCGCTAAAGCGATTATGAAAGAGGTGAAAACAAAGATCCCCTTTCTTCCTAAAGCCACTCAAGTGTTTTCGATCCCAGGATACGGTGTCAAAGCTTCAGTAGACAGGAAGAAAGTTATCATCGCCAATCCAAGGTACTTTATAAAAAACAAACATTTTCTTCCCTCAAAAGCCAAACAGTTAGTGATAGAGCTTGAAAAAGAAGGAAAAACAGTCATGATCGCCTTTATAGATTCACGCTACGCAGGCGTCATCGCAGTTGCCGATGAACTAAAAGCCTCGTCAACGATCGGTGTTTCCCGGTTAAAACAAATGGGATTGGATGTCGTCATGTTGACAGGTGACAATAAGGATGCCGGAATGGCGATTGCGAGAAAAGTGGGCATAGATAGACTCCAAACAGAGGTGACACCACAGGATAAGGCAGCATTCATAACTCAATTACAACAAGATGGGAATAAAGTGATTATGGTCGGTGATGGGATTAATGATGCACCTGCGCTCGCGATCGCAAATGTGGGCGTAGCCATGGGCACCGGAGCAGATATTGCGATTGAATCGGGCGATGTGACGATCATAAAAGATAATATAGACCGTTTAGCCGATGCCATCATCATTAGCAAAAAAACAATGACGAATATAAAACAAAATTTACTTTGGGCATTTCTATACAACATTATTATGATCCCCTTCGCCATGCTCGGTTTTCTAGCACCATGGTTGGCAGGCGCAGCAATGGCGTTTAGTTCTGTCTCCGTTGTTTTAAATTCACTCAGATTAAAAAAGGTTAAGATTTAACATCTGTCGCGGGGCGGTCCGAAGTCAGTGTAACTGATTTTGGTTCGTCTTTTTTTATATAATAACTTAAATATACCATTGCTTTCCTGAGGGCGTCCGCTTGGAACGGAAAGCAGCGTGTAGTCGGATTTTCTTAGTTCCCTATCTATTTATAAAAAAGACGTTAGTGACATTCCATCCCTATCTCCAACTTTATGGAAGTAGGGATTTTTTCACCAACGTCATTTATTGTACAACCCAAAAAATACCCGTCTGATGCATAAGCACCTGACGGGTATTTCGAGAAAGTCTTACTCTTCTTCGCGACCTTCTTCTTTGAGGCCATATTTTTTGTTGAAGCGGTCGACACGGCCGTCCGCTGCAGCAAATTTTTGACGTCCTGTGTAGAACGGGTGGCACTCAGAGCAAACTTCAACGCGAATGTCTTCTTTTACAGATCCTGTTTCAAATGTATTTCCACATGAACAAGTAACTTTCGCTGTTTTGTATTCTGGATGTATTCCTGCTTTCATCGGTCTCTCTCCTCTCGCTCTGAACCATCTGGAACAGAATTTATTATAAGACTGATGCCTTACACGACCCGTTTCGCCAGCCGTATATGCAGCAGATCGTTTTTACGATACCTAAGATAGTATAGCAAATTCGGTTTCACCATGCAACTATCTTTTACTGACCATGCTGCGGTGTTGTTGTTGACAGCTCTTTATTCCAAATCTTCGTCTTTCAACGCCAATAAAACTGCAAAGCCAACCCATACGGTTGTGATGTCCATGGCGGTTTCTTTTCCGTTCCAAATTTGCGATTGCCACATGGCAAACCATTCACTACCGATCACGACGAATCCGAAAAACCAGATGGCAAAACCAAGCATGAACGCGTAAAAACCAAATGCTTTCGAACGGTTAAACAGATGTCCCGGTGCACGCAAGTTTTTCGCCATATGGTAAACACCGATAAAGGCGAGCAAACTGAAAACACCTTCGGCAATAATAAGCCCCCAATAGGCGATCGTATGGAATGCGCTACTTTCAATGGCTCTCCACATCAATGCATTTCCCTCAAACGTCGTGTCCATCGAAAGGACATGGTGGACAAATTCATAGTTCGAGTTATAGTCCATCAAATTTCCCGCAAAAACAAACAGTCCAAAAAGGCCTGCGAATAATAAAACAACCATTTTCAGCAGACGTAATGCGATTGTATTCATCCTATGCTCCTCCTTTTTCTCTTTCAAACAATAGATCGATGCGAGGATTTTTGGGATCAAGTTCAGTCAAATCTATCAACTGAACAAACCGCCATCCCCTCGCTGCAAAGCTTTGGATAGAGCGCTCATAATCCTCTTCCAGACGATACCCTTCTCGTGTATATTGAACACTTATTTTTTGAATGTGATATTCGTAATGCATCCGAATTCCCCCCAATCAGTTACCATTCTTTGTATTGCACGAATGGGCATTATTTAAACGTTGGTCGTTCACAAATTCTCTCATAATTTGTCATATCGAAAATCGAGTAGAAGCTACATATTTCCGAAAATGAGTGGAAGATCGAGGTAAACGCGTTGCATATGAAGGTGTTTCTGCAACAAGATCATTTATCAATTACAAAAGCAGGTGAAAGGAAAACACTCTGTCCCTTCACCTGCTTTTATTCGCCCCCCTCTTCAGGAAGCTCTCTCTTAAATTAAACCTTTTCCATTCCGATGCGCTTTCATATCTTCATTTAGCTTATCAAAAAACTCTTCATTCGTTTTTGTCTGTCGAATCTTTCTAAGGAAACGTTCCACAAAATCGGGAGCGTCCGAAAATGTCTTGCGGATCGCCCACAGTTTTTCAAGCTGTTCTTTCGGCAAGAGCAGCTCTTCTTTTCGCGTACCCGAGCGACGAATATCGAGTGCCGGGAAAATTCGGCGTTCAGCAAGGCTTCGGTCAAGATGGAGTTCCATATTTCCCGTGCCTTTAAATTCCTCATAGATGACTTCGTCCATTCTGGAACCTGTATCGATAAGCGCTGTCGCTAAAATCGTCAAACTGCCGCCCTCTTCCAAGTTACGCGCAGCACCGAAAAATCGTTTCGGCCTGTGGAATGCAGCGGGGTCGATTCCCCCGGAAAGTGTACGACCACTCGGCGGAATAACCAAGTTATAGGCGCGTGCCAGCCGCGTAATTGAATCCATCAGGATAACAACGTCTTTTTTATGCTCGACAAGTCGCATTGCACGTTCCAACACGAGTTCTGCTACTTTAATATGGTTTTCCGGCAATTCATCAAAAGTTGAACTGACGACATCTGCATTGACAGATCGTTCGATATCGGTCACTTCTTCCGGCCGCTCGTCGATCAACAAGACGATCAACTCCGTTTCCGGATGATTTCTCGTAATTGAATTTGCAATCTCTTTTAATAACAGTGTCTTCCCTGCTTTGGGAGGTGCCACGATGAGACCCCGTTGCCCAAAACCGACAGGAGAGACAAGATCCATAATCCGTGTGGATAACTTCTTAGAATCTGTTTCAAGTTTAATATGCCGATCTGGATAAAGTGGTGTGAGCGCCGGGAAGTGAACCCGATTCCGTGATTCCTCTGGATTCTCACCATTGACGGCTTCAACTTGCAAAAGTCCGTAATAACGTTCCGACTCTTTCGGCGGACGTACTTTCCCTGCCACTTTGTCCCCGTTTCGAAGATCGAAACGACGGATTTGCGAAGCAGAGATATAAATATCTTCAGAACTCGATGAGTAATTGATTGGACGAAGGAAGCCATATCCTTCTGATTGAATGATTTCAAGAACGCCTTCCATAAAGAAAAAGCCCTCTTTTTCAGCTTTGGTTTTTAAGATGGCAAAAATCAATTCTTTTTTTGTCAATTTCGAGTAATAGGTTATTTTATATTGTCTAGCGTGCGTATATAACTCCTTTAAAGTCATATTCTCTAGCGCCGACATCGTTAATGTTGTCATTTCATAGGCACCACTCTTTTAGGTTAATGAGGTTGAATTTTGAGGTTTTCGGTGAAAAATTCAACTTGATTCAGCAATGTTTGTTGCGACGAAGGGGTAACAACAAGAGCAGAAATCCACCCACTTCCATCATTAGCGGGATGAAGCTAAACCTCATTTCAATCACGAAGAGATCAAACTCCCTGCTGATTCAAGTTAAGTCTCCGGCGGATATCACAGATTTAAGCACGCGTTGTGCTGGCCTTAATTCAAAATCTGGACACAAGTACGCAGAGACGTCATTGATAAACGGCTGTAAGGAACTTTCGCCTTGCTTTCATCAGAGAAGCAAGGCGAAAGACAACACGTCTTATGCGAAGTATATCAGTCTTGCATGACGAGATGAGGTTTTTTCTTCATGCTATGACGGCCCTCGACAAACCGGACAGTGCCTGATTTTGAGCGCATGACGAGGGAATGCGTTAATCGGTAGCCGCCTTTAAATTGGACACCACGAAGCAATTCCCCATCTGTTACACCCGTAGCTGCAAAAATGGCGTCATCTCCTTTTACGAGATCTTCCATGCGCAGCACCTGATTGACATCGATGCCCATTTTTTTGCATCGTTCCAATTCAGCATCGTTGGACGGAACAAGTTTCCCTTGGATTTCCCCGCCTAGACATTTCAAACCGACTGCCGAAATGACTCCTTCCGGCGCGCCGCCTAGGCCGAACAGAATATCGACGCCAGTCTCATCGAACGCGGTATTGATGGCTCCTGCCACGTCACCGTCATTGATAAGCTTGATACGCGCGCCGGCAGCCCGGATTTCGTTAATGTATTCCAAATGACGTTCTCTGTTTAAGACTGTTGCGACGACATCTTCAATATCTTTGTTTTTTGCTTTAGCGACCGCCTTCAAATTGTCCGTGATGGAAGCATTAATATCGATTTTTCCAACTGCTTCGGGACCGACGGCGATTTTATCCATATACATATCCGGTGCATGGAGCAAGTTGCCTCGATCAGCGATAGCTAGAACAGTTAGCGCATTCCATCCTCCTGATGCGACGATGCTCGTCCCTTCGACAGGATCGACAGCGACATCCACTTCTGGTCCGTGCCCCATTCCAAGCTCTTCTCCGATATACAACATCGGCGCTTCGTCCATTTCACCTTCACCGATAACGACAACACCTCGCATCGGAATTGTATCAAAGACGGTACGCATCGCCTCAGTCGCCGCGTCATCCGCCTCGTTTTTTAAACCGCGTCCCATCCAGCGGGCGGCTGATATTGCCGCTCCTTCTGTCACACGCACTAATTCCATTGATAAACTGCGTTCCATGTCAGTTCCTCCCGTTTTCGGTTACGTCTTACTGTATTACATAATCAATCGCGCCTCGGCGTGATTGCGTCCAGATTTTTTTCGAGCATGGGGCCAACAGGAAGTTGGTCATGCAGTCGTTGCGACAGGAAGTCGCGGTCTTAGACTGCCTTCTTAAGCTCCTCTGAAAATCTGTGACACCCGCCGGAGGCTTAACTTGAATCAGCAGGGAGTTTGAACTCCCTCTGATTTAAATAGCATTTTAGCATTCATCCCGCCACTTATCGAAGTGGGGGACTTCTGCTGAATCAAGTTAATATTCATAAATCTATATAGCATTCATGTATAAACATTCAATACTTCGACCTATCTAGTATAGCATAACTGTTTACAAGATTTCGCACGTTATTCTTGTACAGGCGCTTCAGCAGGAATTTTCACTTTTTGAATTTGTGCTCCAATTCCCCGGAGTTTATCAATCAGCGAGCTATATCCACGTTCAATATGCTGGATTTCTTGTACTTCTGTTTCCCCTTCCGCCAGCAATCCAGCCAAAACGAGTGCTGCCCCCGCTCGAAGATCAGTCGCCCGTACAGTCGCCGCTTCCAAAGCAGTCGGTCCAGATAAAATCGCCGTACTGCCTTCGACCCGTGCCACAGCATTCATCCTTCTCAACTCATCAATATGTTTAAACCTAGCGGAATAGACAGTATCCGTTATGACAGAAGAACCAAGTGCTTGTGTCAGCAAGACAGAAAAAGGTTGTTGTAAATCTGTTGGAAATCCAGGATAAACAAGCGTCTTCACATCCACTGCCTGCAAATCTTGAGCCTTCGGAATAAAGATTCTTTCATCTTCCTCTACGACATCCACGCCCATCTCCCGAAGTTTCGCGGTCAATGCTTCTACGTGAAAAGGAATGACATTATCGATCATGACGCCATCGCCGGCTGCTGCCGCCATAATCATGAACGTCCCCGCTTCGATTCGATCCGGAATAATCGTATGTTTCGTCCCATGCAATTTTTCCACGCCATCGATCCGGATGACATTCGTCCCGGCGCCTTTGATTTTCGCACCCATATTGGATAATAAAGTTGCAACATCGATGATTTCAGGTTCTTTCGCCGCATTCTCAATCGTCGTGCGCCCTTTCGCCAATACAGCCGCCAGCATAATGTTGATCGTCGCTCCTACGCTGACGACGTCCAAATAGATTTTGGCGCCTCGCAGCTCTTCTGCCCGCAAGTAAATGGCACCGTGCTCGTTCGTCACTTTGGCACCAAGCGCTTCAAATCCTTTAATATGCTGATCGATCGGTCGCGGTCCAAGATGACAACCACCTGGCAAGCCAATTGCTGCATTTTTGAAGCGACCGAGCATCGCGCCCATGAAATAATAAGAAGCACGAAGTTTTTTCACATTTCCATTGGGAAGTGGCATTGAAATGATTTCCGTCGGATCGATCACCATATTTTGCTGGTCGAAAGACACTTTTCCACCGATATCTTCAACGAGCGCTTGCAATGTTAAGACGTCGGAAATTGCAGGTAGTCCTTCAATCGTGACAGGGGAATCTGCTAAAATCGAGGCAGGGATAAGGGCGACTGCACTATTTTTCGCGCCACTCACTTTAATCGTCCCTTTAAGGCGGTTGCCGCCGGTAATTTTATAAACCTCCATGGAGCTCTCCTTTGCCATTACTTGTTCTTTCTATTTTCCCAATCCGCAAGAAAGCCTTCGATTCCTTTTTCTGTAAGCGGATGATTAAATAATTGTTTCAATACAGGGAATGGCGTTGTCGCAATATGTGCGCCATGCAATGCCGCATCTGTAATATGTTGTGGACTACGGATGGAGGCCGCGATAATTTCGGATTTGATATCATGCTGGATAAAAATGTCGGCGATCGTACTGATGAGCGCCATGCCATCTTGCCCAATATCATCAAGTCTTCCCAAAAACGGCGAAACATATGTAGCTCCCGCGCGTGCTGCAAGTAGTGCTTGGTTGGCACTGAAAATAAGCGTGACGTTCGTTTTAATACCTTCTTGTGCAAAAACGGAACACGCTTTCAAGCCTTCTGGTGTCATCGGCAGTTTTACAGTAATATTCGGCGCGATTTTCGCGAGTTCGCGTCCTTCTTTGATCATTCCTTCAGCATCCAACGCGATGACTTCCGCACTGACAGAACCGTCGACGAGCTCTGTAATTTCACGCAAACGCTCGTGGAACGGTACGTCTTCTTTCGCTACAAGTGATGGGTTAGTCGTTACACCGGACAAAATCCCCCAACTATGCGCTTCTTTAATCTCATCAAAATTTGCTGTATCAATAAAAAATTTCATTCTCAATTTCCTCCTCAAGGACTTCTGTAAGAATACCAAGTTCCGGCATCTATTCGCATCCTTCTGCGAATTGTGAGCGTATCTGGTATCTCGCATTAATTAGATTTATTACATGGAAAACCGAATAATGTTGATTTCCGTTCCGAGCGGACGCTTTCCGTGGGCGGGCGGTGAGCCGCTACCCCTAGTAGCCATCCTCCACGACAATCAACGAAGTGATCTTCACACATCAAATGATTAAAATTAAAAGGATGAAGGAGAATCTCTTTGGAAGCTTCTCCTTTACCTATTTACGACGCGTTATGCTTTTTGCGAACTACCAAACTCCCGCATTTTTTGAATGACTGTCGCTTTAATTGCGTCGCGCATCGGCGCCAAGTATTTTCTTGGATCATACACTTCCGAATCTTCCGCAAGCGTTTGACGGACAGCTTTCGTTCCTTCAATTTGGTTTTCAGTATTGACATTGATTTTCGCGGTACCAAGCGAAATTGCACGTTGAATGTCTTTCAATGGGATTCCTGTTCCACCGTGTAAAACGAGCGGTAAGTCAGACTGTTTGGAGATCGTTTCCATTTCTTCAAAACCTAAGTTCGGCTCGCCTTTGTATGGGCCATGTACAGATCCGAGTGCTGGTGCCAAACAATCGATATTTGTTTTATCGACAAGTTCCTTACATTCTGCCGGATCAGCGTAAATCACACCGTCCGCAATGACATCATCTTCTTGTCCACCAACAACCCCGAGTTCAGCTTCCACTGAAACACCGTGCGCGTGTGCATATTCCACCACTGTATTCGTTATTTCAATATTTTCCGCAAGAGGTTTTGATGAGGCGTCGATCATAACGGAAGTGAAACCAGCGTCGATCGCTTCTTTACATTTTTCAAAACTCGACCCGTGATCCAAATGAATCGCAACAGGCACTGTCGTTTTGTAGTCATGCATTAAGCCTTTCACCATGTTGACAACTGTCGTGAAACCGCCCATATATCGGCCAGCACCTTCTGACACGCCAAGAATGACCGGAGATTGCTCTTCTTCAGCCGCTTGCAAAATTGCTTGCGTGTACTCTAAATTGTTTAAGTTGAATTGACCGATGGCGTATCCTTCATTCTTCCCTTTAATCATCATTTCTTTCATCGAAACAAGCGCCATAAAAATTCCTCCTCCGAATAATAAAAAAATTATGTTTTTTCGTGTATATAAGCTCTATAAGCGTTCACTAAAGTGGCACTGGATCATTGTCCTTTCGATTCAGATACCTCTATAATCATAACAAAAACAGGCAGTGTTTACCACTGCCCGCCCCGTCAGTCTTTGAATAAGCGATTAACCGCTTCCCGCACTTCATGGACATCGAACGGCTTTGTAAAATATTCGCTCGCACCGATTGCGAGCGCTTCATTCGTTAACTCCACTTCACCGAATGCTGTCATCATCATGACTGGAACCTCCGGCCAATCGGCTTTGATTTTCTTCAACACGTCGATCCCGTTCATGCCAGGCATCTTCATATCGAGAAGGATACAATCGGGACGTTTCTGTTCAATCTTCTGAAGCGCTTCCATACCATTTGTAGCACCACTTGTTTCATATCCTTCTTTTCGAAACAACTCTTCAAGGAGAAGACGAATACCTGGTTGATCATCCACAATCAACAGACTTCTCACATAAGACACCCTCTTTCTGAACATTCTGTTTCTTGAGTACTTTGACAGCAAACGTGATATCCCTTCAATTTTTATAAAATTTAGTCACCTTCTATATGCTTATGCGACACCTTTCCGTCATATTTTCTCAGTATAATAACTTCACGTCAACCTACTCTCCAAGAAATTGAAAGCGTCAATTTCTTTGAACTTCTTAACTTCCTTCAAAATCCGTATCCCACGTCGACCGCGATATGAATGTTAAATATTCCTGTCGATGAGATCCTTCAAATCTTTTTCGTTTTTGCTTTCCTTCCTTCAGGTTCTTATAATAGACGCGAGGTGATTTTCTTGAAAATGTTAACTACGCAAGTGAATGGCTTATTGCAACGGATTGCGGGCAATGAAGAAGAAGCAATCGAAGAGACGGCACGGTTGCTCGCCCAGGCGACAATCGGCCAAGGACGGATCGTCATCGCAGGAATTGGGGAGATGGACTGCATCCGCTCGGTTGCATTGCATGGTGCGGAGCCACTTACCGGCGCAATCGCTTATGAAAATGGAATGGCGATTAACAAGGAAGATCGCGTCTGGATTTTAAGCCGCAATGCAACGGATTCAGAGGCGCTTGAGCTTGCACGTCAGCTCGCCGCTCAGTGGATCCCATTTGGGGCGGTCGCAGCGGAAAAAGATAACGCGGAAAATGAACTCGCAGATCTTGCGACGACTTATATTTCGACTGGGGTCACGCGAGGATTACTGCCCGGCGAAGACGGGGAACGCTTCGTACAACCGCACGCCCTCGCTGCACTTTTCATTTATCAAGCAGTGAAACTGAATTACGATGAAATGGTAGCAGATTTGGACTAAACAAAAAAGACTGCGCTGAAATGGAGTGATCCGTTTCAACGCAGTTTTTTTATTGTTATTTTACTCTATTTACTTCGCTTGTCTTTCCAGCGCAGCACCGATGAATTGTTTAAACAACGGCTGTGGACGTGTTGGTCTTGAAGCAAATTCAGGATGGAATTGACAACCGAGGAAAAACGGATGGTCTTCCAGCTCGATCATTTCCACAAACTGTGCATCTGGGCTCATACCGGAAAACACGATGCCCGCTTCTTCCAACTGTTCACGGTATCCATTATTGAATTCATAACGATGGCGATGGCGCTCATACACGAGCTCTTCTCCATAAGCAGCTTTCGCTTTCGTCCCTTCTTTCAACTTACAAGGGTACAGGCCTAAACGCATCGTTCCGCCAAGGTTCTCCACATCGACTTGAGCAGCTGGCAAGTCGACGATCGCATGCTTCGTGTCTTGATCAAACTCCGTCGAATGCGCATCTTTCAGTCCAACAACGTTACGGGCATATTCGACCACTGCCAATTGCATACCGAGTGAAATTCCGAAAAATGGCACTTTCTGTTCACGCGCATACGTAATCGCTTCGATCTTCCCATCGACACCACGGTCGCCGAAACCGCCTGGGACCACAATGCCATCTACATCGCCTAAAACTTCAGCTGCATTTTGTGCAGTTAACGTTTCCGAGTCGATCCACTTCACTTCAATATCCGCCCCGTAGCCATATCCTGCATGAGAGAGTGCTTCGACTGCTGAGATATAAGCATCTTGCAATTCCACATACTTTCCGACAAGACCGATTTTCACTTTTTTCGAAACGGCTCCAACAAGCTCAACAAGCGCATTCAGTTCGCTCATATCTGGCTCTCCCGCTTCAAGTCGGAGGAAGTCAACGACAATTTCATCCATCTTTTGTTCATTTAACATAAGTGGGATTTTGTAAAGCGTGTCAGCGTCCACGGCTTCGATAACTTCTTCTGCCCGAACGCTACAAAATAGCGCAATTTTTTCTTTCATTTCTTGTGGCACATGCTGTTCCGAACGGACGACGATTATATCTGGCTGAATTCCGAGTCCACGAAGTTCCTTTACGCTATGCTGGGTCGGTTTCGTCTTCATTTCCCCAGCGGCTTTCATGTATGGAATAAGTGTACAGTGGATATACATGACGTCATTTTTAGGTAGGTCGGTTTTCATTTGACGGATCGCTTCAAGAATCGGAAGGGATTCAATGTCTCCGACACTGCCTCCGATTTCCGTAATAACGACATCTGCATTCATCTCTTTCCCTGAACGAAGAATACGCTCTTTAATTTCGTTCGTAATATGCGGGATGACTTGTACAGTTGCGCCGTTATAATCACCGCGGCGTTCTTTTTGTAGTACGGAAGAATATACTTTCCCCATCGTAACGTTGGAGTATTTGTTTAAATTGATATCGATAAAACGTTCATAGTGACCGAGATCCAAATCTGTTTCTGCCCCGTCTTGCGTTACAAATACTTCCCCATGCTGATATGGACTCATTGTCCCAGGATCGACGTTAATGTATGGGTCGAACTTTTGAATCGTTACTTGCAGTCCACGGTTTTTCAGCAAACGTCCGAGTGACGCAGCCGTGATCCCTTTTCCAAGTGACGAAACGACACCACCTGTTACAAAAATATACTTTGCCATGTAAAAAACCCTCCGTTTATTGAAATGGTCGTTCTATTATATGGGTCGAAATTAAATTTCCTCGAACACTGCGCCGGCGCTTGGGAGGCACCTTCGCTCAATCACATAAGGGTGTCAAGTAACATATCCTTTTGCGTCCCTTTAAAAGCATAAAAGGAAGACAGTCTAGCTATACAACGTTCCATCGCAATGACTGCATGACCCACTTCGTGCGGTCTCCGGTACTTGGCATCCCATGTCCAAAAATAAAAAAGCGCCCCGTCTGCATCTTGGCAGTAGGAGCGCATAAGCACTGAGTTTAGTGTCCTTTTTCAAGGAGCCCAGATAAAATCTTATATCGCGCTGATGCTGAAGTCAAGAATTTATTCTTCGTCTTCCTCGTCTTCTTCTTCGTCCTCTTCGTCTTCATCTTCAAGCTCTATGTCTTCAGGAATCATCTCATCGTCTTCTTCAACGAGAAGATCTGCGTCAATATCAAGCTCGTCTTCATCCTCGTCTTCGATGATCTCCTCACCTTTGCCGTCATCATCTTCTTCGTCTTCGTCAAAGTCTATTTTGTCGAAACCATCGTCGTCAATTTCCTCTTCTTCATCTTCATCATCGTCTTCTTTGCTCTTTCTACGTGCTCGGACGACTGGCGCCGTCTCCGCTTCAAGCTGATCAACCGGATACCATTCGCGAAGCCCCCAGCGAATGTCATCGATCGCTAGGAAACGACCATCGATGTTAATGTCTGTATTCACCTGGTTCAATTTTTCTGACATCGCTCTCACAGTGACGCCATTCAGCTTGCGAACTTCATCCATCAGTTGTCTTAACGTCATATGTTCGCCTTTCTCGGCTAAAACAGCGTAAGCAATGTCAATCGACGACTCTTCCGCTAATTGTTCTTTCGTCATTTCACGGATATTCAATACAAACACACGCCCTTTCTTCATACATGCAGTTACAGTTATTATATACAATTCATTGCCATGGAAGCCAGTTCTTTCTCTTTAACTTGACTCAGCAAAAGTTCCCCACTTCTATAAGTGACGGGATGAATGCCATCATGCATTTCAAATCAGAGAGAGTCTAGTCTTCGATGGCTAGATGGACAATCGCGAACCTTATCAATTTTCCACAGAAAAAAAGGACCAGATTCCCCCAGTCCTTTGAATTCATCCAAAGTAAATACAACTTCAAGTCAAGTTTACCATAGCACACACGATTTTAAACGTAAAGAAAATTTTTCTTAGCATGCCATCGTTCACTGGTTCTTTTTACTGCGTAAGATTTCCTTAATGAAAATAGAACTTAAATAAACAGCTGCAAGTAGAAACGGAACCGCACCGAAACCATCTTTGTAAAATAAAATGATTGATAGAATGAGGGCGGATATAATAATTATGTGCTGATAAAGCTTCATCCTGGCACCTCTTTCCTTTTTTCACTATACGCTGTCAAGTTTGCTTCTATTCTTCCATTGTCCCATAGCTCGCTGGGAAAATCTACGGAATGTCAATATTTACCTTCCATTTTTTTCTACATATTTCGACGATATTGTCCGCCCACTTCATACAATGCATTCGTAATTTGGCCAAGACTCGCGACTTTCACTGTTTCCATCAATTCCGCGAAAATATTTCCCCCCGTCACCGCCACTTTCTTCAACTGGTTCAATGCCGATTCGGTTGCATCCTGGTGCTTCTCTTGGAAATTGCGTAAATTTGTAATTTGCGTTTCTTTCTCTTCTTGGCTCGCTCGCGCAATTTCCATCTCGTCAATTGTCTCGTCAGACTGTGGATTCGGATTCAAATAAGTATTGACCCCAATAATCGGCAATGCCCCTGTATGCTTTCTCGTTTCGTAAATCATCGATTCTTCTTGGATCTTCCCTCTTTGATATTGTGTTTCCATGGAGCCTAACACGCCGCCCCGGTCGTTCAAGCTGACGAACTCCTCCAACACCGCCTCTTCCACGAGGTCGGTCAATTGTTCCACGATAAACGCCCCTTGCAACGGGTTTTCGTTTTTGGATAAGCCATGTTCTTTCGTAATGATCATTTGGATGGCCATCGCACGACGCACCGATTCTTCCGTCGGTGTCGTGATCGCTTCATCGTACGCATTTGTATGGAGTGAATTACAATTATCCTGTAAAGCCATCAACGCTTGGAGCGTCGTCCGGATATCATTGAAGGCGATCTCTTGAGCATGCAAACTGCGTCCCGATGTTTGCACATGATACTTCAACTTTTGGCTCCGTTCGTTGGCACCGTATTTTTCCTTCATCGCAATGGCCCAAATCCTTCGCGCGACGCGGCCAATGACCGTGTATTCTGGATCGAGTCCATTGGAAAAAAAGAATGATAGATTCGGAGCAAAATCATCAATGTGCATCCCCCGGCTTAAATAATACTCGACATACGTAAAACCATTTGCGAGCGTGAATGCCAACTGGGAAATCGGATTGGCCCCCGCTTCGGCAATATGATAACCCGAGATTGAAACGGAATAATAATTCCGTACTTTTTGATCGATAAAGTACTGCTGGATATCCCCCATGAGTCGAAGTGCAAATTCCGTCGAAAAAATGCACGTGTTCTGCCCTTGGTCTTCTTTCAATATATCAGCTTGCACAGTGCCCCGAACGACTTGCAATGTTTCCGCCTTCACTTGTATAAATTCCTCAGGCGTCAACATGCGATCGAGTGCTTCCTCTTTCAAGCGAACTTGCTGGTCGATTGCTGTATTCATGAACATTGCCAAGATGATCGGCGCAGGACCGTTGATCGTCATGGAAACAGAAGTGGAGGGCGCACAAAGGTCAAAACCATCATATAACTTTTTCATATCATCGAGTGTGCATACATTGACACCCGATTCCCCGACCTTCCCGAAAATGTCCGGTCGCTCATGAGGATCTTCTCCGTATAACGTGACCGAGTCGAATGCCGTCGACAACCGTTTTGCATCATCGTCTTTCGATAAATAATGAAAACGGCGGTTCGTACGTTCAGGTGTACCTTCACCAGCAAATTGACGTTTCGGATCTTCACCTTCCCGCTTGAACGGGAACACCCCCGCCGTGAATGGATAGGAACCCGGTACATTTTCCCTGTATGTCCATCGAATGATTTCTCCGTAATCTTTGAAGTGTGGCAACGCGATTTTCGGAATGCTCAGTCCCGACAAACTTTTCGTCCGTAAGATTGTACGAAGTTCCCGATCCCGCACTTTCGTCACAAACTCTTCTCCTGCATACGCTTCTTTCAAAGCTTCCCAGTTTTGAAGAATTCGCTTCGACTCAGCGCTCAGTTCTTCACGAACATGATCGGACAACGTCTGCAACGACCCGACAAGCACATCATCGGGTGAACGTTCTTTCACAACTTCAATTGCCCCTTCAAGCTGGAACAATTTTCGCGCCAGCTGCTCTTGGATTTCGGATTTCTTATGATAGCCTCGAACCGCGTCTGTAATTTCCCGTAAGTAATGGAGACGGTCGGTTGGGATAATGACATTCTGCTTCTTCGTTTTCATCGATTCATCGTAGGATGTCTCCCATCTGAGCCCGCAGTTTTCATTTAGTTTCCGAACGATCGCCGCAAAGAGTGCGTTCGTCCCTTGGTCATTGAATTGACTGGCGATCGTACCATAAACGGGCATCGTACCCGGTTCCTGATCCCATAGGAGATGGCTGCGCTGGTATTGCTTTTGCACTTGTCTCATCGCATCGGCGGATCCTTTTCGCTCAAATTTATTGATAGCGATCAAATCTGCGTAGTCGATCATGTCAATTTTCTCAAGTTGGGTTGGTGCACCGAATTCACTCGTCATGACGTACATGGACACATCCGAAATATTCGCGATGTCTGCATCCCCTTGCCCGATCCCACTCGTTTCGATGACGATCAAGTCAAATCCTGCCACTTTCACAATATCGAGCACATCATGCATCGCGCCTGAAAGTTCCGAACGAGATCCCCTTGTCGCAAGGCTGCGCATGAAAACACGCTTATCGAAGATGGCGTTCATTCTTATGCGGTCTCCCAAAAGCGCACCACCTGTTTTTCGTTTCGTCGGATCGATGGACAAAATCGCCACTTTCTTCTCAGGCAGTTCATGTAAAAACCTACGGATCAATTCATCCGTCAATGAACTTTTTCCGGCACCCCCGGTTCCCGTAATCCCGAATACAGGCGTGCCTTTCGATAAGGACCGTGCTTTTTTCAAAATTTCACGTGTTCTATCATCCTGTTGGTCGTACATTTCCTCGACATATGTGATCCATTTTGCCAGTACTTCCGGATGATCCGCGTGAAGCCGATCAATGTCTTCCGGTCGGCAATCGGATGCTGTTTGGAAATCGCATTCTTCGAGCATCCGGTTAATCATCCCTTGCAAGCCCAATTTCCGCCCATCCTCAGGCGAGAAGATCCACGCGATACCATAGTCATGCAATTCTTTAATTTCTTTCGGCAGGATGACACCGCCACCACCACCGTAAATTCGAATATGTGGGGCTCCACGTTCTTGAAGAAGATCATACATATACTTGAAATATTCGACATGGCCGCCTTGATAAGATGACATGGCAATCGCTTGCACATTTTCTTGTATCGCAGCGTCCACAACTTCCTCAACAGAGCGATTATGTCCAAGATGAATAATTTCTGCACCGCTCGCCTGCAAAATGCGGCGCATAATATTAATTGATGCATCATGTCCATCAAATAAGCTTGATGCTGTCACCATCCGGATGTGATGTTTCGGTTTATAAACTTCAACTGTCACCATCTTTGCCCCTCCCATCATTCAAGATCTGTCACCTATGACACCTCGGAAAAACTGATCCGTCTGGACTTGGATATAGTCTGCAATCGTATACTGCCCATACAGCGCCCATCTGCGAAAAGCCCACATTTGTCCTTGGACGATGATATGATGAGCAGCCAAGCCGACTTCTTTCCGGCCGATACGAAGCGTCCCTGAATCGACACAAGCTTGTAGCAGTTTTTCAAATAAAGCGACCATTTCCATTTCTTTCTTCAGAACGTATTGAAGTGCTTCTTTCGATAATGTCTTCGATTCTTGATACATGACAACAAACTCGTCTGACATATCATCGATCAATGTAAAGTACCGATAGATGGCCAATTCAATTTCTTCGACGGTCCCTTGGGCTGTTGTCGCTGTAAACAAGCGACGATGTACTTCGTTGTAAATGTTGTCGCAGATGAGAAACAATACATCTTCTTTCGTTCGGATATATTCATAGAGTGTGCCGATGCTGAAACCCGCTTGTTGCGCAATTTCACGTGTCGTCGTTCGGTGAAACCCTTTTTCTTTGAACAGTTTGACTGCACCGCAAATTAGCTGTTCCCGCCTCACTTCAATCAAACTTCGATCTTTTACAGACGATTTCACTTCACATTTCGAATCCACACGTGCACCTCCGATCATTTCGTCAGTAGCCGGGAGATGACAAGACGTTGGATTTCCTGAGTTCCTTCATAAATTTGCGTTATTTTGGCATCTCGCATATAACGCTCAACAGGATAATCCTTCGTGTACCCATAACCGCCGAATACTTGAACCGCCTCCGTCGTTACCTTCATCGCTGTATCTCCCGCCATCAGTTTTGCCATGGCAGATTCTTTACCGTACGGCTTGCCATTCGATTCCAGCCACGCCGCTTGATACGTTAATAATCTCGATGCCTCAATTGCTGTCGCCATATCCGCCAATTTAAAACTGATCCCCTGATTTGTAGCGATCGGCTTCCCGAATTGTTTACGCGTTTTCGCATAGTCAACAGAAGCGTCAAGTGCCCCTTGCGCAATACCAACCGCTTGAGCCGCTATTCCATTCCTGCCCCCGTCGAGCGTCGTCATCGCAATGACGAACCCTTCCCCTCTTTGACCGAGCAGATTCTCTTTCGGTACGCGACAATTGTCAAAAATAATTTCCGTCGTTGGAGACGAACGAATGCCTAACTTCTTCTCCTTTTTGCCGACCGAAAAACCTGGAAAGTCTTTCTCAATGATAAACGCGCTCGTTTCCGGACGTTTTGCTACTGCACCAGTATCCGTCACCGCAAAAACGATGTAAATATCCGCCACGCCACCATTCGTAATGAAAATCTTGGAACCATTTAACACATAATCGTCTCCATCCAAATATGCAGTCGTCTTCATCGCGCCTGCATCCGAACCTGAAGCGGGTTCCGTCAATCCGTACGCACCGATTTTTGTCCCTTCCGCCAACGGTCGCAAATACTCCTGCTTTTGCGCTTCCGTCCCGTATTTATAGAGCGGCCAACCTGCCAATGACGTATGTGCGGAAAGCGTCACACCCGTGGAAGCACAGACACGGGAAAGTTCTTCAACAGCAATGACGTAGGAAAGATAATCGCTGCCGATTCCGCCGTATTTTTCCGGCCAAGGGATGCCGGTCAAACCGAGTTCCGCCATCTTCTTAAAAAGAATCGGATCAAAACGCTCTTCTTCGTCCCGTTCAGCCGCTGTTGGAGCGACTTCTTTTTCCGCAAATTCACGCACCATCTTTCGGATCATTGCATGTTCTTCGGACAATTTAAAATCCATGTCGTTTCCCCCTTTTCAATCGAGTAAATGTTTGGCAATGACAATACGTTGGATCTCGCTCGTTCCTTCGTAAATTTCAGTCACTTTGGCATCACGAAAAAATCTTTCCACTGGATAATCTTCCGTGTAACCATAGCCCCCGAAAATTTGAACGGCTTCAATCGAATTGTCGACAGCCGCTTTGGAAGCAAATAGCTTTGCCATCGAACCTTCTTTTCCACAAGGCAATCCTTGCGCACGAAGAAAGGCAGCGCGGTAGACGAGCAGTTGTGCCGCCTCAACCGCCGAAGCCATATCCGCCAGTTTGAAGCCGATCCCTTGTTGCGCGGCAATTGGTTTCCCAAATTGGCTTCGTTCATTTGCATAATGGACGGAGGCCTCCAAAGATGCTTGAGCGATGCCAAGCGCCTGAGCTGCAATACCGATTCGGCCGACATCCAAATTCGCCATGGCAATTTTAAATCCTTGCCCTTCCGCACCTAGCCTGTTTCGAACAGGTACTTTCATATTATCGAAAGTTAAAGACACTGTTCTTGAACCATGAAGCCCCATCTTCCGCTCATTTTTCCCGATTTGGAGACCGGGTGTATCCTTATCGACAATGAACGCCGATAAGCCATATGTTTTGGCGGCTGGATCTGTCGAAGCGAACACGATATATACATCCGCCTCTCCACCGTTCGTGATGAACATTTTTGAACCGTTCAACACATAGTGCTCTCCCTTTTTGACCGCCCGAGTTTTCAGGGAAGCGGCATCGGAACCGGACGATGATTCAGTTAAACAAAATGCACCTAGGTATTCGCCACTCGCCATTTTCGGCAAGTACCGGGCTTTCTGCTCGTCATTCCCAAACTGCATAATGGGATTTATCCCGACCGACGTATGGACGGATAAAATAACACCAACGACAGCACTTACTTTAGACAGTTCGGTAATAGCAATAATATAAGAGATGAAGTCCATTTCCGAACCGCCGTACTGTTTAGGGACGGTAATGCCCATCAAACCGAGCTCTCCCATTTTCGTTACAATTTCTCGCGGAAACGCACCCGTTTCCATTTGCGGGATGAACGGCTCAATTTCATTTTTAGCGAAATCTCTTACCATCTTCCGCATCAGTTGTTGCTCTTCGGTGAATTGTAAATCCATAGGCACGCCTCCTTTAGCTATACACGTAAAAACCGCGACCCGCTTTTTTCCCGAGCCAACCCGCTTTCACATATTTCCGTAACAATGGGCAAGGTCGGTATTTTGAATCTCCAAACCCTTCATATAGCGTTTCCATAATGTAAAGGCAAGTGTCCAGACCGATGAAGTCAGCAAGTTGCAACGGACCCATCGGATGATTCATGCCAAGTTTCATCACTTCGTCAATCGCTTCTTCCGTTGCGACGCCTTCATATAATGTATAAATTGCTTCATTGATCATCGGCATAAGTACTCTGTTCGCGACGAATCCCGGGAAATCATTCACTTCCACAGGTGTCTTAGATAACTTTCTCGTCATCGCTTCGACTGCTTCATACACTTCATCCGCTGTTGCGAGTCCTCGAATAATCTCGACAAGTTGCATGACAGGAACAGGGTTCATGAAGTGCATGCCGATCACTTTTTCCGGCCGGTTCGTTGCAGCTGCGATTTCCGTAATCGGAAGAGACGATGTGTTGGAAGCAAGAATAGCATGTGCAGGTGCAATTTCATCGAGTTTCGAAAAGATCGACCGCTTGATCGACATATTTTCGACCGCGGCTTCAATGACGATGTCCACATTTTCGGCGTCTTGTAAATCGAGTGACTTGGAAATACGACCGAGAATCGCTTCTTTCTCTTCCTCAGTCATCCGCCCCTTCTCTACATTACGCGCAAGATTTTTCGTAATGACTTGTATCCCTTTATCATATGAATCTTCATTTATATCATTTAATAAAACAGCGTACCCCGCTTGGGCACATACTTGGGCAATCCCCGAACCCATTTGTCCCGCCCCGATGACCATTACTTTTTTCATTAGAACCCATTCCCCCTTTGTTTTTAAAGCCACTGAAAAGCCCCCGTATGATGTCGGGTTTGCAGACTGTTGATTTCCACTTCAGGCGGATGCTATCCGCGCTTCTTATGCAGTTATCGCGCATGTTCATAAATGATCCCGTTCCCCAACTATCAAACTACCTCTATCATAATCGCGTCGCCTTGCCCGCCGCCTGAGCAAATTGCGGCGACACCAATGCCGCCACCCCGACGTTTCAATTCGTACGCCAATGTCAGGATAATCCGTGCCCCGCTTGCGCCGATCGGATGGCCAAGCGCCACTGCCCCACCATTCACATTCACTTTTTCAACATCGAGATCAGCAATTTTTGAGCTTGCCAGTGCTACGGCTGAAAATGCTTCGTTAATTTCAAATAGGTCAATGTCTTCAAGCTTTTTCCCCGTTTTTTCCAATAGTTGATTGATGACATGACCTGGTGTTTGCGGGAAGTTTTCTGGTTCAATTGCCACTTCCGCGTGTCCGATAATTGTTGCGAGAGGCGTCTTTCCTTCCTGCTTAGCACGTTTCTCGCTCATTAAAACGAGTGCACAGGCGCCATCATTCACACCTGGAGCATTTCCCGCTGTAATCGTCCCATCTTTCCCGAAAGCCGGTCGTAGTTTAGCCAGTGTTTCGAGGGATGTATCCTTTCTTGGTGCTTCGTCTGTATCGACGATGACGGGCTCACCTTTGCGCTGAGGAATCTCAACAGGGGCAATTTCTTCGGCCCATATCCCCGCTTCCATCGCTTTCACTGCTCGTTCGTGGCTGCGTAATGCCCATTCGTCTTGCTCTTCACGAGAGAGCGTAAACTCATTCGCCGCCTTATTGCCGTAAGTTCCCATATGGACACGGTCCGTGGCGAAAGCACATGTCAGCCCATCGTAAAGCAAACCGTCTACCAGCTCGGTGTCTCCCATTTTCAAGCCGAAACGCCCTTTTGGTAAGTAATAAGGAGCCTTCGACATTGATTCCATACCGCCAGCAACGATGACTTCCTCGTCCCCGAGTCGAATCAGCTGATCCCCGAGTGTCACGCTTCTCATGCCAGAAGCGCATACTTTATTGATCGTTTCCGTTTTCACATCCCACGGCAGTCCCGCTTTCGTCGCCGCTTGCCTTGATGGGATTTGCCCTTGCCCCGCCTGCAACACCGTGCCGATGATCACTTCGTCCACTTCGTTGTTCTCCACATTCGCGCGCCGAAGTGCTTCTTGAATGGCAACGCCTCCAAGATCACTTGCCGTTAGCTGCTCCAATGCTCCACCAAATTTTCCAAAAGCTGTTCGGGCACCGTCTAAAATTACTGTTCTTCCCACTTGTCATCGCCTCCGTCTATTTGTTGAAAACGCCTTCATTCTACCTTTCTTCAGCAGAAGACTCCCGCCCCTTTAGGTGATGAAGTGATTGCGTTTTTGTTTCACTGTGTTCAGTGGGTGTTTTAACGCCCGCTGAACAAAAGAGGAACGTATGCTAAAGACACCACGTCCTGAAGAGTGTCTTAATTTCTGCAAAAAGCGCAGAAATGCGACAAATCGAACCCCCCGCTGTTCGATTGGCAAACGGACGACTGAACGCTCGCTCACCGGATAGTGACAAAAAAAGAAGGAGTGCACGCACCCCTTCTTCAATTACTTATCAATATATCAAATTCTAATAATTCTATCAATAAAGTTAATACGGATTATAGATTTTTCTTTTAGTACATTATCTGTATATAGTTTACTGTAAAATCGGTTCTTCTTCCGCTGTCGACGCTTCAAACTTTTCGCCGAAAATGGAACGCTCAAGCAATTCCGCAATATCATACGTGCCGACCGTATCTTCGACTTCAATCGCTTTTGTCCCGTCCGATAACATCGTCAAGCAATACGGACAACCTGAAGAGATAATGCCAGGGCTCACTTCAAGCGCCTGTTCCGTACGTGCTACGTTGATACGATGACCCGTATCTTCTTCCATCCACATGAGGCCTCCGCCCGCCCCACAGCACATGCCATCTTCCCGGTTTCGCTTCATCTCGATCAACTTGACGCCCGGAATCGCTTTCAAAATTTCACGCGGTGGATCGTAAACCTCGTTGTAGCGACCTAAATAGCAGGAATCATGGAATGTAATCGTCTCATCAATCGGATGTTCCGGTTTCAAAATGCCTTTTTGGACTAAATCGTAAAGCATTTCTGTATGATGCAACACTTCTGCTTTAAAACCGAAATCCGGATATTCATTTTTGAAAATATTATATGCATGCGGGTCAACCGTTACAATTTTCGTAACGCCAGCTTTTTCAAATTCTTTAATATTCGATTCCGCAAGCTCTTGGAATAAAAACTCGTTTCCGAGACGTCTCGGTGTATCTCCGGAGTTCTTCTCTTTGTTTCCGAGTATTGCGAATTTAACGCCCGCTTTGTTCATAAGATGTGCAAAAGACAATGCGATCTTTTGTGAACGGTTGTCGAAAGCACCCATGGAACCGACCCAGAATAAATATTCGAATTCCTCGTCCGCTTTTTTCAACTCTTTCACCGTTGGAATATGAAGATCCGGACGTGCATCACGCCAGTTCTCTTTTTCCTTCCGGTTCAATCCCCAAGGGTTTCCTTGACGTTCGATGTTCGTCATCGCACGTTGTGCATCCGGGTTCATCTTCCCTTCAACCATGACGAGATGACGACGCAAATCAATGATTTTGTCGACATGTTCGTTCATGACCGGACATTGGTCTTCACAGTTCCGGCACGTCGTACAAGCCCAAATTTCTTCTTCCGTAATAACATCACCGATTAACGAAGGATTGTAAATCTCTTCCGGCGTCGCGCCTTCCAAACCAGCGGCTAGCGCAATTTGGTTCCCTTGCGTATTGCTGAACGCGAATGTCGGCACCCAAGGCTGTTGCTTTGTGACAAGTGCGCCCGTATTCGTCAAATTATCACGTAGTTTTGTGATCAGATCCATCGGCGACAACATTTTACCTGTGCCAGATGCCGGGCACATATTCGTACAGCGACCGCATTCTACACACGCATAGAAATCGATCATTTGAATATCCGTGAAATCGGTAATTTTACCGACCCCAAGTGCAGGCATGTCCTCTTCCGTTTCCGCCGTTTCCATCGCTTCAAAATCGATCGGCTTTAGTTTTCCCGCATTTTCAAGCCGATGGAAATACGTATTGACCGGCCCTGCGATCAAATGCGCGTGCTTCGATTGTGGTACATAGATCAGGAACGTCAGTAAAATCAATAAATGGATCCACCATCCAATAAAAAACACAGTCGCAGCCCCGGTTGCAGGCATGAAGCTGAATACCGCTGCAATCGCCGAAGCGACAGGCTCCGTCCACGTCAACGCATTCCCTTGCCAAATCATGTTCATCCCATTCGATAAGAGCGTCGAAAGCATAAGCCCGCCGATGAAAATAAGGACCAAGCCCGATTTCCAACCCCGTTTCAGCCGGACTAGCTTCTCGACATAACGTCGATGGAACGCCCATACGACCGCGACAAGAATCGTCAATACGACAATTTCTTGAAAAAATGTAAATGCGCCGTAAACTGGACCTAATGGTAAATGGGATCCCGGTTTCAATCCTTTCCAAATAAGGTCAATCGCTCCGAATTGGACGAGTAGGAATCCGTAGAAAAATAGAACGTGAATCGTCCCACTCTTTTTGTCCTTCAGTAACTTCTTTTGCCCAAAGACATACACCCATATGTTGCGCAGACGTTCTGCAACGCTGTCATCAAACTCTTGTTTTCTTCCGAGTTTGACGAATTGTGTTCTTGTCTTCAATAAATACGTGAATAATGCAAGTGCATATGCTGTAACCCCTAGAAATAATATCCAGTTGGCAATGAGCAATGGACCCATGCAAACTCTCCCCTTCCCCTTTGCTAAACTTGTCGACAAAAACGAATTATTAGAAATAGTGTAATAGATGAGAACTTTTCTGTCGATAGCCTTTTCACTATTGTAGAATATGAGCGATCATTCAGTCAATGCCAAATAGTAATAATGTGTAAATTGTCTGTAAATTAATTTTGGATAAGGAGGAAAATCCCCCTTTTTAACAATTTCCGCAAAACAAAACCCGCATATGCTAGCCATTGACAAAATTTCACGTTTTGCCAATCCCAGTACACGGGCTTTACGAGAATATACGTATTTTCTTCATCGACGGACCAAGCAATTCAGCCGCTTCTTCCCTTTTTCCTGCTTGAATTCCCAGGATTACAATAGTTGCGGGGCCTGCTGACTTACCGCTTGGATGTGTCGTCTCCACTTGTGCTTCGGAATTACCTGTCATCATCCGCACCTCTTCCAAAACCCCACGCGAACCGACTGGCCAAATCCGATGTACAACCCCAGCCTCAATCGCCTTCCAGAGAAGTCTGACAGACGCGATCTCTTTTGAACGTTCCAATACATCCTGTCCGACGAGAGGCGTACCGTATGTATACCATTCCAAATCCTCTGCTGCTTCAACTCTTTTCCTTTTGCCGACCATCGTCACCGCAACCGCGGATTGCAAGAGCTCCATATTCGTTTCCGAGCTTCCACGAATAGGCGGCACTTCAAGTCCAGCCTCATGGAATAAATCCTTCACTCCTTCAACGTAGCTTATCCAACTTCCATCACCGGTGAAGTTGTGAAGTAAAACGGTCATCGGTTCCGCATGGGCCGCCCATTGTTCAAGCAGCGCGACACGTGCGGCATAATGGGCGGTGATTCGATCCGGAGCCGCAACGACATCCCTTTCCTTTTCACCGATGCCTCCCGAATTATCGGTCGTTACGATGAAACCATTCCCTATATCTATGGCATTCCTCATCGAAGTTCCCCCCATTCACGATTCGCCACCGCTTGCAATGCTGGCATGGCGACAGCAGCAAGCACTGCGTTTACAAGCGTTGCCACAAAGATGGACGGAACCGCGCCGAAGAAAAAAGCCGGAGAAACAAGGAAATAGAATGGAATTGGAGCGAGCAAACCATTCGCGACGATGAAAAACACCCATTTCAAAGTATTTTTTTGCGCTTTATGCAACCAGGCAAAAACAGCGACTATACAGAGCATTTCAAGTGCGATGAACAGATGAAAAGGGCCTAGCGGAAACCCAGCATACATCGCCGAAGCCGTATGGCCGATACCTGATGCCAAGCCTGCGTAAAACGGCGGCAAAAAAGCCGCAGATAAAAGGGCCGGCGTTGAATCAAGGGCAGTCGATCCAATGGCAATTGGAATTTTCAACAGACCGCCGACAGCGCATAGCGCTGCAAACATGGCGGTCAATGTCAGTCGTTTCAATTGCATACGTTCATTCATCCTTTTTCTTATCAGACTTCCCTGTTCTAAACACTTTCGCGCTCCGGACATATTCGTTATCCGGAATATTGAGGCGTGAATTCACAATGCGTGCGGCAACAAAAAAGTAATCGGATAGCCTATTTAAATAGCGGCTGACAACAGGTGACACATCTTCTATTTCTTTCATAAGCGTAACAGTTACCCGTTCAGCCCGTCTCGTGACTGTTCGTGCAATATGCAACGTCGCTGCAGCCGGCGCCCCCCCTGGTAAGATGAACTTTTCCAATGGCGGCGCTTCTTCCATTAATTCATCAATCCGCCGTTCCAGTATTTCAATCGGTTCGTCTGTCAGCTTATAATGACGCTCTTTCATGACATTTGCGAGGTCCCCACCTCCGTCAAACAATTCGTTTTGGATTGCTTCTAGGTCTTCAAGCAAATCTTTAAAGAGATCCGAATCAAGCTCTGTCATCGCTTTCCCAACAAATGAATTCAACTCATCCATCGTGCCATACGCTTCAACCCGAAGATCATCTTTATCTACACGTCCACCTATTAAACTTGTTTTCCCTTTATCTCCCGTTTTCGTATAAATTTTCATCCTGCTCTCCCCTTTTCAATGTTTGTGCAATGCCGTACCAAATCCGAGTCACTTCGTCCGCTTCCGACATCAATCGTTGATACAGCCGCCCGCATATATCCCGCAACTCTCTTTGATCTGCTTCCATCGGCACGATGCCGCGTCCGATATCCGTTAAAACAACCACCGCATCCCGGTTGTGAACAGCTTCCATCATCCGACGAATCGCCTGTTCTTCGCTCAGTCCACATTGTGCAAGCCACTGCTCAATCCCCGCAATAACAACCGGTTCCGTACCAGGTAAAGGCAATCTGCCTTCAACCCATTGTATGTCCGTTCTGCCCTGCGCTTTCAACAATTCTTTCACATACGCCCGTTTGCCGTTATGGGCACCGCCGATAAAGACGTGCATCGCTCACCCTCCTTAAACTTCTTGTCGTCCTCCCATTCGAGGCGCCACGCCGAGCCATGCGGAATACGCCATGACCAAAAGTCCTTCTTAACGGGCGAAAACCGCGTGAGCAATATTCGGATCGGACCGCCATGCGTTACGACAAAACAGTCTTCCTCTTCTTTGATTAACTCCGTAAATGCTGAAAGCACCCGTTTCTCAGTGATCGCTAAACTTTCACCGTCAGGCGGCGTCTGTCTATATGGGTTATCAATCCACGCACGGTATGCCTCATTATCTTTCAATATTTCATACGTTTTCCCTTCCCACTCCCCAAAATGACTTTCCCGAAACCGAAAATCCGCCTTAAACTTAGCTTGTGGAAAATAAAGAGCCGCACTTTCTTGGGCGCGACGTAAATCACTCCCGTACACTTCCTCCGGTTCCCACGGAAGCTTCCATTCAGCAGTCCCGACATCTGCAATCGATTCATCCGTCCAACCGATATACTGATGCCTTTGATTGCCAACGGTTGGAAGATGGCGAATTAAAGTGATAATAACACGACGAGCCATAAAACCGCCTCCATTCCTTCAACGAACGCGCCCGCCAAGTCGCCAGTGACACCGCCGAAATGTTTTAGTGACCAAGTTCTATACAATAACATCGCTACACAAAGGACGATGACGAAAATAATCGGCATCCAGAAGCTTTGTACCAACAATCCTATACCGATGAGGCCAAGCGCAGACGCACCGACTGCTATTCCGACAACATTTTTCGTCTGAAGTTTTTCCTTAAAAAAATGGGCAAGCCCTTCATTTTTGGCAGGACTAGTTGTTGAAAAATACAACGTCATACTTGCTCTTGCCAAAAATGGGATCCCTATGAATAATGCGAGACTCATCGCTTCGCGCAACAACAATTCATTGAACAATGCAACTTTAAGGATGATCAATAGAACGAGGCCCATCGTGCCGAATGCACCAAGACGCGGGTCCGCCAAAATTTCGAGACGCTTGTCGCGATCCCTGTATGAAAAGAAAGCGTCGCTTGTATCCGCCCAGCCATCGAGATGTAAGCCACCCGTCAATACGATACTAGACAAAACGATCAAAACCGCGGTCAGCAATGTCCCCATGCTGGAATAGTCCAATAGTAGAAAACATAGTGCATACATGAAAAGCCCGATTGCCGCTCCGACGAATGGAAGCGCCACATACATTGCCGTTACTTCTTTTCGGCCGAGCGGCAATTCTTTTCGTATGGGAAGGATTGTAAAAAACTGCAAAGCAAGCAACAAACCATTCACGGCCTTACCCCCGGCTCGGTTAAAACTTTTTTCATAAGCGACCAATCCAGATTCGCTTTCACATGATTCGCCCAGGCGTCATAGACATCGATGCCCATCGGCGCTTGCGTTACCGGACGATCCGTATCTTCCTCTTCAATTCCGTGATTACCTTTATAGGGAATGACACCCGCAACAGGAACTCCCGTGTATGATTCGATGAATTCGACCCCTTCTTGGAATAAAGAAATGTCCCCATGAAATTTATTGATAATGATCGCTTTGATACGGGCACGGTGATTCGGCGGGAGTAGTTGAAGCGTCCCCACAATAGAGGCAATTGCGCCCCCTCGGTCTATGTCCGCAACTAATACGGCAGGTACATTTGCCATTTCCGCAACACGCATATTGACGATTTCCCGGTCATTCAAATTCACTTCTGCTGGACTGCCCGCTCCCTCGATAATGACGGTTTCATACGTTTCGGACAGTTTGTCGAGCGCTATTTCAATCGCTTCAATGCCGCGTTTAAAAAACTGATCTCGATAAGCCATGCCGGAAACCGGGCCCCATCTCTTCCCGAGTACATGCACTTCCGATTTCATCCCCGGCATCGATTTCAATAAAATCGGATTCATATGAATGGACGGTTTTGTTCTAGCCGCCACCGCTTGTATAAACTGTGCACGACTTATCTCTTCGCCATTTTCAGTCCGTGCAGAAAATCGAGACATATTTTGTGACTTGAACGGGGTCACACGTACCCCCTCATCGGCCAATAAACGGCAAAGTGCTGTACAAATCATCGTCTTCCCGGAATCCGATGCTGTTCCTAAGACGATTATCCCGTTCATTTCGCTACCCCCTATCGACTTTTCCAAATTTTCACCAGCCCATAGTCCATTTCAATCGCTGTATCCGCTTTATTCACAAGCTTTTGATGTAAGCGGCCAAGCCATTCGCTGTACAATCGGACTTCCGCAAGTGAGGAAGGACATTCATCAAGCACTTCGTTGGAAACGATCACAAATTGTGAGGCCTTCGATATAATCGTCTCAATCGTTTCATACAACGTAACTTCTTTCTGTTCCATACAACCGACCTGTCCAACACACGGCATTCCTGTTTCCCAACCAGCATACAACTCATTCGCCAGCCACGTTGTCAAACAGTCCCAAAGTACAAGATCCCCTCGCTGAATGAAAGGTAAAAGCGTTTCTAAATTCTTTGGCTGTTCGTATGTTGTCCAGTTCTCCCGCGAACGATCCTGCCGGTGCCGCTTGATGCGCGTCGCCATCTCTGGATCTGTCGCGGTACCGGAAGCGATATAAACGAGACGCCTATTATGAGCATGTGCTTCTTTGACAAGTAACTGTTCTGCGTAAGCACTTTTCCCACTTCGAACACCGCCTGTTATAAACGTCAGTTTTCCGCGAACCATACAGACAACTCCTCTTTCAAAAGATTCATTGCCGCTCGGTTTTTCATCCCGACCCGTAGCCATTTGCCGTCCATTCCAATAAAATTTTCCGAATGTCGAAGGACAATTCCCCGCGTCAACAAATGCCGGTACAATTTCCTCACATCCTGTCCTGCCCCCGGGGTAAAGGAAAGAAAGTTGGCAACTGAATCCGTCACCAAACAACCGTGCTTTCGTAAAAAAAGCGTCAGCTCTTCACGTTCATCTGCACTTTGTTTAATCGCCCGCTCTCTAAAGGGTTCATCCGTCAAACAGGCCGCTCCAATATGGGCTGCAATTCCATTGACATTCCAATGCGGGGCCAGCGCTTTTATTTCTTCGATGACAGACGGGGCCGCCACGATATAGCCAAGCCGAATACCAGGCATCGCGTACATTTTCGTCATCGATCGGACGACTGTCACATGTGCATTTTCTAAAATTCGCGGAATGAAAGACAAAGATTCATCGACAAAATCGATGAAAGCTTCGTCCAAAACAACATCACATCCGACTTCTGCCCCTCGTCGAACCAATTTGTCCAATTCGTCACGTCCTGGCATAATACCCGTCGGATTATTCGGCGTACATAGATAGAGAACCGAAGCAGTTTCCATCGCTTGAATGAGCTCTTTTAACGGCAAGCTGAACCCTTCTTCTTCGGATGAAAGGATCCGAATGATTTCAACATTTTTTGCTTTCAATGTTGCTTCATACTCTGAAAATGTTGGATGGACGACAATTGCTTTCTTGTCCCGATATCGTTCCGCAACGAGGGCAAGCAGTTCCGCAGCCCCGTTCCCTGCAAATAAAGATTCTTTTCCGATGTTATGAAAGTGGGCCGCGGCAGATAAAAATGGTTCCGCTTCCGGGTCTGGATAAATCGTCAGCTTTGCCATAAGATCCGTCCACATTTCATAGACGCGTTCCGGAAACCCCGCTGGATTGACATTTTCACTGAAATCTAAAATTTGCATTGGTGGGGTCATTCCAAATTTCTCATAGACATGATGCGGATTCGCACCGTGGTCAGGCAACTGCATACAACATCACTCCTATCACTGTCAGTAAAATCCAAAAGATGAAAGATGCCCGATGCATTTCTCGAATAACAGATTTTATATGTATCGCACGTAAAGGCATATGACTTGGACCAATTTCAGGCCTCGTTGACACTTGTCCGCGATATGTATTTGTTCCTCCGAGCGTCACGCCCAATTGCCATGCCGTGGCAGCTTCCAAAAAACCGCTGTTCGGGCTTGCATGACGACGTGCGTCCCGCTTCCAACTTGAAAAACGTTGCACCAATGATATTCCCCAAGCATTTGGTGTCCCTAAAATAATAATAAGTCCCGTCATACGCGCTGGAATGAAATTCAAAACATCATCGGCACGCGCAGAAAACTTGCCAAACTTTTCAAAACGTTCATCTTGATAACCAATCATCGAATCGAGCGTATTCACCGCTTTGTATAACCATAATCCAGGGGCACCGAATAAAAATGCGAAGAAAAGTGGTGATGTGACGCCGTCTGCTGTATTTTCGGAAACCGTTTCAACGGCGCCACGCGCAATCTCGCTTTCGCTTAACTGGGCCGTATCCCTGCCGACAATCCATGATAATTTTGTCCGTGCCGTCTCTACATCGCCGCCTGCCAGAGGCTTGTACACTTCAAACGCCGCATCACGCAAGCTTTTTTGTGCCAGACCAATCGCAATGAGTGTACTTTCCATGGCGATACCTATGAAAAGGTGCAATGAATAGCTATATGCCATAACGACATACACAATGCTAAACACAATCGTCGACGTTAGAAACAGCAGCAATGCACCTTTCCAAACACGATGCCGCCCTTTATTTAAAATGGTCGTCATTTTCGCAATGAACGTGCCGATCCAACGAACAGGATGCGGCCATTTCGGAGGATCTCCAATTATGCGATCAAGCCAGAAGCCGATGGCGACGGCGGTGAGATGTGCCAGCATCATGACGGCCATCCTTTCGCTTTCTTATAGGCTTGAACAGCCCGCACTGTACACTCGTACACGCCGTGTGCAATGAGCCTGCCAAGCTCGGTGACCGGGCCTGCATAAGGGAGCTCCTCGCCTTGTTGCGTCGCTGCAACGAGCATGCTATCCGTCGATGTACCCGTCGCGATTGTATCCGTCAATGGATCTTTCACTTGTTCCGTTTGGAGCGCTTTCGCTTTCGCTTCCGTCGCTGTTATCATCGCTTGGATGAATGCCTCATCCGGTAATTCCCCATTTATAATGATCCAAGTGTTAATGGTACCGATGCGAGGCGCTTCATCGCGCTTCAATGCTTGCGATACATCTACCGCATTCCCGATTCCCGCTGTAACCGCCACGAGAATTGTCCCGAATTTGCCTGCGTATTCACCAATTTCCACATGTTCCGTCGTCACCGCAGTCATCATCCCAACCGTGTCCGTTAGTCGAAAACCTTCAGTTGCCAAGTAGTCGGCCATTTCTCCTTTCACATCAGCGGGATTGTAGGCCGTATCAACATGACGATTCACAAACGTTTTATACCATCCTGTTCCTGCATTATGAACTGCCGATGACACCGTTTTGAGCGGACTTTTTGCGTGAAGCACAACGTATTTCGAGGATACGAAAAAATCTTCTTTTGTCACCAAAAGTGGAAGGTTTTCGCCAATCCGATCTGGCAACAAAATAATTTGCGGCTTCGGTAGTTCTGGGTGTGGCTCTGTTTTCACAAGGGCTTTATATACTTGTTGAATCGCCTCTTCCTTGACGACATCTTGCGGGAGTCCGATTCTCGAAATCCGTCCCTCTTCCATGAGTAATAGCCGATCGCAGTACAAAGATGCCAAGTTAATATCATGAAAGACCGAGATGACCGTCAACCCGTTTTCGACTGCTTGTTTTCGTATCGTATTGAGCAGTTGTTGTTGGTGGGCGATATCCAAATGGTTTGTCGGCTCATCCAACAATAGGATCGGTGCTTCTTGCGCAAGTGCTTGCGCCACGAAGACCCGTTGCTGTTCGCCGCCTGAAAGCAGTTCGATGGATTGTTTGCCGTAGTGAGCTACGCCCGTGCTGTTCATCGCTCCAATGACCGCTTTTTCGTCTGCATCCGACCATGAAGAAAAAAGGCCGGATTGATGCGGATACCTGCCAAGCTCGACCGTTTCCCGGACCGTATGGGAAAATGCATGGGCATGCAACTGCGGCAAAACGGCCACTTTCCGCGCAAACTCTTTTTGTGAATAATGGGAGGCCTGTCGTCCATCAATCGTCACTGTGCCATTTTCCGCCGGAAGAATTCCTGAAATAATTTTCAATAACGTCGATTTCCCACTACCGTTTGGACCTAAAATACCAAGCATTTCGCCTTTCTTCACATGAAAAGAGACGGATTTTACAACAGGTTCCTCACCATAGCCACCTGAAATCTTTTCCACTTGTAACAAATCACATCGCTCCTTTCCTTCGTTGTCGGTAGAAGATGAAAGCAAATACCGGCG
The DNA here is from genome assembly GCA_948469885.1 of uncultured Sporosarcina sp. Classification (GTDB taxonomy): domain Bacteria; phylum Bacillota; class Bacilli; order Bacillales_A; family Planococcaceae; genus Sporosarcina. The sequence continues at coordinate 34,783 of CAOKMT010000006.1, read as the reverse complement.
CACCGATGAACGCTGTAATGACGCCTACCGGAAGTTCCGATGGCGAAATGATCGTCCGTGCAATAAGGTCGCAAATGATAAGAAGCGAGGCACCGTTCATGAAAGATAACATCAATAGATGGCGATGATCCGCTCCCCACATCAACCTTGTCATATGTGGAACAACAAGACCAACAAATCCAATTGTCCCCGAGACAGCGACGGCCGAACCTGTCAAAATCGAACCGCCGATCAAAATCATGAATTTCCGGCGCTTCACATTGATCCCTAAATGATGTGCCCTTTCCTCCCCGAACAACATGGCATTTAATTCGCGGCGATTGAGCCAAAGCAAAATTGAACCGACAAGGACAAACGGCAAAATCATCATAATGTAATTCCAACCACGCATAGACACGCTGCCGAGAAGCCAACCGATAATTTGACGAAGTTCTTCCCCTGTCAACGCAATCATCAGTGACAATACGGAACCGAGAAACGAGCCGAAAATGATGCCCGTCAAAATGATCGTTTCCATTTTCATCGCCCTGTCTACAAGACGTGCGAAGCCAAGAACGAAAAACATCGTAAGCGCCGCACCGACCATACTGAATACAGGAAGCGTAAATGTGCCGAGGAACGGAAGGGATAAGCCGAAAAAGAGTGTCATCACAGCACCGACCGAGGCGCCGGATGACACTCCGAGGGTGTATGGGTCCGCGAGTGGATTTTTGAGTAATCCTTGAAAAGCGGCACCCGCAATCGCAAGCGATGCCCCGACAAGTCCTGCAAGGATGACACGCGGCATGCGGATTTTCCATAATATATTTGTAGCTGTCGCATCTCCTTTATTCCACAATGTGCTGAGCGGAATTTCCACCGAACCGATCGACACACCGGCCCATACCGCCACAATGAGCGTGGCGGCGGATACGATGTAAGCAACACTCGATTTACTCACCGAAAACCTCCGGATAAATCGCCTTCGCGACTTCTTCCAATCCTTCTGCCAGACGTGGACCTGTGCGGCTCGTTATATTTTCTTGGACTTGGATGACCGCTTCATCCTGAATTGCCGTCACCGCATCGAATCCAGGACGTTTGTAGACGTCTTCGACTGCCGTGTCTATATAGTCATACATCACGATAATGACTTCAGGATTCCGATTGACGATTTCCTCCGCATCCATGACGAACCAACCTTCTTGGTCGGCAGAGATGTTTTCCGCGCCGATCATATCGAGCATTTCTTGCATGAACGTCCCTTTACCCGGTGTGTAGATGTCAGGAGCAGGCGATGTTTCCACGAACACGGTCTTTTTCTCTTCCACTGTATCCGCTTTTGCTAACACATCTTCCACTTTCGCTTTCATGCTCTCAATAATTTCTTGTGCTTCTTCCGTTTTGCCTGTCGCTTGACCGAGTGTTTCAATAGATTTGTACGTTTCGTCAAAATTCGTTGCGTTTTTCACGACAAATACAGGGATGCCCGCATCGCGGATTTGCTGGAGGCCTTCTTCACCTGTGCTTAAACCGATTTCATGCGCAAAAACGATGTCAGGGTTCATGGCAACAATTTTCTCGACGTTGAACTGCTGTGCGCCGATTTTCTCTTTTTCGTTTGCCTCAGCTGGATAATCGTCGAAGTCACCGACACCGACAATTTCTTCATTGAGACCAAGCCCAAAAAGAATTTCTGTATTACTCGCCGTCATCGAAACGATTTTAGTTGGCGCGGCTTCAAATATGATTTCATTGCCTACCGCATCTGTCAGTGTCAGTGGAAATGACGTTTCATCGGCCTGTCCACCAACCTCTTCCGTCGGCGTTTTGTCTATTTCTGGCTGATCTTTTGTTGCCGTACTGCCGCATGCTGCCAGTAATGATAGCGCCAATACGGAGGCAAGCCATAATTTCCATATGTTTCTCATACTACTTCCTCCTACTTAATTATTTGAAATTGAAATTAAAAATCCCCCGTATTGCTACGGAGGAAGACATTCAGTAAAAATCTAAACGCACGGAAGCGCTGATTTTCACCAATCCTATTCCTCGTAGGCGGGTGACTTTCATCGTAAAGGCAGGTTTCCTGGCTCGTGCTCAAAGCGGCTCGCGTCTTCCCGGTTTCCCAGTGACATTCAAACGATCGCTCACACTTACAGTGGCGGGACCGCGTCGGCATCGAACCGACTTCCCTTTTAACCCCGTTTTCAGCAGGGCACCTTTACTTCGTATATTGTTTTGAATCCCTTCCAGTATACTATAAATTCTGCACCTGTCGAGAAAGACCGAACCCTGTTCGCCCGTGAACAAGCATGGCTTTTCAACATACGTAAAAAAACCGCTACAACCTATATGTAGCGGTCTTGGTCGATCGATTATTGATTTTTCCCTTGGTTTTTCAAAATATGTCCCATGAAGTTTAACATCGTCATCGCCGCAACCCGTGTCGTTGCACCTGTCGGATCATATTGCGGTGCCACTTCGACAAGGTCGAAACAAATCACTTTTCCTTTTTCAGCAATACCGATCAAGATATCGTTTAAGAAATCATAAGAGAATCCACCTGGTGAAGGAGAACCTGTCCCCGTCGCTAATGAAATATCGAAGCAGTCAATGTCGATTGTTACATAATACTTATCCGCATCCGGAATTCTATCTAGTACACCTTCAACGTCAAGTTGAATCGCTTCTTTTGCAGATATTAATTGGCTGTTATACGCTTTTGCCGCATCGTAATCTTCTTTCCGACTACTACCTAACCCCCTAAGCCCGATTTGCACCATTTCACCAATATGTTCCATTTCAGACATTCTTCTCATTGGACTACCATTCCCTAACGTTTGACCGCCGGGCGCATCCGACCAATCCAAATGCGCATCCAGCTGAATGACCGCCACTTTCCCTTCATCTTTCAGTCCTCTTGCGACCGGAATTGAAATCGAGTGGTCTCCTCCCATGATCGCTGGAATTGCACCTTTTTCACGAATTTTACGCACGGCATATTCGATTGCATCAAAAGAACCTTCAATATCCCCGTGAACAACGTCAGCATCTCCGACATCGACGATTTTCGTGCCTTTCCCTAGAAAGACTTCGTCTCTTTCGGGATCATAAAATCCTGCTTCCCCTCTTGCATAATGCGTCGAGACTTCTCTAATTCTTCTCGGACCGAAACGACATCCCGTCAAAAATCCAACACCCGTATCGTATGGAACACCTAAAACTGCGATGTCTGCATCTAATTTCTCTAAGTCATCTGCAATTGGGTACTTCGCAAATGAACAAATCCCTGTAATCGGCATATTCACTTTTTCCATTGTAAATTCCCCCAGTTTAAAATTTAAGATTTCGGAACGCTGTTTTTTGAATAACCTAATAATACTTTTGTATGAAAGAAATAATATAGGTGACAGGCGCTAAAACAAATATAGCATGTAAAATTGTTCATTAATTATCGGAATCCTTTATCAACTAATCGAATAATTTTATTTATTAGGAAAACGTCCTTATACATATCTGACTTCTGTTTTATTTTTAGATATAATCAAATGTGAGGAGGGGGACATATGAATATCCGAAACATAGAGGCATTTGTCTACATTGTCTATTTTGATAACTTTAATAAAGCAGCTGAAGCACTTTTTATAACCCAACCTACCATTTCAGCCCGTATTCGTGCTTTGGAAAACGAATTGGACACACAACTTTTTTATCGGGAAGGAAGAAAGTCAATTCTTACAGATAGCGGAAAAAAGTTTTTTCCTTATGCCGAAAAAATGCTTAATGACTTCCAAGAAGCCATTTATAAATTGAAGCAAGACATGTATATTCCCGATCAAGTTCGTATTGGCTGTGCCAACTCGGTATCAAACTATCTGATTCCCGAAATCTTACCAGAACTTAAATTGAAGTTCCCAGAGATAAAAGTAAAGATTATTTCCCACCATTCCGAGGAAATTGTCAACAAGCTATTAAACAATGAAGTAGATTTTGGACTTATTCGTACGATCACCCACCCGAAAATTCAAACGAAAATCATATTAAGTGATCCAGTTGGATTATTCGCAGCCCCTAACCATAAAATAGCTAGCAATCCCTCCCCTATTCCTTTGGAGGTAATATCAAAAGAAGATATTATATTTTATGATCATAATTCAACGGAATGGCTTTATATAAATAGATTAATGCAATCCATGAATCTTCAACTAAATACTTTCATAGAGGTTGATAACATGGAGGCTGCAAAAGGCTTGGTAAAAAAAGGGATGGGGTTATGCTTTTTACCTCAACATGCAGTTTACGAGGAGGTTGTTAACCAGGAATTGGTAAACATATCTTTGGTAGAACCTTTAAACGTGAGTACTGAGATTTCAATTGCTTATTTGAAAGATGAACCTGTTACGAAAATAATTGACTTTTGTTCATCTTTTATTTTCAACCAATTCAAATAATAAGTTTTTATAAAAGTGAAAACACAGCCTGCACTGAAAGGTCAGATTAGGCTGTGTTTGTCCATTTACTTTTTCTTTTCACTTTAACTCTTGGTCACTTAAGTAATTGAGACGCTTTTTCATTTCAATCACATTCTAAAGTCAAATAATTTCTTTAGGCAATTTGGTAATAATTGCTTTTCGCTGATCTTTAGGCTCAATCGGCTCAAGTTTTCCAGTTACAAATACATAGAAAATAAGACTAATAACTGCAAATGCACCTGCTGTGATAAATCCAGCGGCAAATGAACCTGTCGCTCCTACTAATGCACCGATCACAACTGGACTTGCAATACCTGCAAAGTTTGAAAATGAGTTAAAAATCCCGCCGATGGATGCTGCATAATCCGTTCCTTCAGGAGCGATATCAGCAGGGACTGCCCAAACACTTGAATCTGCAAAAGTCATCCCAGCAAACGAGATGGATAGTAATGCAAGCGCAACAAATGGGTTGCCTGTGAATGCAGCGAATGCAATCGAAATTGATAAGACTGAACCGATAACAATACATGTTTTTCGAGCTTTACTAATATCCATACCTTTTCTTACTAATGTATCCGAAATGTAACCACCTAATAGTTGTGCAACTAACGCGGCAACTCCGGGAATCGCTCCATATAGACCAAGCTCTAAAATACTAAAACCCAGTTCATTTACAAGATAAGCTGGAAACCATGTGATGAAAAAGTACAATACGAAAGAAGTGCATGAATATGCGATCGTCATTCCCATTACTGCACGGTTATTCAATAATTCCGTCCAACGAATTGTCGGCTTATTTTTCTTTGAGTCTCCTTTTGCAAAGTTATCTTCTGTCCGGGCACCGCCTTCTTTGATATATGCCAACTCTTCTTCAGAAATTGCCGGATGGGTACTAGGAGTTCGGTAAAATTTCAACCAAGCAACTACCCAAATTAACCCCGCTAGCCCAATAACCACGAATGCTATCTTCCATCCCATCGCAGCAATGATAGCGGTTACAATCGGCAAAGCAATAACAGTTCCTACCCGAGCACCACTTGTGTAAACCCCTGAGGCAAATGCTCGTTCTTGCTTGGGAAACCATTGGGAAACAACCTTTACACAACTTGGAAAAGCCCCTGCTTCACCAACTCCCAATAAGAGCCGTGCAGCCGAAAGTGACCAAAAGCCTTTCGTTATAGCCGTTGCTGCAGTACATACAGACCACCAAGCACAAGATAGCGCAAAAATGATTCGTGATCCAAAACGGTCAACCGCCCACCCCATAGGAATTTGAAACGCAGCATATGTCCAAAAGAACAAGCCTAGTATAATACCCGCTTGCGTCGGACTTAGGTTTAAATCATTACTAAGATAGGGAAGGGCTACAGCTAAAGCGGATCGGTCCACGTAGTTTATAATAATCCCAATGGCTGCCAATACAACCATAAACCATCGCAATTTCTTTCTTGGTGCTTTACTCGATTGACTACTCATTGTTAATCCCCCTTTTTAGATATTTCTGAATATCCGTATTTAAAAGATACCACACGATTTATCCTCAAAGTTATCAGATTCATTTATCAAATAATAAATTAATTCTATGTAAAGCTAATATCCTAACACATCAAATTAGGATAAAATAAAAACTCCGCTATCGTGTTAAACAATAGCGGAGTTTCAATTATTATAATCTGTTTTACATTACCTATATATGTGAAACCTTAGATACAATTACATCCGCTCCGGCGCAGAAACACCGATCAGGCGCAATGCGTTTGCGATGGTCGTGCGGGTTGCCGTAATTAGCGCCAAACGTGCTTCAGACAGTTCGCGGTTGTCTGGATCCAACACTTTTTCCGCATTGTAGAACGAATGGAATGCCGCAGCCAGTTCTTGAATGTATGTTGCGATCCGATGCGGTGAACGTGTCCGTGCCGCATCTGCGACAAGTAGCGGGAAGTCGCCGATTTTCTTCATCAAGTCGACGCCTTTCTCCGTCGTCAACAGCTCGACGTGTTCATCGGATGCTTCCAATCCCATTTCTTTCGACTGGCGGAGGATGGACGAAATTCTTGCATGGGCGTATTGTGCGTAGTAGACAGGATTTTCATTGGATTCTGAAACAGCGAGGTCCAAATCGAAATCCATCTGCGCATCGCCAGAACGCATAACAAAGAAATATCGAACTGCGTCAAGTCCAACATCTTCCACGAGTTCACGCAACGTGACAGCTTTCCCTGTCCGTTTACTCATCATCATCCGCTCGCCATCTTTATACAGATGCACCATTTGCGCGACGATCACTTCCAGTTTGTCTTTGGCATAGCCGAGCGCTTCGATCGCTGCTTTCATACGCGGAATGTATCCGTGATGGTCGGCGCCCCAAATATTGATCAGCGTATCGAAGCCGCGTTGAATTTTATCTTCATGGTAAGCAATGTCCGGTAAAATGTATGTGAAGGAACCATCTTTTTTAATTAACACCCGATCTTTATCATCACCGAATGTTGTGGAACGGAACCACGTCGCCCCCTCTTCTTCAAACACATGGCCATTTTCCCGTAGCTTGTCCAATGCCGCTTCGATTTTTCCGCTATTATATAATGTCGATTCAGAAAACCAACTGTCAAAAGGAACGCGGAAATTGGCCAAATCCGTTTCCAGCTTTTTCAGTTCGTAATTTAATCCGTATGTGCGGAAAAATGTATACCTTTCTTCCGCTGGTATATTTTTATAATGGTCGCCGTACTCTTCGACGAGCCGTTTACCAATGTCGATGATATCTTGTCCATGATAGCCATCTTCCGGCATTTCGCATTCCTCGCCAAGTGCTTGGAAATAGCGTGCTTCGACGGATCTCGCCAGATTATCAATCTGGTTCCCCGCGTCGTTTATATAATATTCGCGTTCTACGTCATAGCCTGCAAAATCGAGCACATTAGAAAGGGAGTCACCGACGGAAGCGCCGCGGGCATGTCCCAGATGAAGGTCTCCTGTTGGGTTCGCAGAGACGAACTCCACTTGGATTCTTTCCCCTTTACCTGTTTCAGAACGGCCGTAACGTTCACCTTGTGCAAGGACGGTCTTGACGACTTCTTGCAAGTAAGCTTTTTTCAAAGTGATATTGATGAAACCTGGGCCTGCCACATCGATTTTTTCAATGGACGCACGCTCGGTATCCACATTGGCGACAATTGCATCAGCGATCGCACGTGGCGGTTGTTTTGCAATTTTCGTCAGCTGCATTGCAATATTCGTCGCATAGTCTCCATTCTCCTTATGGCGTGGTGCTTCCAGCATAATATCCGGTATATTCGCTTCTTCTGTAAGTTGTGCCGCCATGACTGCATCATGTAAAGCCGCTTTTACTTCCTGTTGGATCTTCTCAACTGCGTTCATTTCGTTCCCTCCGTATATGTAATCATCAATTCATATGTGCCCAGTAGCGAACCGTCCGCGTGTAATTCGTAAGTGACCGCAAACCGTCCGCTTGCTGTTTCTCGTTCCATCTCTTCTACAAAGTCAAGTTTCTTCGTTCTCACGAGCATTTTCAAACTTGCGGGGCCTGTGCCATATTCGCCTAGCCGTTCTCCCTCCGCGATAAACGGGAGGCGCATTGTCACCGCACCTTTTCTCATGATAAGCGCATCCTGTGCACTCATTTTGACGACTGTTTGAATGCTTTGGCCATTTTGCTCTTCTACATATTGTAAATAGGACGTGCCGGCTTTTTCAATTAAACGTCCCTTCGCTTTTAACTCATGCGTTTCTTGATCCTGCCCAGGATGTCGAATCGATGAATGAAGCCGGATCGTGACAGGACGTTCCATCGCTGTCGATTCCATATCGTTCACCGCCACTTCTTTTAAATGAAAATATCTATTTATTATATCCTTCTTTCACCTTATATTTCAATTCGGGGAGCCAATTATAGATAAAATGCTAAAAAATTTCGTTTAATCTTGTTCCAGACGTCGCATACTGCTAACAAAGACATGGACATGACAGGACGGGATCGTATGCAGCGTACAGATTACGTAAAAAAGAAAAAAAGACGAACATTTTTACGTCGTTTTTCATTGTTGGCCATTACAGCACTTACCGCCGTGTTGACGATGTTCGGCGCCCTTCGACTATACGCGCAAATGACAGGAGCGCCTTCACTCAGTGTACCGAAAGCTTCCGTTTTTCTCGATAAAGACGGCAAACAGATCGGAGACCGTTTTTCAGCAGAGCGGCGGTATTGGGTCGACCTCGATGAGATATCGCCTTTCCTCGTCGATGCGGTCGTGGCGACGGAAGACCGGAACTTTTACAAGCACAACGGTTTTGATTACAGACGGATTGCCGGAGCCGTGTTAAAAGATATAAAAGCGCGTCGAAAAGCAGAGGGTGCGAGTACAATTACACAGCAATACGCGCGCAATCTTTATTTAACCCATACGAAGTCATGGAAAAGAAAGATCAATGAGGCGCTATATGCCTATCGAATGGAAGTATTTTATGATAAAGATGTCATTTTGGAAGGTTACTTGAATACGGTCTATTTCGATCACGGGATGTATGGTGTCGAAGCAGCAAGTCAGTTTTATTTTGGGAAACCGGCAAAAGATTTGACGCTCGAAGAATCGGCCGTCATTGTGGCCATCGCGAAAGGCCCTTCCATTTACTCGCCGATTGACAACCCTGAAAACTCGAAAAAGCGGAAAGAACTCGTCCTCTCGTCGATGGTCGCCGAAGGATATATTACGGAAAGACAAGCGGACCGGGCGAAAGCGGAACAAATTGCATTGAAATCACGCGAGTGGGCTGGCGCTAAACGTGTTGCCCCTTATTTTCTCGACGAAGTGTGGAAAGAAGCGGAAGAAATTTTAACCGCGAAAGGAAGACATGCTGCGGAAGGCGGATGGGTGATCCGCACGACGCTCAATCCACACCATCAACAAACAGCGGAAGAAGTCATCACAAAGTGGATGCCCGAGAGCGAGCTACAAGTCGGCTTCATGTCGATCGAACCGGAAACCGGCTCCATCACCTCGCTTGTCGGCGGCGTGGATTATACGACAAGCCCGTTTAACCGAGTCACTCAAGCAAAACGTCAGCCTGGTTCGGCGATGAAACCAATCTTATATGCAGCTGCGCTTGAAAATGGCTTCAATCCACTCACTTTTTTATCGACGGAAAAAACAATTTTCACATATGACGACGGAAGATCTACGTACGAACCGAAAAATGTCAATGGGAAGTTTGCAGATCATCCTATTTCCCTTGCGCAAGCACTTGCCATTTCAGATAACATTTTCGCAGTCAAGACATTGGAAGAAGTCGGCTATAAAAACTTTCAACAAATGGCGGAACGACTCGGGATTGAAACGAAATTTCAGAACTCCCCAGCCATTGCGCTCGGAACGACGGAAGCTACGTTGTTGGAAATGACGAATGCTTTCAATCGCATTGCGGCTGGCGGTGTCGAGGTCGAACCAACTGCGATCGTTTCAATCGCGGATGCGGATGGGAAAACAGTTTATGAGCGTCCAAAAAAGAAAGGCAAACAAATCATTTCAGAACAAGATGCATTTGTGATGACTCATCTGTTAACAGGTATGTTCGACCCTGTATTCAATGATTATACTTCGGCGACAGGGTTGTCGATGCGACAGAAACAAACGCGACCGTATGCTGCGAAATCAGGGACGACCATTTCAGACCAATATTTGATCGGCTTTACGCCATCGCTCACCGCAGGCGTGTGGACTGGCTTTGATGCCGGCAAGCAGCTGACAGATCCGCAAGATCAAGGGGCAACTAAAAAAATATGGATCAATTTCATGGAAGAAGTTCATAGTGGACGAAAACCCGAACCATTCATCCCACCAGAAGGCGTAAATGGTGTGATTGTCGACGTCGAAACAGGAGGACTCGCTGTGGCGGAATGTGAACGGCAACGGCTCGTCTATGTGAAAGAGAAAGATATGCCTCAAAAATTATGTACAGATAAAACCCTTCAAGAACAACGGGTAGGTGACAATGAAGATGGTAGTTTCAATTTATTCCCTTTTTCGTTTTTTGACTGAACCGCTAGATTCACGCCGCTATCTATTTAAAAAAGCTTCTTCCCTTTTTGGGAAAGAAGCTTTTTTACCGCCTAGCGCTTATGTCAATGAGAAAATCATGCTTGGGTTTGTCTGACTTCCTAATTGCCTTTGTTGCACCAGCCGGTTGTCCTAGCTTACATTTACAAGCTAATTTCAAGTGTACTGCCTTTCATGCCGACATTCAACCTTCCAAACAAAAGTATATAAAAATGTCGAATTTTGCTCAAGTTAGTTCGTCTCAAGTCCCTTATGCAGTTCGGGTTCACTGCGGTCCCACAACGCTTCGTTATGTTCTTTCAAAAAGTCCGCGAGCACCCGTTTGGACACATCATCCATTTCGTCTACAATGATTCTTCCTTTCATCGAGCGATCCAATTTGTTCATATGCTCGACGAAATTTTTATACCCGCGCCTTTTCTCTCGATTGACGACCATTTCACAAGCAGTCACACCTGCATAATACGGGCCTTCTTCTTTATATTCAATCGTGATCCATATAAGCCAATAAGGCTTTCCACCCGCGGAGTCTTCACGATCCAGCGTGAATTTTATGCCCCGCTCGATCGGACTCCTGGCGTGCATTGCCCCGACTTCAATTGTCGCAATTTCTTCTTCGACGTCGATAAAGACAGGAGTGACGTTTTCCAATGACAATGAGCCGATCCCGAACCCTTTATGTCCATCTGTCGGATCGTCTTTTATAATTGTAAACCCCATTTTAGGTTGTGGTTTCTTTTCATTTCCCATTCGTTTCACCCTCCAACTCTGCTATTATAAACAGTATACTGGATATCCAAGGGGAGGGGAAAGAGAAATGCCATATGTCACTGTCAAAATGTTCGAAGGACGTACCGACGAACAAAAGCGTGCGCTTTGCGAAAAAGTAACGGAAGCAGTCGTTGAAACGACGGGTGCTCCCGCAGAACGCGTTACAGTCTTTATTGAAGAAATGTCCAAAAACAACTATGCCATTGCAGGCAAGCGCCTCATGGATGAGTAAAAACTTTATTATTTATCAAAATGATACAGCCTAGCTTTTCGAACACTTCGTTGCGGGTTCTTCGGCGAATGTCCTTCCCGCCGAAGTGTTGCCTTTTCCGGCGGTTTTCTTACGCCGTTGGGATTGCTTGCTGCTCTAATTGGTAGATGAAATCGAACGCATCGTCCATCTCCTGTTCGGAAAACTTCAACTTATTTTTGACGATATGCACTTTTTCAATTTGCTCTTCTTTTGAAAGATGATCGAAATAAAGAAGCGTTGACACAAGTTCCAAAAATCTTGAACTTTTCACTTGCATCATGCCAATGAACCCGTCCAATCGATCCGCAGCCTCGGGAGCGGTCTGGAGAAAACGTCCCCCTTCCTCCGAGACATTGTATTTATATTGGACATAGGCGCCTTTATCCACAAACTGCTCATTCAGAAAGCCCATCTCACAAAGTTCCTCCACACGCAACGTCAACTCTTCCGAATAAGGTCCATACATGTGAAGTTCGAATTTTTCCGCGAAGGGAAAATGCATTTTCTTTGCGATATAAATCATTTTTTGTAGCTTTTTCCGTCCCGTCACTTCCTCAGCTAAAGAAATAAACTGCACAATTTTTGCATGCTCTTGCAACAAGGTTGCCCACCCTTTCTTATCCTCTCAACATATGTAAAATTTGGCGATACAAAGGATTTTCATCCTTGCCCTTTTCTAATAGATCTTCTGGAAAATATAGTTTATGATCTGTCCGTCGCTTACCTGAAATCGAATCGACGATGTCCGACGAACGAGATATTTCTCTCAGTTCACCTGTTGGCATTTCCAAAAAAATCGGTAGTCTTTCATTTTCTTCTCCAGGCCGATAAAAATCATACGGTAAGTCCGAAGATGAATCAACGACCAAATAGTAGTCCGGGTCGATCCCCGCCTGTTCAAAAAGGGCTGATAATTCACCCGTTTTCGTATACTCCGTGGCTGGGTTAAACTCCACATACTGAAAGAGACGCCGATTAATAAAACGACTGCTCAAATCTGCTAAGATCGGGTCTTTTTCTTTCGTCCACATTTGAAAATACGTCGTCATGACCCCTTCGTCAAGCGCTATATAATCTTCCAATAAAAATGTTCGATCGAAAAATGATTGGAAGTGGACAGGATGTTGGTTAAATATATACCCCGTTTCGTACAATTTTTTCGCCCGGTGCAATATTTTCGTCAAAATGACTTCTGCACTTCGGGAAACCGGGTGAAAATAGACTTGCCAGTACATTTGATACCTGCTCATAATATAGTCTTCCACGGCATGCATCCCGCTAGACTTGACGACTGCTTGTTCTTCCGATGGTCGCATGACACGCAAAATCCGTTCCATATCGAAGTGACCATAAGAGACACCTGTATAATACGCATCCCGTTGTAGATAATCCATCCGGTCCGCATCAATTTGACTTGAAATAAGACTGACGACAAGCTTGTCCGGGTACGTTTTCCCAATGACATCCGCCACTTTTTGCGGGAATTCCGATGACACTTGGCGAAGCACTGCATTGACTTCCGTATCGCCGAGAATGATCGCTTGCGTAAAATTTTCATGATCCAAATCGAAAACATTTTCAAATGCATGTGAAAAAGGACCGTGCCCCAAATCGTGCAACAGCGCGGCTAACAGCGTAATGAGACGCTCATCTTCATCCCATTCCGGGCGCCCACTAAAACCGTCGTCCACAATCCTGCGGACGATTTCATAGACGCCAAGCGAATGCTGGAAGCGGCTATGCTCCGCCCCGTGAAACACGAGATAAGTCGTGCCGAGTTGCCTGATACGACGCAATCGCTGGAACTCACGCGTCCCAATCACATCCCACACGACCTTGTCCCGTACATGGATGTAGCGGTGCACCGGATCTTTGAACACTTTCTCTTCGGCCAGTTTTTCATTTTTATATCCCATATGTGTGCACCTCCATTCACTACTTCACTCTATTGTACTCAAAACCCGAGCGCTCCGAAAGACAAAATCGGATAATACTTTTTTAGGATGAATAAAAGAATGTTTACGTGTCCATAATGATGATAGAAAGAGATTATGAATATGGCAGGAGGCATGGCAATGGTGAAAGTCAGACAGGATGCTTGGATGGAAGAAAATGATATGTTGCTCGCGGAGACGGTGTTACGACATGTACGCGAAGGAAGCACACAATTAAGTGCTTTTGAAGAAGTCGGTGATGCATTGAATCGAACGGCGGCTGCATGCGGGTTCAGATGGAACGCCGTCGTCAGACGCGAGTACGAACAAGAATTGGAAGAAGCAAAAAGGGAACGTAAGCAAGCGATGCGCATGCTTGGAAAAGACTTCAAACGGCGCGCTCAACATTTGTATACGCCGTCACAAGGTAGCGAAGAGGAAAACAGAGTGCCTATTCCTTTGTCGGCATTATCGCTGGATACGGTCATCGCTTATTTGGTTCGGCTCCATCACACAGGGGCAGGCGATAGCGAATCGCTCCGTTGGAAACAAACAGCGAAAGCCGCCACTGAAAACATTGAAAAACTTGAAAAAGAAATTACAAAACTCCAACGTGAAAATGAAACGCTTCGTTCCGATTACGAACAATTCGTCCAAATTATGAATCGTGCTCGCCGTCTCGTCACGCTTAACGACGAAGAAGAGCGCAGTGCCCCTATTTTCACAATGGAACCGAATGGTAATCTAGTATCAAAAGAACCACCGATCAGTCACTGATCGGTGGTTTTTTCTATTACTTCAAAGACTAGACACCCTGTTATCTGTGTCAATTTCATAATTGCTTATTCCACTTATAAAAAACGAATGATTAGTATATTATCTCTTTTATCGTTCGTCAAAATAGTCTAATACCCTAGTTGATTGGAGCGTAAGACGGCGACTCCTGCGGAACAGCGCGAGCTGAAAGCTCCGCAGGAACGCAGTGACGAGGAGATTGAAGCCGTGCCCGCGGAAAGCGTCCGCCTGAAGCGGAAATTAACTTTATTCGGATTTTAGTGTTGGTGTTGATTGTTCAATTATGAAATTGACTCATCTACTTAAATTTTACTTCTTCGTCAACATTTTTTGATTTCGTTCGAAGACCCGGTTCAAATAAAATGCATACAAGTCTATTTCTTCCTCGCTCAATCCACCGATAAATACGTTATTAGCATAGGTGTGCAGCAATTTCTGCACGCGAATAACAACATCGGCAACTGTCAGCGGAATGCCTAGAAGTTCTGTAAGCGAAGCCATCACTTCAGGTTGGATATGCGGATACACAAACTTCGTCTGCTCTCCTTGCAACCCTAACTCGTAAAGCCGGCGGATCAATTCCGCACGTTCCGCTCCACTTCCTTCCACACATAAATACACTTGAACTGCGATCCCTTGCCGTAGTCTGCGCTGTGAAATGCCCGCAAACTTCCGCCCTCCGATACTAAGATCATAGGAACCAGGACAATACGAACCGACAATTTCATAGGCTTTGATCTGCCCTTCCGCTTCAGGAAAGAGACGCTGAACAAAAGCAAGCATAATTTCATAACCTGCTGAAATATCGATGGCCGCATTTTGTTCTGAAAATACGAGAGAAATGTTTAATATCCCCTCATCCAACACGACTGCCAAACCACCAGAATTTCTGACAAGCGTTTTATAGCCCGTATTTTCCAACATGGAAATGGCTTCCGTCACATACGGAAGCCGGTGGTCTTGAATGCCAAGAACGACCGTTTCATCATGCACCCACGTGCGGACTGTCGGAATACTCATCCGTTGCCCGACAAGATGGCAAAGCGTGTCGTCCATGGCAAACGATTCCAATGCAGATCGATTGCGTGCACTAATGGATTCATCCACGAACCGCCATTCGGGGATACGCAAAAAAGATTCATAATTTAACATTTTTCTACTCCCGTTTATAGACTTTGCGCTGCAGTCAATAAACTTAACTTGTAAACATCTTCCGCTGAACAACCGCGGGACAAGTCGTTAACCGGTGCATTCAGCCCTTGTAAAATCGGACCGAGCGCTTCATAGCCACCAAGTCGTTCCGTCAATTTATAGCCGATATTTCCCGCTTCAAGAGATGGGAATACAAACACATTGGCGTCTCCTTGAATGACCGCTTCCGGTGCTTTTTGCGCCGCCACCTCAGGGACGTACGCTGCATCGAATTGAAACTCCCCGTCAAGGGGTAAGTCAGGGGAAAGCGCTTGGGCAAGCTTCACTGCCTCCGCCGTTTTCTTCGTTTCGTCGGTGACCGCTGACCCTTTCGTCGAGAAAGAAAGCATTGCAACGCGCGGCTTAATGCCGAAGGAACGGGCTGTCGCCGCACTTTCAATCGCGATTTCCGCAAGCTCTTGTGCAGTTGGTGCCACTGTAATCGCACAATCCGCGAAAACAAGTCGCTCTTCTTCTTTCATCATGATGAATGCACCACTCGTTTTCGATACGCCCGGTTTCGTCCGGATGATTTGAAGAGCAGGCCGCACTGTATCCGCCGTCGAATGGATCGCACCACTCACCAACCCGTCAGCACGCCCCGTATAGACAAGCATCGTGCCAAAATAGTTGACATCCTTCAAAACTTCACGCGCTTGCTCGACTGTCGCTTTCCCATTCCGCCGCTCGACAAATTGCTCAACAAGCTCTTCAAAGTAAGGGACGTCCGTCGGATCAATCACTTCGACTTCCGATACATCGTTGCCACCCACTTTTGCGGCGCGTCTCACTTCTTCTTCATTCCCTAGCAGGATAGGTCTCACATAGCCTTCATTATGCAGGCGTGCCGCCGCTTCAAGAATGCGGGCGTCCGTCCCTTCAGGTAATATGATCGTTTTTTGCTGCCCACGTAATTTCCCTTTCACTTCACTGAAAAAATCAGTCATTCCAAGTCCGCCTTTCCATTCATCTTATATGTACAAGCATACATCAATAGGCCTTTCGTGAAAAGGCGGACGCCTTATGTCAAATTCGTGACAACACCGCATAACAAGGGCGTTCTTAAGCAAGGTATGCTACACTGTGTACGATGTAAACATACTATAATTAAAGGAGTGTCTTATACATGAACGAAGCAGCAATTACACTCGATGGTTGGTACGCATTACACGATCTCCGCACAATGGATTGGACATCTTGGAAAATGATTTCCAAAGAAGAACGACAGTCCATCGTCGATGAATTTCTTCTTTATCTTGAGAAGCTCCAAAAAGCACATGACGAAAAGACAGGCAGCCATGCTTTCTATACAGTTGTTGGCCAAAAAGCAGATTTCATGCTCATGATTTTACGCCCAACAATGGATGAACTGCAAGAGCTTGAAGCTGAATTCAATAAACTAGCAATTGCAGATTTCACACTTCCTGCTTATTCATACGTTTCCGTCGTCGAGTTGTCGAACTACCTCGCTGGCGAGTCGGATGAAGATCCATATGAAAACCCATACGTCCGCGGTCGTCTGTACCCCGAATTGCCACGCAGCCAATATATCTGTTTCTATCCGATGGATAAAAAACGTGACGGCGAAGATAACTGGTATTTGTTAGACATGGATACGCGCAAAAAATTGATGTACGACCACGGCATGATCGGCCGCAGTTATGCTGGAAAGATCAAGCAAATCATTACGGGATCTGTCGGTTTTGACGATTACGAATGGGGCGTCACATTATTCTCAGATGACGTGCTTCAGTTTAAGAAAATCATTTATGAAATGCGCTTTGATGAAGTGAGCGCGCGCTACGCTGAATTCGGATCATTCTTCGTCGGTACGCTTTTAGATAGCGACAAAACGACTGAATTCTTTACAATTTAATCATCACATAAAAGGGCTATCCGATAAGCCCCTAAAATAAAACAGGTGAAGAAAACGAACCGTTTTCTTCACCTGTTTTAAATTACTTTGATATCTTTCTGAAAAGTAACCGACGGACACCAACTACTTTGGACTCATGTCGCAACTCGAATTCCATATGGACTTTATCGAGTCTCCTACTAAAAATCTGAAGAACGACCAGTTGCCCTTGATATAACCGAAAACACTCTCCACCTCAATTTTACATTGAGTGTAGATACTTCTTTGCTGACTTGCTGAATCCCCCCTTGTCTGACCATAAAACATAAAGAATCTTCATCTCATATAAACCAAGCAATAAACCCAACAATCATGAAGTATATTGCATTTGGCAAAGCGATCAGCATTACTTTTACTGGATCAACTTTTTCATGAACAATTCCACCTACAATTCCGCATACAACAAATGCAGTTAGACCAACCGGTGGAAAACTTTGTCCAGCCATAGCAAAATGAGATGATCCGATTACAACATTTGTAGGATGGACACCTAAATCTAATAATATTGGTCCTAGAAAAGTGATAATAGTTGTTTGTGAAGCCGTTTGTGATCCTGTTAACATCCCTACCAACATGGTTGATGTCCCCCCACCAACCTTCACTGCCGATGCATTTAAGTGTTCTACAAATGATTGGACAGCATCAATTGTTCCAGCATCGTAAAATACACCGATCATAACTCCAGCGGCTACTTGAATTAGGGCAGTTTGACGAACATTGATCAAGCCTTTTTTGACTACTTCACCAGCGTCCTTTCGTACTTTAGGAAATAGAAAACTAACAAAGGTTGCGATAATTATTGCGAAAACAATTCCAAAAACGAGTCCCCCAATAATTGGAATCTCTTCAAGCGATTCTGTAATAATTGCTAGGTACTTCCACTTCTCGAAAATACTATAATTAAACCCAGAATCAGCAATGACAATGGCAATTAAAATAGTTAATGGTATAAAAGCAGCTCCGTATTTCTTAATAATTGCAATAAAATCTGTTTTTCCAGATGTTTTCTTTTGCGCTATCTTTTGCGGAGCATATAAATCAGGCATCTTCTTTTTACGAACAAAAAATGCAGATTGAATAATAGCTAAAATCACACCAATTGTTACAGTTATATACCCTACTTTGATTGCATTTGTCGGATCGACATCAATTAAAGAAGCAGATAAGAAAATTCCTTGGCTGATCGGTGGCATCACTGCCCCTAAAGTCGCGCCTAATAAAATAATGACTCCAATTTGTTCAGGCTTTAATTTTAACTCTTCGTAGAGTGCCCGAATAACTAAGAAACCAATGACTGTTGCTGCTGCTATCGAATCACCTAAGACAGAACCTGCAAATACTAAAGTGACGATAACAGCAGTAATTAATCCAATGGGTGAACCACCAAATAACTTCTTCAGTCCATTCAATGTTGCATCTACTGTTCCTAATCTCGTTTGCGTTTCGGCGTAAATACTTCCAAATATAGATAGCATAATCACCCAAGATAAACGGTCAATACCAGAAATGATAGCGGAGATCATTTCTAACGGATTCAGTCCTCCTAATATTGCAGCCGAAAACGCAGCAATAAGTAACGCAGCAACAATATTCCCCCCAATTTTCGGTACAGATGGAAACAATACAATAATGAATAGTAATAACACAGGAATAATAACTGAAAGCATCGCGTTCCCTCCTCTTCTCATTGATTTAAGTGCTCAACCAACCTTCTACGCATTCTTTTTAACGAATAGCCGCAACTGTAATCGCTTACAAGTATGAATACTTAGTATTCGTAGTAATAATTTAACTCTATCCCCTGAACTATGATTAGTAAAATAACTAAATATAATAGTTATAATAACCATTTGCTTATCATTAGATTTCATATTTCCTCTTGACGCATCATGCCTTGGCATGATTGCATCCAAACCAATATTAGTATGCTTTTTATCTCTTTGAAGTAATACGAGCATTTTCCCGTGCATATGGTCTCTATGAGGAGGTTGTTCTTTGGCAGTGATTGCGTACAACGAGAAGGAAGTCGAGTTACTTGCCCGATTAATGCGTGCCGAAGCAGAGGGGGATGGCCTTGAAGGTATGCTCATGGTCGGTAACGTCGGCGTGAACCGTGTCCTTGCAGAGTGCCTCGATTTCACGGACATCCGTTCTCTAGAACAGATGGTATTTCAGCGACCTGGGGGATTTGAAGCAACAACCAAAGGATACTTCTACCAACGTGCGCGTCCCGAAGATATATTGCTTGCAAGGCGGGTGATCGCAGGCGAGCGTTTCCATCCTGCCAGCCGGGCATTATGGTTTTTCATGCCCACTGGCACTTGTCCTGCCCAATGGTATGGCCAATGGAATACAGGTCGCTATAAAGCCCATTGCTTTTTCGCTCCACTCGTTAGCGATTGTCCAATGGTTTAACTTGATTCAGTACCCCCCTTTTAAAATAAATCGGGGGGAACATTAATCTTTTACAACGAAAGGATGAATGAATGGTCCAATATTATTGGAATCCCAATTTCCAACCACAACCTAGTTTCCAAAACAACCAACAGCAAATGGTGCCTCCTCCCGTCACCATTCCAAGTGGAAGACCTGCCGGACTGCCGCAAGGGGAACAATCCTATATTGAAAACATCTTACGTCTCAATATTGGGGAACCGGGTATTTTTCATTTCTCTTTCTCACATACACTTGGTGAAACCTTAAATACGAGAAACGTTATAGGATCAGTTGAAGCCGCTGGACGTGACCATGTCATTGTCAAAGAAGCGTCATCAGGGAACAGCTTCCTTTTCCCTATGATCTACTTTGACTATGCCGAATTCGAAGGTGACGTAAACTATTTCCCGCAAACCATCCAATCACGTCAAGTATAAAAAACTTCCGCTCGCCTTTCATGGCTTGCGGAAGTTTTTTAGCTTGTAAATTTAGTTGCAGCGATAATAAGCATAATCCAGCCGATAATGAATGCGACGCCACCGATTGGCGTAATAGCACCAAGCACCCCAATTCCCGTGAGGCTCAATATGTACAGGCTTCCAGAGAAAATGATAATTCCGGCCAGTAAAAGCCAGCCTGCCCAGTTCAGTTGCGAAATCGGCCCTAAAAGCGATGAACTCATCAAAATACCGATTGCGATGAGACCGAGCGCATGAAACATTTGATACTGCACTGCTGTTTCCCAAATCGCCAAATAATGTTCCGATAACTTTTCTTTCAATGCATGGGCACCAAATGCGCCGAGTGCAACAGCAAGTGCAGCATTCACGGCACCCGCAATAATGAAAAATGGCATATTCTTTTTCCTACTTTCTTTTAAATGAATGATACAAATAACAGAAGAATCACGATCTCATAACTTCTCCGTGTTATCTTGCACTTTTAAGTAGTTATCACACAAAATTACAAAGTTATCCGTCAACAAGGGCTTTTCACCTGATCAAAAATCAAAAATCGAGTCCCCATTCGCTCCTTCTTCTTGCAAAGGACGGCTCTCCAAAGAAGTAAGTGATTGCATTTTAGGAGGCGCAATCATTTGCGGAACCTTTTGTGGAGGCGTTTCAACTTCCTGTCCTAGCCCCACTTCACAAAGCGAACGAATCGCCGCGAGTGCTTCACGCATTTTATGTGGATCCGCACTTCGCTGTGCCGCACTCAACTGACGGGACATTTCACTAAATAGCTGATCATAGGAAATCATCTTCTTCCCTCCCTTTTCTTCTCCGCAAACTTCAAACATTCCATACCGGATGATCTTTTCACGACGACGGACGGCATTTCTCTTGTTTTGAAACCGTACGCTTTACATCCGCGCGGATTTCTTTGCTCCCATGTGACGAAAAAATATTCACATTGAAAACAATTGACTGCCATGCGCGTCACCTCTTTCTCTTCACCTTAGCCTAGAGCAGGATAAAATCACAGCACCTTGTCCGTCCTACACCAATCGATCGGTTCTTCCTCCCATGCCTCCAAAAATCCATTCGCCTTAGAATACGGACGGCTGCCAAAAAACCCTCGACTCGCACTAAGCGGACTTGGGTGAACCGATTCTACCACTGCGTGACGGGAAAGGTCGATCAACTGCTTCTTGGTACGTGCCGGGTTTCCCCATAGGATGAAGACAATCGGCTTTTTCCGCTTCGACAAATGACCGATGACCGCATCGGTAAACGTTTCCCATCCTTGTCCCCGATGAGAATGCGCTTCGCCTTGCCGGACAGTCAACACTGTATTCAACATGAGCACGCCTTGCGCAGCCCATCCCGAAAGTGTCCCATTTTCCGGAACTTGACAGCCGATATCCGCCTCTAACTCCTTGAACATATTGCGGACACTCGGCGGCTTAGCCACCCCGCGCTTCACCGAAAAGCTTAACCCATGCGCTTGTCCCGGGCCGTGATAAGGATCTTGTCCCAAAATGACGACTTTTACTTCCTCAAACGGTGTCAATTTGAATGCCGTCCACATATCCTCCATTTTCGGGTAAACTGTTTGCGTGGCATATTCTTCTTTTAAAAACTGTCTAAGCTTCGCGTAATAAGGTTGTTCGAACTCGTCTTCCAAGACTTCATCCCAGTCATTTCCGAAAATTTTCTTCATCTTTTTTGTCACCCTTCAAATTCAATTATGACCTCATATCCAGCAAAGGAAAACATTTCACGAAGAGTTCTTTCCGCATTTTTTTCCGCCATGGCCAATACACCTTGTTCGGCACTTTCATCTATGATGAGATTTTTCGCTTCTTCTGCAAGTTCATAAGCTTCTTCGATATTCGCTTTACCGCGGAAAAGCCCTTCATAAGAAAACACTTCGACTTGATCAAAGAATAGTTCTGCCCCACCTAGAAACTGTGCGCGGGGTAACGTCAGTTTTACTGTCTTGTCCTTTTCGTTCACGACGACATCTTTTTCGGTCAGTTCCGACAACTCGATGCCCGCTTTCACCGATCCAGGCACAACGACCAATAGTTGTCGCTTCGTACCCGGTAGATTCAAGCCAATACTTTGGCCGAAAACCGCGTTATCTTGTCGTTCGATAATGACTTTCGTATAGGCTTCAGCCGTTGCCAACTCATTCAACTCTTGGATTTGTTCAAGAAATGCGCCTTTCTCTTCAGCAAATGTGCTCCCTTGTGTCAAAAAGTAAAACGCCCCTATGGGCAATGCAACAACGAAGAAGACGAGGAGTAGCGCGATCATTAGAAATGATTTTGTCCAAATCGAAAAAAACTTTCTTCCGGTCCCTTTCACATTTCTAAACTTTCTATTTATGCTCATAGTAATCCCCTTTTTTCGACATAGTCTCGTATATTTTCATTATACAAAAGTTCCCGTTCCGACAACAAATAAGAAGTGTTAGATTCATAATCCATCCTTATGAAACCAACATATTATCGACAATTGTCTCAACGTTTAGTTTGTTGTAATAAATTGTTCGACTTGCTAAAATATAAAGATGAATTCAATTTCACTCAAAGGAGTTTATACGATGACGATAAAAAAGATTTTAACGATAGCAGGCTCCGACACTTCAGGTGGCGCGGGCATTCAGGCTGACTTAAAAACATTTCAAGAGCACGGAACATATGGCATGACCGCTTTGACTGTCGTCGTGACAATGGATCCTAAAAATTGGAGCCATAGCGTTTTCTCACTGCCAATCGACATTTTAAAAACGCAAATCGACACCGCTGTTTCGACAGGCATAGACGCGATCAAAACAGGCATGCTAAGCACGGAAGAAGTCATTGAAACCGCTGGAAAGGCCATTGCTGACTCGGGTCTATCCAAAGTGGTCATCGATCCGGTCATGGTATGTAAAGGTGATGACGAAGTGCTGAACCCTGGCACTGTCGATGCAATGATCGAACATCTCTTACCACATGCACTCGTCGTCACGCCGAACTTATTCGAAGCGGGACAACTTGCAGGCACAAAAACACCGAAATCGTTGGATGAGATGAAAGAGGCCGCCCGTAAAATCCATGCATTGGGCGCTAAAAACGTCTTTATCAAAGGTGGAAAAGGACTCGAACGCGACACAGCTGCCGACCTTCTATATGACGGTGCAACATTCACACTTTTCGAAGCGGCTAAAAGTGAAAACCATTATAACCACGGTGCTGGCTGTACAGTGGCAGCAGCGATTACAGCGAACCTTGCCAATGGCCTTGAGGTAAAAGAAGCAGTCGGCGAAGCGAAACAATTCGTAACCGCAGCGATCATCAACGGCTGGAAATTAAACGAATTCGTCGGACCAGTTCTTCACGGAGCGAAAAACAAGTTCGGCGGTCCTGAAATCACAGCAACAGAAGTCTAACGTAACGGAAGTATCGAAAGCAGGCCCAAAATAAAAGTAGAAGGTGAATTTGAATCATTCACCTTCTACTTTTTTATAAATACCACAACCTTTTCTTCTATCTATGTTGACATAAAGATTCCCACTCAAAAAAACCGTTGATTTCCATACCGAGCGGACGCTTCCCCTGTCAGCTCAGCTCTCTTTACCTTTTGATTTGTTGACTCTTTGTCTCGCTACACGGGCATGCTACCATCTCCCCTTCACGTAAAAAAGTAGCACCCTAACAACTTTCTGACTTATTAGACGGCCTTGTTTTCCTTTTCATACAAGCAGGCAAATCGCAATCAGCATACTTTATCTATATACTTATAAATTAAGTTGTCATTGTTTAGGAGGATTTTACATGGAAATCGTAAAACCAGATCACTTACAGGAGCTCATCACTTCTTTTGCAAATAAAGATGTGTACATTCATCTTGAAACGACGAATGGCTCATACGCCGCCCACCGAAATGAAGGTTTTTTCAACGTTGGCGCTTTCATCCGGAATATTGTCGTGAAATTCGAACTGGGAAAAGTCGTTGGCGATTCCCCGCACCGCGTCGGATTAAAATTACCATCCGGCTGGATTTATGCACAAGGCATCACCCACTTCACTGTCGATGAATATGGTCGACTGCTCATGGCAGGACTCGACCCCGATGGAAAATTATCCATCGCCCTTCAAATAAGCGAAACACCGTTTACGTATTAACGCACCGAGGAGGAAAGATTCATGTTGAAAAAAGAACGTCACGTCCTGATCATCCTACCCCATCCCGATGATGAAGCATTCGGCATTTCAGGTTCTATCGCCGCTTACCGAAAAATGGGCGTCCCCGTCACTTACGCTTGTTTAACTTTAGGTGAGATGGGAAGAAATCTCGGAAACCCACCGTTCGCTAACCGAGAAACATTGCCTCACATCCGCAAAGCAGAGCTGGAAAAAGCATGTGAAGCGATGGGTCTCGATGATTTACGATTGATGGGATTCCGAGATAAGACGCTTGAATTTGAAGACGATGAGAAAATGGTACAACTCGTCACAGACTTGATGGACGAAACGAACCCATCCCTCGTCATCTCATTTTACCCCGGCTATTCCGTACACCCCGACCACGAAGCATCCGCTCGTGCCGTTGTCCGGGCGATCCGTCGCATGCCGGTGGAAGACCGCCCGGCACTCTATGCGGTTGCCTTCGCTAACAATACAGAAGCCGAGCTGGGCGAACCTGATATCGTGCACGACGTATATGAGACAACAGACCAAAAGCTGGCGACTTTGAGCGCGCACGAATCCCAAACGATCTGGATGATGCGCGATTTAAATAAGCGGCTTGCCGATAAAGATCCCGAAGCAGAGAAGTGGCTCCGTTATGAACGTTTCTACACATACAAATGGGCAGAGGATTTCGAACAATCGTTTTAACTTAACCTCCGCAGTCATTCGACTGTGGGGTTTTTTTATGCTGTATAATCACTCACTATATTTCTATAATTTTTCCAATAACCTGAATTATAGATGTTTTCACTGTCCTATTTACAATCGAGAAGCAATCGCTTAAAGTCGAACTACCATAGCTTTCTCATAAGGAGCGAAATATATTATGAAAAGGTTTTCATTGTCTACGTGGCTACTGTTCCTTATCCCTTCGATTCTCGGGATCTTCCTGTTTATGGTGCCCATAAAAATTGACGGAGATTGGAAAGTGCCGATTGCAACGCTGGCTGATATTTTGGCTGGACAAATCGCACCGGTCATGCCGTGGATTGCCACAATTATTCTCATTATTTCCGCACTCGGTTCAACCTTTTATTTATTCCGGAACACGGATGGCGTTAAACCGAATTTTGCGATGAATTTATTTAAAGTTTCGGTCTTTTGGACGGTTACTCGAATTCTCGGAGCCATTTTCGCCTTATGTGTCGTCCTTCAAGTTGGCCCTGCTTTTATCGGAAACGAAAACACTGGTGGCCTTCTTCTCAGCGAAGATGAACTTGTAACATTTTTATTTACGATCTTCTTATTTGCCGGTATGCTTTTACCTCTACTTTTAAATTTTGGACTTCTCGAATTTTTTGGGACGATGATGGTGAAAGTAATGCGACCGTTATTCAAACTGCCTGGACGATCGTCGATTGATGCGCTGACATCTTGGATCGGGGATGGAACGATCGGTGTTTTACTAACTAGTAAACAGTATGAGGAAGGCTTTTATACGAAAAAGGAAGCGGCGATTGTCGGCACAACGTTTTCTGTCGTCTCCATCACTTTTTCAATTGTCATCATTGACTATGTCGGCCTCGGCTCCTACTTCTTGCCGTTTTACGGAACAGTCATTTTGACAGGTTTAATACTCGCTTTTATTATGCCGCGGATTTATCCGCTTGCGGGGAAAAAAGATGAGTATATTAACGGAAAACCGTTTACTGGAGATGAAGAACGGTTACCGGAAGGGTATAATGCTGTTTCACACGGTCTGGAAAATGCCCTGTTGAAAGCGGATACAAATCGCTCTTTCGGAAAGACAGTAATCGATGGCTTGAAGACTGTTTTAGATATGTGGATCGGTGTTATTCCGGTCGTTATGGCCTTCGGAACTGCCGCCCTTATTTTGGCAGAATACACATCCATTTTCACCATTTTAGGGAAACCGTTTGAACCGATCCTTTTTGTTCTCGGCATTCCTCAAGCGGCAGACGCTGCCCAACTGATGGTAGTCGGATTCACGGACATGTTCTTACCTGTCATTTTAGCGGATGGACTCATTACATCCGAATTGACATTGTTCGTTGTCGCAACAATTTCCGTGACACAACTAATTTTCATGGCAGAAGTCGGAGGACTTCTTCTCGGTTCTAAAATTCCAGTAGGCTTCCTAGATTTAGTAGCCATTTTCTTACTGCGTACACTTATTGCGTTACCGATTGTCGCAGGGATTGCCCATCTTTTATTCTAACCAATCCAAAGCCCCACTTTGACCGCCTTTACACAAGGCAGTCAAGGTGGGGCTTTTTTCGCCGTATTCACTTCTTCCTCAGAATATGCCTAGCAAATCTCCCGCTTTCTTTTCAAAAACGGATCCTTTAATCGCCGAATCCATCGTTGCTTTCACACTTTTTTCGGCTTGGGAGAAAGATTGCATATAACCTGTCGCGTCGAGAATTTTTTCTTTGTATGCGACGGAAATAGGAAGAATTCGCTCCTCCGCTTCTTTATCTTCTTTACACATATGCACGAGGTCTAAAATTTCATCGCCTTCACGTTCGGGATCATATGCATGTGGCTTTGTCGCATCAAGTAAACAGATGGATAATTCAGGAATTTGTACGAGGTCCACCCCTGTCGGATCTAATCCGCACCATCCGTAAAGTACGTCAAATCCCCGTTTTTCCGCTTCTGCGCCAACCGCTCTCATTAGAGTGGATTTCCCTGTGCCTGGCAACCCTTTAATGAGCAAGCGGCGCTCTAAATCTTTCGTGATCGATGGGATAAAATCACAGGCGCCACTCGAAGTTAAAGAACCGATCAGCCGATGGGAGACGGTCGCGTCTTTATTCAACTTCGTGAAGCCAAATAACTCTTCTTTCAATGATTCGATCAACTTCTCATGCAGTTCCCATATCATACGACCAATATTGACCGCTTCCCATTCGTCATGAATCGCTTTCGCTTCCTCCAGTGCCTGCAACGTCTTTTTTAAGGAGGTTTCGGATTCGTTTAACTTCTCCACAATAAATTCGTTTTGCTCCCGTAATTTCTCTTCGTCGTACATATCGTAAAAGCTGATGACACGGTGCCGCCCGCCAATGTCAGCCGGTTCAAGTGCGATTGGATGGGACGCTTGGATAAAGAGTATATCAGGTCCCTTTACGAAAACCGCATCCGTGATTTCATGTTGTACCGGGTTCATGAATTTGTCGATATGGAAGCCTCTTTTGATGTAATGCGTCCCTGTTTCGTTCAATACATTGGAAATCGCGTTGGTCGGGGGGCATTTCAAAAAAACAGTGTCCGTCGCTGCTGCAATGAGTTCTTCGTATTTGTGTGCGACGCCATGACCCGTATAGGCTGTTCCCATATATTCAGTTACTGTTCCATACATGCGCTCATCCTTTCTATTCCTACGAATATCGTATGCATAGACAAAGAAAAAAAGCACGGTTTTTCAAAACCGTGCTTAACGTCTAATATTCTGTTAAAACAGCACTATGCCAACGCTTTGGCGAGTTCCCACAACTATAACAATACTTCTTCATCCGTTTCTCCAATAATTTTCAATAGGAGGGCACGGCATTGCGGAAGGGTGTAGTGAACAAATTGACCGATAAGGAGGGCAATGAGTACCGTCCCGATGCCGACAGGCCCTCCTAATAGCCATCCGAGCGCCGCAACGACCACTTCAATAATCGTCCGGACTTTTTTAATGCTAATGCCCAGTTTCTCCACAAAGACGAGCATCAAACTATCACGAGGCCCAGCACCGATATTCGGCGACACATACACACCTACGCCATAGCTCATGACCACAACGCCGAGTATGAAAATAACAAGTTGGGAACCGAATGTGTGAAACTCCGGCAATAGCCAGTTAAACATATCGATAAAAACGCCGATCAAGATCATATTGAGCCAAGTCCCGATTTTTGGCCATTCTTTCAACACTGCCGCCGTCCCCATGACGATCAAAAATCCAGTAATGATCCCCCACGTCCCGATTGTTAAACCGAAATTTTCGTAAAGGCCGACGTGTAGCACATCCCACGGCCCGATTCCGAGACGTTGCCCTTTAATCGTCATCGAAATGCCAAGCGACAAGATCATCATACCGATGAGGTAAAATGTCCAGCGCCATAACTCAATTTTCCGCATAAACTTCCTTCTTTCTACTATTCCCCACAATTTCGCTCACTTTACGATATCTTGAAAAGTAGCGTCAGTCGTCTGTGCTAACGCTTCAGTCAATAACTTCATTTGAAAGCCGGGCTTTCCAGCACTGACAATCAGTTCTGTTTGTTCTTGCGCACTGGATTCGATAATGGTTGGATATTTCCGTTTCATCCCGATTGGAGAGCATCCTCCACGCACGTAGCCCGTTTCTTTCGTTAAATCTTTTAGCGGCAACATATCCAGTTTTTTCACACCCGCCGCTTTTGCTGCTTTTTTCAAATCGAGTTCCCGCGCAACTGGCAATAAAAACACGAAAAGTTCCTTCGTCGTCGCTTTCGTCAACAATGTTTTGTAAACTTGGTCAACAGGTTGTCCTGTTTTTTCAGCAACAGATACACCGTCAATTTGTCCATCACTTACGTCGTATTCCATCATTTCATAAGCGATGTCCGCTCCTTCCAAGATCCGAACGGCATTTGTTTTCGGCACGTTATTCGACTTCTTCATCGTATCACCTCCACGATTATATGAAAAGACCACCGTAAATGGCGGCCTTTCAGATGAATTCACCATAGATCAATCTATTTATCAAACAGTTTCTTCAACGCATCCGCCATCGCTGTATTGGCCGGCTCTTCCTGCTTTTTCATATACTTTTGAACATCGCGTTTCGTCGCTTTTTTTCCGCCTGATGCCTTTCTGCGCTTTTCAAAAGCGGAAAGTCGCTCCCGATGCCCACATGCGCATACGAAAATTTGTCCGTCCCCTTGCCCGCGGAGTTCCAAGCGCTTCTTGCAATTCGGGCACCTTGCGTTCGTCTGTCTTGAAACGCTTTTGCGATACCCACATTCACGATCTTGACACACATGCATCTTGCCGCGCTTGCCATTCACTTCCAAAAGAAGCTTTCCGCAATCCGGACATGTTCTGCCCGTCACGTTATCATGTTTAAATTTTTTCGTATCATTTTTGATTTCTGTCACTGCGCTTCTTGAAAACGCGATCATCTCTTTCATGAACTGCGCTTTTTTCATTTGACCATTCGAAATTTTCGTCAACCTTTGTTCCCACTCTGCCGTCAGCGCCGGCGATTTCAAGTCCTCTGGGACCAGCTCGAGAAGTTGGCGACCTTTCGATGTTGTGTGGATGTCGTTCCCTTTTTTCTCGATGACAAATGTATTGAATAACCGGTCAATGACATCCGCGCGAGTCGCGACGGTGCCAAGCCCGCCCGTTTCTCCAATTGTTTTGATCAAGTCTTTCGATTCGCCTGCCATGAACTGTGCAGGGTTTTCCATCGCGGCAAGAAGCGTCCCTTCGTTGAAACGTGCTGGCGGCTTCGTTTCGCCTTCCGTCATCGTCACCGCACGTATTTTCACATCATCTCCCACGTTGAATGAAGGAAGCGTATTCGTATCTGTATCTTCTTCATCGACCGCGTACACTTTCTTCCAGCCTTCGTCTTTGATAGTGCGTCCTCTTGCTTTGAATAATTCGTTTCCAACTTTTAGTTCTACCGTCACTTGTTCATAGCGGAATGGACCGAAAAAAACAGCAAGAAATCGATTGACGATCAATCCGTATAATCTTTGTTCTTTGTCCGATAAGTCCTGCAAGATCGGGGTTTCTTCAGTCGGGATGATCGCATGGTGGTCGGATACCCGCTTATCGTCAATGACCCCTTTTTGAGGTTTCGTCTTACCCGCTCGGAGCAATGTGTTTGCGGCTTTCCGATAAGGGCCGATATCGACTGCTTTAATTCGCTCCATTAAGGTTCCGGCCATATCCGATGTCAAATGTTTGGAATCCGTCCGCGGGTATGTCACCGCTTTATGGCGCTCATATAAATTCTGCAATGTGGAGAGCGTCTCTTTTGCAGACCAAGACCATCGGCGATGCGCTTCTTTTTGCAATTCCGTCAAATCGAACAGATGAGGTGCCGGCTGGGATTTTGGCGATTGTTTGACGTCTGTTACCTTCCCGGCATGCACGCTATCGAGCTCCGCCAGACGCTTTTCGATGGCCACTTTATCGAACGAACGCGTTTGTCCATCGCGGTCAGACCAAGTGAATGTCGCGTTTTCCGAAATTGCCTGCATGCCGTAAAACGTTTTCGGTTTAAATTCATTAATTTGTTTTTCGCGCTCTGCAATCATCGCAAGTGTCGGTGTCTGAACGCGTCCTGTCGAAAGTTGGGCATTGTACTTCACCGTCAACGCCCGTGTCGCATTGATGCCGACGACCCAATCCGCTTCCGCACGCGCGACAGCGGCTTCATACAGATTTTCATAATGGCGACCGTCTTTCAACTTGTTGAAACCGTCTTTGATCGCCTTGTCGGTGACAGATGAAATCCAAAGCCGCTTCACCGGTTTCCGGCTTTTTGCTTGGCGTAAAATCCACCGGGCCACGAGCTCCCCTTCACGTCCAGCATCCGTCGCGATAATTACTTCCTTCACATCATTTCGATGCAGCTGGGCCTTCACGGTATTGTACTGCTTCATCGTCTGGCGAATCGGGACGAGTTTGAACGGTTCCGGGATAATCGGCAAATGTTCAAGCTTCCATTCCTTATATTCACTACCATACCCTTCCGGATCAGCATGTGTCACAAGATGACCAAGCGCCCATGTGACAATATATTTCGAGCCTTCCAAAAATCCATTTCCTTTTTTATGACAGCCGAGCACACGTGCAATATCGCGTGCCACAGATGGCTTTTCAGCTAATACAAGTGATTTAGACATTGAATAAATCCCCTTTCTACATTGTTTCATTATAATGGAGATTCACTTTTAGTGCATGGACGACGAATGCGAGCATGTTCTTTCAGTTTGGACTTGTTACGCTTGGCTTTTATCCCCCTTACCCACCGTTGTAACATTGCCTCTATATCGATAAAGAAAAGGCTGTTGAGATGTCATGCTCAACAACCTTTTGTACTCACTTATGTTCATATTCTATTTCCGAAACGATCCTTTGTGAACTGCCGGAAGTTTCCACAAGAGCGCCAACTAGCTTTTCACCTTTCTCCCCGTATGCTTCTTTGATCGTGCTCCATTGTCCGCTCGGATTGAACGTAATGAAGAACGGTTCGTTTTCGGCATAATGATATTCGATCTTCAGTGCAAACGTACCGTCGGGCTTCACTCTCGTCTTATCATCACGGAAAACACTCTCATAATATCCTTTGATTTCACTACCTTCCAGCAAATTCGTATGACCTGTCACGTAAAAATACTCGCTGTCGTCGGTAATTTCATCGACTTCGATCCAAACCCGCGGATCGCCGTAATCATCGGGACGTTCTTCCCACGATGGTTCTTCGAATGTATGGGTGGTCGATTCGTCATCAAAGGCAAGCGGCAGACGAACTTCCGCTTTCTTATTTTCCTTCGGGTCGGATGTGTCCCAATGCTCAACGAGATAGACATACGGGCCTTCCAATTTGCCGCCGCCTTCGCCGTAATGCTCGATGATCTCTTCCTCTTGCACACTATCTAAAAAGTCGAAAGTGATTGCCACTTCTGCATCACCATATCGATGGTGTTCCAACTCCATATGGAAAGTACCATCCTCTCCGACCAATTCCGTCGATTCCGAGAACACCTCATCTCCGTTCACGAAGACGACTCCATTCACCCTTGAGCCCGAGAGCAAGTTGCTTTCCCCATCAATGATAATTTGGTCGTCTGTCTCCTGCACTTTCCCGCCCAACTGGACATTCAAGTCTCCTTGCTTTTTCGAGCAACCGACAATCGCCAGCAGGCAGCATATGAAAATAAAGACAAAACCTGTTTTATTTTTCTTCATCTTCTGTTTCACCATCATCCTTTATTTCACCATCATCGGCTTTGCTTTCTTCATCAACGTTGCCTTTTGTATCCTTTTCTTCATCGGCTTCGTCAGCTTTGTTATCAGACTTATCTTTTGTGTCAGCGGCATTCGCCTTCTCTTTTTTGCTATCCCATGGAATCCGTTTTTCAACGTATTGGACATCTGAGCTGAATTGACTGCTTTTCACTAAATTCCCGACAAGTTTCTGACCTTTTTTCCCATACGCTTCTTCAATTTCATTCCACTGGTAATCACTCGGTTTGAACTCGATGACAAAATCCTCATCTTCCAAATATTCATAGTCGATTTTGAAATCGAAAGTGCCATCCGGTTTCACATACGTTTTATCCTTATTGTATCTATACGCAACCCGGATTTCGCTTCCTTCAAGAAGGTTACTGCTCCCATGCATATAGAAAAACTCGCCGTCTTCCGTCAATTCATCGATTTCGATCCACACACGCGGATCACCGTAATCCTCCGGTAACTCATTCCACTCTGGTGCCTTGAACACTAGGCTATTGTCACCATTTGGCTCATAAAATACTTTTACTTCCGCTTTTTTCAAAATGTCACCAGACGCTTTATGTTTGTAAATGAAAGGCCCTTTCAATTTCTGCCCTTTTTCTCCATAATGTCTTTTAATTTCATCATCTTGCACACCTTCAAAATCGAATCTTACGACGATTTCAGCCTCGCCGTACTGGTGGTGGTCCAACTCCATATGGAATGTACCATCCTCTTCGACAAGCTCAGTCGTATCCGCAAACACCTCTTCCCCGTCATCCACTAACACTTCGCCGACGAGCCGCGAACCTGGCAGTAAATTACTTTTCCCTTCGATAATGAACTTATCATCCTCTTCAACAACTTCGCCGTCGAAGTAAACATTAAAATCGCCTAAATCCGATTTTCCTTTTTCAGCCTTTTCTTTTCCACCTTCCGCCGCAGTCCCTTCTTTGGGCGATTCATCCTTTGCGCCGCAGCCGACGAGCAATATAGCAATGAACAATGCTCCCAGCAAGCCGATTATGTTCTTATTCAAATCCTTGACCCCCTATATGATTATCGTAAATTAATAACGATTTCTACTCTTCGGTTTTTCGCTTGCCCCGATTCATTATCATTGGACGCGATCGGCTTCGAATCTCCGTATCCTTTCGTTTTGAAAGTGATATCTTGCCCTTTCAATTCGCTTGCCAAATAATCTTTCACTTCTTCTGCCCGCTTCTCCGACAGCTCTAAGTTATATTCTTTATTTCCCGCATTATCGGTATGACCATTGATGACGATTTCAAAGTCTTTCTTATTGAAAGACGTCTCCAACACTTTGGCGATATCTTTCAAAACTGCTTTCGATGAATCCTTCAACGCATATTTGTCAAAATCAAACAACACGTCGTCCGGTACGAGCATCGTCACTTCAGATCCTTGAATATTCAACTCCACATGATCCGGTACATCGATTTCTGTGGATTCCAATTCAACGATTTTTTTAATAATTTGCTTGTTGTTGTACTTATTAGCTTCTACCAAGTCACCGACCAGGTTTTGGCCTTCTTTTCCGTACACTTCTTCTACGTTATTCCATTGGAATCCATGTGGTATAAATTCAATTTCAAAAGGTGTATCTTCCGCATACTCATAATCCAGTTTAAAGTCGAAAGAGCCGTCCGGATTGACGATCGTTTCATCTTGATTGTAGTATTTGTACTTTACTCTTATTTTACTTCCTTCCACAAGATTGCTTCGTCCATGCAAGTAGAAATGGTCCTCATCGTTATTGATTTCCTCCACTTCGATCCATACGCGTGGACTGCCCATATCTTCCGGAATGTCATACCACGTCGGCTCCTTAAATTGTCGGACCGCCATTTCCTTCGTCGGTTCGAATGACGTTCTCACTTCCGCTTTTTTGAAAATATCTTTAGGCGAACGGCCTCCAGCTTTTCTTTGATGTTTATATATATAAGGACCTTCGAGCTTTTGACCTCGATCCCCATAATGTCTAATTATTCCGTCATCTTGTGGGCCATCAAAGTCAAACTTTACTGCTACTATCGCTTCTTTATTGATCGGATTATAGGGGATTTCCATATAGAATGTTCCATCTTCCTCTACAATTTCGGTCGTATCCGCAAAGAACTCTTCATCCCCTGCCATAACTTCTCCTACAACCCGCGCTCCCGGTAGTAAATTACTTTCTCCGTAGACCAAAATTTTGTCTTCAGTTTCAATCATTTCGCCACCGATGAATATGTTGTAATCCCCGAGCTGAACGGTTTCTTGCTTGTCATCTTTTTTCTCTGGATCCTCCTGCGGTTCCACC
>CAOKMT010000005.1 GCA_948469885.1 uncultured Sporosarcina sp. | reverse complement strand
TCCATTTATGTTTCTTTTTCACTGACGGAGATCAGCTACTCGGAAACTTGTTTTTAAGTTCCAGTGCATGAAGCACTTTCACTTTGTTGACGTTTTGCTGTTCAGTTTTCAAGGTTCATTTTAATTCTTTTCGTTTCGCCATCTCTCGACAGCAACTCTTATATCATATCAAGTTGCTTTTCGTTTGTCAACAACTAATTTCAATTTCTTTTTCTTGTTTATTAGTCGTTGTTTTGGCGACGAACTCTAATATACCATTTCATTTCTTCTTATGCAACACTTATTTCATTTTTTTTACTAAAGTTGTCTTTCTTCTATAATAAGCAATAAATTGAAGATGGCTTGAGATCTTACCTTCATCCACGTTTGACAAGTCCCTAAAAGCGTCGAACGTGGATTCATAGGATAACTTTCTCTATCGATAGATGACGATTCTTCGTAAGATCTACGATAGACTCGTTACCAGTCATCTTAATGATAGGCCTCAATCTGGCATCTCGCTGAATGAAAACAACGACACCTTCCTGTCCATTCGTCAATCGTACTTTTGATCCGATTGCTAACTTGCATACTAAATCTTGTAAAGTTTGCACGATCTTAATATCAAATTTACCGAACTCTTCTTCTTTAATCAGTTCTATCACCTTAAACGGAGATTCTTTCGTACGGTATATACGCTCGGAAGCCATCGCGTGAAAAATGTCAGCCACTGCGATAATTTGTGAAAAGATCGATACTTTCGGCATTTTTTCACCACGTGGATAACCACTGCCATCGAGACGCTCGTGATGTTGAATAATTGCCAGTTTCATCTCTTTCCGAAGTAAGGGAGATCCCTGAACCATTTGGTAACTAAAAATAGGATGTTTCTTCACTTCATTGAATTCACTTTTCGTTAAAAAAGCTGCTTTTTCTGTAATGGTTGAATCTATTTTAGCCATCCCACAATCAGCAAGAACACCTGCAAGACCCAGTTGCAGGCCTTGTCCTTCGGGAATCTCCATTTCCCGGCTAATCGCAAATGCATATATCCCAACAGCTACCGCATGATGATACAGATAATCTTTTTTATTCGATAGCTCGAGCAATGACGGCAACAACTTTTTTTGTTCATCATATTTTTTTAAGAGTGGAATGATAATTGCTCGGATTTTAGCAATATCCAGAGTAGCACCTGCTCTCCAACCTATGAAGTCTCTTTTATAGTTCATGACCGCTTCGCGATAATGATCAGCCAAAGCATCATTTACTTCTTTTGGAACTAAACTTGGGACAGCATCTGCATTTGGGGGAGGAGTCTTTTTATCGTCTTGTTCCATTGGATGATCTAAAGCTCTTTCTTTCACTTTCAATTTTCGAATATCAAAAGCACGGAGGACTTCCAAATGTTCAGCTGTCAATTTCGTCCCTCTTTTGATAATAGGGTGAGAAGTATTTTTAAACACATCTTCTCCTACGATAAGACCTGGCTGCACATCATTGATATTAATATAGGACGTACCCATCTATTCAACTACTTTCTACTCACTCATTTCTACCTATTTTACGCTATTTGATGAAAATAATCGATAGCAAACGAGATAACTTTCAGAATAATAAGGTTTGAATGAGCAAAAAAGTCGTCAACATAGCTGATTGCCATGTTGACGACTCCTTCTTCAGATTAATGATCTTCACTATTTTCTTCAACTTCTATTGAATCATCTTCGTCTTGCTTTGCCTCTTGGAAGTCCGTAGATCCTTCGTTATTTTCGAAAGTACTTTCCTCTTCATGTTCATCATCTTTCTCCACTTTAGCGACAGTTGCAACCGATTCCTCGTCTCCAAGTCGGATGAGCCGTACACCTTGTGTACTTCGACCGATGACAGATATATCTTTAATATCCATGCGGATCAAAATACCATGAATTGTAATGAGCATGAGATCCTCTGTCCCATCTACCGCTTTCATTGCAACGAGTGCCCCGTTGCGCTCAGTGACATGCAATGTTTTCAAGCCATAGCCGCCACGTGATTGGATACGATAATCCGCTTCCGGTGTTCGTTTACCGAAACCTTTTTCAGTGACAACAAGAATTTCCTTTCCTTCACTGACAACGTCCATTCCGACTGCGATGTCACCTTCTCGAAGACGAATACCCCGAACGCCGCCTGCGACCCGTCCCATTGACCGAATATCCTCTTCATTAAACTTAATAAGCATACCCTCTCTTGTCCCAATGACAATGTCTTCGGTACCGCTCGTCATTTTAACGCCGATCAGTTCGTCTTCTTCGCGAAGTGTTAATGCGATCAATCCATTCGCTCGAATATTGGCGAATGCGGAAACAGGTGTCCTTTTGGCAATTCCGTTTTGTGTAACGAAGAAGAAATACTTGTCCTCTTCAAACTCGCTAACTGGAATCATTGCCGTTACTTTTTCTTCTTTATCTACACCGAGCAAGTTAATAATTGGTAACCCTTTTGCAGTCCGGCTGAACTCAGGTACCTCATAACCTTTCGTGCGGAAAACACGGCCTTTACTCGTAAAGAATAAGATTGTGTCATGTGTTGACGTATTTAACAAATGTTCGACGAAGTCATCATCATTTGTTCCCATTCCTTGAATGCCTCGTCCGCCCCGACGTTGACTACGGTACGTGCTGGCTGGCAGACGTTTAATATATCCGTTATGCGTGAGCGTAACGACTAAGTTTTCAACAGGAATGAGGTCTTCATCTTCAATCATTTCTGCGCCGCCTACTGTAATTTCTGTTCGGCGCTTGTCATCAAAACGTTCCTTCACTTCAAGTAACTCTTCGCGAATAATTTCAAGTAGCTTATTTTCATCGGCAAGGATTGCACGAAGTTCAGCA
This sequence comes from uncultured Sporosarcina sp., assembly GCA_948469885.1. Lineage (GTDB taxonomy): Bacteria > Bacillota > Bacilli > Bacillales_A > Planococcaceae > Sporosarcina. Next base: position 115,936 of record CAOKMT010000005.1, on the reverse strand, counting down.
ATTAATAGCTGAAGCGCATTATATTCCTCTTCAATTTTATCTCTTTCAAGTCCAGTCAAACGTTGGAGACGCATATCAAGAATCGCTTGCGCCTGACGTTCAGACAAGTTGAATTGTTCAATCAATCCACTTTTAGCTTCTTCCGTCGTTTTAGAAGCACGGATGAGTGCAATAATTGCATCAATGTTGTCGAGTGCAATCCGCAATCCTTCCAAAATATGCGCCCGGTCTTCAGCTCGGTTCAAATCGTATTGTGTCCGTCTCCGAATGACGACTTTTTGGTGATTTAAGTAATGATATAAAATTTCTTTAAGCGCAAGAATTTTCGGTTGACCGTCAACAAGCGCAAGCATATTAACGCCAAAACTGGATTGCAGTGCGGTTTGTTTATATAAGTTGTTTAGCAAAACATTGGCATTTGCATCGCGGCGCACTTCAATGACAATCCGCATTCCGTTACGATCTGATTCATCTGCTAAATGGCTGATGCCTTCAATTTTCTTATCGCGAACAAATTCAGCAATTTTTTCGATAAGACGTGCTTTGTTAACTTGGTAGGGCAACTCTTTCACAATAATTGTCTCTTTACCATTCGACTCTTGCTCAATTTCCACTTTTCCGCGAATGATAATAGATCCCCGGCCAGTTTCATAAGCTCTTCTAATTCCACTTCTACCTAAAATGATACCGCCTGTCGGAAAATCCGGACCCGGCACAATTTCCATCAGTTCTTCCGTTGTAATTTCCGGATTATCTGCCAACGCAAGAACGGCATCGATCGTTTCACCAAGATGATGAGGAGGAATATTGGTCGCCATTCCAACAGCAATTCCAGATGTTCCGTTCACAAGCAAATTCGGAAAGCGGCTCGGCAGGACAATCGGTTCCCTTTCTTGTCCATCATAATTGTCTTGATAATCGATCGTATCTTTATTTATATCGCGTAAAAGCTCCATCGCAATTCTCGACATACGAGATTCCGTATATCGCATCGCAGCGGCGGAATCGCCATCGACAGAACCAAAGTTTCCATGGCCGTCAACGAGCATATATCGATAGCTGAAATCTTGAGCCATCCGAACCATCGTGTCGTAAACGGCACTATCTCCGTGCGGATGGTACTTACCTATAACGTCCCCAACGATCCGTGCGGATTTCTTATGTGGTTTATCCGCAGTATTTCCAAGGTCTTGCATCGCATACAAGATGCGACGATGAACCGGCTTTAAGCCGTCCCTCACATCAGGGAGTGCACGGGAAACGATAACACTCATTGCATAATCAAGGAACGAAGTCTTCATTTCAGTGCTTATATTAACGCCTTGAACGCCACGATTCGGCAAATCTGCCATGATTGGTAAACTCCTTTCCATACTTTCCTTCTTACGTATCTAACTTACGTATCTAACTTACGTATCTAAATTTTGTACGTACTGCGCATTTTCTTCAATAAACTTTCGACGCGGTTCAACATCGTCGCCCATCAATTGTTCAAATGTCGCATCTGCCGCCATCGTATCTTCAAGTTCAACTTGGAGTAACGTCCGTTGATCCGGATCCATTGTTGTTTCCCATAGTTGCTCAGCATCCATCTCTCCAAGGCCTTTATACCTTGTAATGACAGGCTTAGGCGTACTTGGCAAGCGGTTTATAATTTCTTCAAGTTGCTCTTCTGTATAGCAGTATTCCTGTGATTTACCTTGTTTCACCCGATACAGCGGAGGCTGTGCAATATAAATATAACCCGCTTCGATAAGAGGGCGCATAAAGCGGAAGAAAAAGGTTAAAAGGAGTGTACGAATGTGAGCCCCATCCACATCTGCGTCTGTCATAATAACAATTTTATGATAGCGAGCTTTTTCAAGTTCAAATTCTTCTCCGATCCCTGTACCAAGTGCAGTGATCATCATGCGAATTTCCGCATTTCCTAAAATTCTATCTAAGCGTGCTTTTTCTACGTTCAAAATCTTTCCGCGTAGTGGTAAGATTGCCTGAAAATGTCGATCTCGACCACTTTTAGCCGATCCTCCAGCTGAGTCACCTTCAACGATATATAATTCGCTAATAGCCGGGTCGCGAGAGGAACAATCTGAAAGTTTCCCTGGAAGACTCGAAACTTCAAGCGCTGACTTTCGACGCGTAAGTTCACGCGCATTTTTAGCGGCAAGTCGAGCATGTGCTGCAAGTAAGCTTTTATCGATAATTTTATGGGCTGTAGAAGGATTTTCCAGCAAGAATCTTTGGAGACCTTCTGAAAAGATCGAATTCGTAATTGTACTTACTTCGGAGTTTCCAAGTTTCGTTTTCGTTTGACCTTCAAATTGTGGATCAGGGTGTTTGACAGAAATAATAGCGGTTAATCCTTCCCGCACATCATCACCCGATAGATTTGGGTCGCTTTCTTTCAATTCGCCATTTCGTCGAGCATAATCATTAATAACCCTTGTCAATGCTGTTTTAAAGCCGGATTCATGCGTTCCACCTTCGTACGTATTGATATTGTTTGCGAAAGAAAACAGATTTTCGTTATAACCGCCATTATATTGCATGGCAATTTCGATAGAGATTCCATCTTTTTCTCCTTCGAGGAAAATCGGTTCTTCATGAATCGGTTCTTTGTTTTGGTTTAAATGTTCAACGTAAGATTTGATCCCGCCTTCGTAGTAATACGAGTCCGTTCGTATTTCCTCACCGCGTTCGTCTGTAATCGTCACTCTTAATTTGCGATTTAAATAAGCAAGTTCGCGCAAACGATTGGCAAGAATGTCATATTCGTAAACTGTTGATTCTTTGAAGATTTCAGGATCCGCTTTGAAACGGACAGTTGTCCCATTATGGTCGGATTCGCCAATCTCTTGAAGGTCTCCTACCGTTTCGCCTCTGTTGAATTTAATATAATATTTTTTTCCATCACGGCACACGTAGACTTCTGTCGTTTCGGACAAAGCGTTGACGACCGCGGCGCCAACTCCGTGAAGCCCACCTGATACTTTGTAACCTCCGCCGCCAAACTTCCCTCCGGCATGCAGAACAGTCATGATGACTTCAACGGCAGGTTTGCCAGTGGACTCTTGAATACCAACCGGAATCCCACGTCCATTGTCATCGACACGAATCCAATTGTCTTTTTCAACAGTTACTTCAATGTGATCACAGTAACCAGCCAATGCCTCGTCAATACTATTATCTACAATTTCCCAAACGAGGTGATGAAGTCCTCTGGAACTTGTCGTTCCTATATACATTCCAGGTCGTTTTCGGACAGCTTCCAGACCTTCGAGCACTTGAATCTGCGCCTCATCATAGGCTGCCTGTAATTCATTTTCTTCCATTGCCAAACTGTTCACCTTTCCTTTCTGAACGTCTACCTTTGTTGAACGGTATATACGTATGTAAACTCCGAAATCAATCATTTCGGTTCGGATGGCGATGAATAATGATCAAAAAAGGTATGTGAATGAATAAAGATTAAACAAGGAAAGGCCCACATAAAAAAGTCTTCCACATGAAAGAGGAAGTGAGCCCTTTAGCTCCTTAGTAAGATGTCTTCACTATGTTTCAATATCATTTGATAAAGAATATTTGCTTTCTCATTTATATCAAAAGGTTAAGCTTTTCTTTCCACTTCTCCTGCCGAAACTTCAAAGATATCGGCTTGCCGAATCGTTTCGTGATCAATGCCTGCAATATTTGTCGTCGTGACAAATGTTTGAACCTTCCCTTGGATCGTATTTAACAGATGGGATTGCCTATAATCGTCAAGTTCTGACAAAACGTCGTCAAGGAGCAGAATCGGGGCTTCTCCAACTTCTTGTTTCACTAACTCTATTTCAGCAAGTTTCAAGGATAGGGCGGTTGTGCGCTGTTGCCCTTGGGAACCATACGTTTGTATATCATAGCCATTAACATGAAAATGTAGATCATCCCGGTGCGGACCGACCAATGTTAACCCTCTTTCAAGTTCCCGACGTCTCATTTCAAACAACTGTTGTTCGAGCACAGCTTCCATTTCTTTTTCAGTCTGCCCCGATTCGAGTCCTTTTAATGTCCCATAGGACACTTTAAGTGACTCCATTCCCCGGGAAATACCTTCATGGATCGGTTCTGCCCACTTTTGAAGGAGTTCCATAAAATAGAATCGTTTTCGAATGATTTGTACGGCTACTTGAATATACTGCTCTGTATATACATCGAACATGACGTCTGTGAAATTTAAATTCCCACGATTTTCTCTTAATATCGCGTTGCGTTGTTTTAATATTTTTTGAAACGTCAGTAAATCATGAAGATAAACGGGAGAAATCTGGCCAATCTCCATATCGAGGAATCTTCTTCTCACCATGGGACTCCCTTTGACAAGATTTAAATCTTCTGGGGCAAACATGACAACATTCAATTGACCGATGTATAAACTAAGACGGTTTTGCTCCAAGTGATTCACCCGTGCTTTTTTACCTTTCCTTGAAATTGTAAGTTCAAGTGGCAGTTTTCCATGTTTACGTTGAATGTCACCTTCTATTTTACCATATTCTTGATCCCAGCGTATCAATTCACGATCATTGGATGTTCGATGTGACTTCGCCATGGAAAGCACGTAAATCGCTTCCATGACATTCGTTTTCCCTTGTGCATTTTCACCGATAAGCACGTTAATTTGAGAAGAAAAAGAAAGATCCAATTTTTTATAATTTCGATAGTCAGTTAAGGCTAAACGTTCAATATACATCCGTTAAGCCATCTGCAGTTTGATTTATTTTATATACGCCAACTTCGGGAATGCGTATGACGTCTCCATGACGGAGTTTTTTTCCTCTTCGCTGTTCCTGTTCATCATTGACAAAAACGATGTATTCTTCAAGAAACCATTTTGCCATGCCGCCAGAGCTAATGACATTGATCATCTTGAGTAGTTGGCCAAGTGTAATGAATTCTGTATTGATCTTTAACTCATTCATAGCAACTTCAACCTTTCGAAAGTTTAATGTATCCCTTTATTTTACAGGATTTTTCACAGTAAGTAAAAGGAGTCGTCTAATAAGTATCTAAAATAGAACAAGCGAAGGAAATCATCTTGCTTCCTTCGCTTGTTTTTTCACTTATGATTTCAAACGATCTTTTAGAAAATCGCCAGAAAAAGTAACACCCATGGAAAGGGAGCTTTTCTGGCGATTTTCGACCTTTTAAGACAATTTCTTCCCAATCAATACGTTCGAACTGGAAGAATAAGTTGTAAAATTGTTTCGTCACCGACTGATTTCAAGATGAAAGGACGCATGGCGCCTGTAAATTGAATTTCTACATCTTGACCGTCGATGGCTCGGAGTGCATCCATCATATATTTGGCACTGAAAGAAATTTTCAATTCTTCCCCTGTTACTTCGATCGCGTTGACAATTTCTTCAACTTTCCCGATTTCAGGAGAATTGGATGAGATTTCAAGTACTGTTCCTGCGTCTGTTGAGAAACGAACAATATTATTCCTTTCGTCCCTTGCAAGAAGTGATGCACGATCAATCGCTTGAAGAAGCGAACGACCGTTAACGACGACCGAGGTGTTCGACTCTGATGGGATGAGACGCGACGTATCTGGGTAATTCCCTTCCAATAAGCGCGAATAAAATAAAACATTCCGTGTTTTAAAGAGCACTTGTTGGTCTGCAATGATGATTTCTACAAGATCAGTATTATCAGGTAAAATTTTATTTAATTCTTGCAAGCTTTTACCCGGGATCACAAAGCTGAATGGGATTGTCGGCATTTGTTCCGGTGAAGTGAGCCTTCTGGCAAGACGGTGACTATCCGTCGCTACACAGGACAATTTTCCTTCTTTCACTTCCCAATGAACCCCTGTTAATATTGGTCTCGTTTCTTGTTGAGATACGGCGAAAACCGTTTCTCTAATAATCGACTTCATCAAATCCGCTGGTAAAGAAAAACTATGTTCATCTTGAACCTCTGGCAAAATCGGATAATCATCTGGATTTGAACCGATCAATTTAAACTCCGATTTCCCCGAATGGATTTGTGTTTGCCAACCTTCTTTCACTTGAATATTCACTTCGTTTGTTGGTAGTTTCCGAACAATTTCACTGAAGACTTTCGCTTGTAGAACGATGCTTCCTTTTTCAAAGACGTTGATCAGTTGTTCTCCGTCTCTTTCTGCTGGTATGAAAGTACAAATCGTAATATCCGAATCACTGCCTGTCATTGTCATCCCTTTTTCGTCTATTTCAATCTTAATACCTGTCAAAATAGGGATTGCAACTTTTTGACTGATTGCTTTCATCACATCGTTGAGTCCGTCAAGAAGTTCGTCTCTCACAATTTCAAATTTCATTACATACCCTCTCTTATATATATATTATTAGTTATTTAAAGTAATAGTAATAGTAATAGGGACTGTGGATTTGTGGATAACCAATAAATCTCTTACGAGTGCCTGGTTTTCCACATGTTCATAACCTGTTCATGACTATGTTACAGTTATTCTATACTATTCACAGGTCATCCTCTACCAAGTGTATTTTTTATTTCTTGAATATCTTGTTGCAATGCTTGATCGTCTTTTAGCATCGTTGAAATTTTTTCGTGTGCATGGATGACAGTTGAATGGTCACGTCCACCAAACTCTGAGCCGATTTTAGGCAATGAAAAATCCGTCAGTTCTCTCGATAAATACATCGCGATTTGACGTGGGAAAGCAACAGCTCTTGTTCTTTTTTTGGCAGCAAAATCTTCGAGTCGCATATTAAAATGCTCCCCGACAGTCTTTTGAATATCAAGTATTGTCACAGTCCGTGGCTTGGCGTTTGGAATGATGTCTTTCAAAGCTTCCGCGGCAAGCTCATTTGTAATATCACTATTTACTAAAGATGAATAAGCGACGACGCGAATGAGTGCACCTTCCAGCTCTCGAATATTGGTATCAATTTCATTTGCAATATACATGATCACTTCATTTGGAATATCGAGAAGCCCTTCTGCTTTTGCCTTTTTGCGCAATATCGCAATCCTTGTTTCCAAATCCGGTGCAGTGATATCTGTAATAAGTCCCCATTCAAACCGTGATCTGAGTCGATCTTCCAATGTAGGAATTTCTTTTGGCGGCCGGTCACTCGAAATGACAATTTGTTTCGATTCCTCATGTAACGTGTTAAAAGTATGGAAAAATTCTTCTTGTGTTTGTTCTTTTCCGGCAAGGAATTGAATATCGTCTATTAAAAGGACATCGACATTCCGATATTTATCGCGAAATTCGACTGCTTTGTTGTCTCGGATCGAATTGATAAATTCGTTCGTGAACTTTTCAGATGTTAAATAGACTACTTTCGCATTCGGATTTTGTTCCAATACATAATGACCAATTGCATGCATTAAATGTGTTTTTCCAAGTCCGACCCCTCCATATATAAAAAGAGGGTTATAAGCCTTTGCTGGCGCTTCTGCCACAGCAAGTGATGCCGCATGGGCGAAACGGTTGTTGGATCCGATGACAAACGTATCAAATGTATATTTGGAATTCAGCATACCGGTCGTTACGTTTTGTTGGGTTTTTTCAGCAGGTTTTACAACCGGTTTCGGTAACGTAAGATCCGTTTCTGTCATATCTTCCGGTACAACGAAATGAATGAAGCGATCTTCGCCCGTCAATTCAGATAAAATGCCAGTTATGAGATGTACATAATGACTTTCAAGCCATTCTTTTGTGAACGTATTTGGTGTTGCGATTTTAACATTTTCTGCATCATACGAAATCAATTTTGTCGATTCAAGCCATGTTTCAAAACTTGGCCTGGAAATTCTTTCTTTGATTTTCGATAACACCTCTGACCATAACTCTTCTAAATGTTCCAAGCAGACGCCTCCTTTGCTATCAAATTTAGAACGTGAAGATATGTATTATACACATTAATCACTCGTGTGGATAACAATTATGCAAAAGTGTGGAAAAAATTATCCACAACATATCAACAATTGTGGATAATAAAGTTCTATGAAATTCTGTGCACAATTTAAATCTAACTAATTATAACAGGTACTTTTCGTGAACACAAGGACAAGTGATGCTTATCCACAATACGAAAAGGTGTTGATAAACCCTTTATCCACAACGTTTTATATGTGCGAAACTTGTCGATAACTGTTGTGTGTAATTTTTTTCGAAAAAATAATGCGCACATGAAAATTCAAAGAGGTGAAATAACTTTGTGGATAAGTTGCAAAGGGTAAATGTTATTAAGAAAAAAATGGAGAAAGGAATTCATCGAAGATCAGGAATAAAAGATTGACAATTACTATGAAAGCCCGATATACTTGTGAGGACTGTCATGCGAAATAATGACAATCACGCAGGAGGTGTCTTAAAAGATGACTAAACGTACATTCCAACCAAATACACGTAAACGTAGTAAAGTTCACGGCTTCCGTGCGAGAATGAGCACGAAAAGCGGGCGCAGAATTATCGCAGCTCGTCGACGCAAAGGAAGAAAAGTGCTTTCAGCATAAGGCCACTGACACTCAGTGGTCTTTTTTTTATTAGTAATCAATCATTATAGTGACGGAGCAGATGAATTCAATGAAAAAACGCCAACGAATTAAAAAAAATGAAGAATTTCAGCGGGTTTTTAAAAAAGGGCAGTCTTTTGCCAATCGGCAATTTGTCGTCTATTGCTTTAAGAAAGAGGAACAGTCCGAATTTCGGATTGGTCTTTCAGTGAGCAAAAAAATTGGCAATGCCGTGACGAGAAACCGTATTAAACGATATATAAGACAATCTTTTCTTGAGATGAAGCAACAGCTCCGGAACGACATGGATTATGTCATCATAGCGCGACATCAAGCAGCGACGAAAGATTTTCATGAAACAAAGAAAAGTTTACAACATGTCTTGCGAATTGCACGCGTCTTAAAGAAGGAACGACAGTAGAAACGTCTATTTGAACATGCTAAACTGAAGTTATGAAAAATCGTAGTTTGAAAAGAAAGGAAATGTGAACCTTTCTTTGGAAGAAGAGATGATTTGGGGGAGCCGATTTGAAAAAGAGAATAGGACTGCTGCTCATATTAACGGTATTGCTCGTATTTTTAGCAGGATGTACGCAGTTTAATGAGCCGATTTATGCGGAAAGTGAAGGATTTTGGAATAAGTATATCGTTTGGCCGTTAGTTTCCCTTATTACGACATTTAAAGACTTACTCGGGACATATGGCTTAGGAATTGTTGCTGTTACCATCATTATTAGACTTGTCTTGTTGCCGTTAATGGTCAAGCAGGCTCAAAGTTCGAAAAAAATGCAAGAAGTGCAACCTGAATTGAATGCGCTTAAGGAAAAATATAAATCCAAAGATGCCGTGACGCAAGAAAAATATCGTACCGAAATGCAGAAAATTATGTCGGAACGAAAAATCAATCCGGCAGCGGGTTGTTTACCTGTTTTAATTCAAATGCCGATCCTTATTGGATTTTACCATGCGATCAGCCGAATGAATAACACGCCAGAAATCGTACTTGGTTCGTTCTTTTGGTTTGAACTTGCAAATCCGAGTATTACACTTGCAATAATTGCAGGAATTATGCAATTTATCGTCCTTCGTACGGGCCCTGCAATGGGGAACCCTCAGATGAAGGCGATGATGTATGTGATGCCGATTTTCATTATTGTGATCGGTACCATTTTACCAGCGGCGTTATCTCTATACTGGGTGATCGGTAATATCATTTCGATTATACAGAACTTCTTTATTTACAAACCATTCAAGAAAGAGGAAGAAGTGGTACAAGCAAAAGGAGGAGGGAAAAGAAAATGACGACAATGACGCGAAAGGGAGCCACTGTTGAAGAGGCAATCGAAGCGGCATTACAAAAGCTAGGCGTTTCACGGGACGAAGTTGAAATTGAAGTGCTAAGTCAAGGAAGAAAAGGTTTTTTGGGACTTGGTGCAAAAGAAGCAGAAGTGAAAGTAAGTATCAGCGAAGTCGTTAAGCATACCGCTCCAAAAGAAACAAACATTGTGTCGGAAGCGATCGTTCAACCGCAAGAAGAACCGATACGTGAAATGATTGAAGAAAAATCAATCAACGATGAAGTAAAAGAAACGCGAACTGACGCAGAAGCAATCGAAGAATGTGAACAGTATTTGAAACAAGTTGCGATAGAAATGGGTATTGACGACTTGATCATAACGCATGAAGTGGATGGTAAATACGTAAATTTCCAACTTGAAAGCGAGAAAGCAGCCTTACTTATCGGAAAACGCGGACAAACGTTAAATGCATTGCAGCAACTTGCTCAACTCGTTGCGAATAAATATGCAAATCAGTTCAAAGTCGTCCGTGTCGATGTTGGAGACTATCGGAGCAGACGTCAACAATCATTGGAACATCTCGCCGACCGAATGGCTGACCGGGCTATCCGTACCGGAAGAAAAGTGCAACTTGAGCCGATGCCACCTTATGAAAGAAAAGTGATTCATCATATGTTATCCAGTAGACTCGATATCGAAACGTATTCAGAGGGATCCGAGCCTTATCGGTACCTTGTGATTGAACCGATTCGATAAAATGAAAATCCCCGTAATGAGTAATTCCAACTCATTGCGGGGATTTTTTGTCGTTACGCTCACCTGATTTGGAAGACACTTACGTTTCACATATATTTGGATAGGTGACGACAAAGTGTCGGGGGAAAGTTCGGTACTTCGAGATTCTTTTCATTTTATCCACATTTTTTTCAGTAATGCGCTATGACGTTCAGCACATTTATGTTATTATACTATGTTAGTAAGTCATGTCTTAAAACATGTTATCCACATGTGAACAACTAAGCGAGGAAGGTGAAAAACGTGCATTTCGATACAATAGCCGCCATTTCGACGCCAATGGGGGAAGGCGCAATCGCGATTGTCAGACTCAGTGGAGATGAAGCGGTTCAAATCGCCGATCGCGTTTTTCGTTCTCCAGGTGGCAAAAAATTAGCTGAGGCAATGTCTCACACAATTCATTATGGACATTTGATAGACCCTGCTTCTGATGAAACAGTGGAAGAAGTGATGGTCTCCCTCATGAAAGCACCAAAGACATTTACACGTGAAGATGTTGTCGAAGTAAATTGTCATGGCGGGATTGTCGCTGTTAACCGAGTGTTGGCACTCGTGTTAAAAGAAGGTGCGCGCCTTGCCGAGCCGGGTGAATTTACAAAACGTGCTTTTCTCAACGGACGGATTGATTTATCACAGTCGGAAGCGGTCATGGACTTGATCCGGGCCAAAACGGATCGGGCAATGAATGTCGCGTTGAACCAAATGGAAGGGAAGCTTTCTAGGTTGATCGGCGAATTGAGACAAGCACTAATTGAGACATTGGCACAAGTTGAAGTGAATATAGATTATCCCGAATACGATGACGTTGAAGAGATGACGATTCCCCATATGATTGAAAATTGTACATGGGTTAAATCGGAAATAGAGAAGTTGCTCAAAACGTCATCACAAGGAAAGATTCTTCGGGAAGGATTATCCACGGTTATCATTGGGAGACCGAATGTTGGAAAGTCTTCCTTGTTAAATAGTCTTGTTCAAGAAAATAAAGCAATCGTAACCGACATAGCGGGGACAACGCGTGATATAATCGAGGAGTATGTCAACGTGCGTGGCGTACCGTTACGTCTCGTTGATACGGCAGGAATCCGGGAAACGGAAGATATCGTCGAACGGATTGGTGTCGAACGCTCAAGGCAAGTCCTGAAAGAAGCGGATTTGATTTTGCTCGTCTTGAACAACGCAGAAGCGCTGACAGTAGAAGACGAACGTCTTTTTGAAGCGGTCGCAGGGATGGACACAATAGTCGTTATCAACAAAACGGATCTCCCGCAGAAAATTGACATGGCAGCAGTGAACAAACTTGCTGGTGAAGGACAAGTCGTGTCGACATCTCTTCTACAAGACGAAGGGATCGACGAACTTGAAAAAGCAATTGCAGACCTCTTTTTCGAAGGAACGATTGAAGCAGAGGATTTAACATACGTTTCAAATGCAAGACATATTGCATTATTACACAAAGCGCACGCAACAATTGAAGATGCACTTGGTGCGGCTGAAGCCGATGTACCGGTCGATATGATTCAAATTGATGTAACAAGGACATGGGAAATCCTCGGAGAGATTGTCGGGGATACTGTACAAGATGGATTGATTAATCAGTTGTTTTCACAGTTTTGCCTCGGAAAATAAAAAGTAGAGAGAAGGAAAAAGAACATGCCTCATAAATTTGAAGCCGGCACGTTCGATTGTATAGTCGTCGGAGCCGGCCATGCTGGTGTAGAAGCTGCTTTAGCCGCTGCTCGGATGGGTGCATCGACACTCGTTTTGACACTTAATGTTGACATGATTGCGTTCATGCCTTGTAATCCATCAATTGGCGGTCCTGCAAAAGGGATTGTCGTCCGGGAGATTGATGCACTTGGCGGCGCGATGGGGAAAGTGATTGATAAAACACATATCCAAATGCGGATGTTAAATACAAGGAAAGGTCCTGCTGTACGTGCGTTACGTGCTCAGTTGGATAAAGTCCTGTACCAACAAGAAATGAAACGAGTCCTCGAGGAAACAGAAAATCTGACTTTACGTCAAGGTTCTGTTGACGAACTGATCATCGAGGATGATGAAGTGAAAGGTGTTATTACCCAAGTCGGAGCTGTTTACCGTGCAAAAACAGTAATCGTTACGACAGGCACGTTTTTACGTGGGGAAATCGTCATTGGAAACTTGAGATATTCAAGCGGACCGAATAATCAAATGCCGTCTATTAAGCTTGCGGACAATCTCCGTGAACTTGGCTTTGACATCGTTCGTTTTAAAACAGGTACGCCTCCGCGTATCAATAGCCGTACGATTGATTATAGTAAAACTGAAATTCAACCGGGTGATGAAGAACCGAGAGCATTCAGTTATGAAACGACTGAATTCATCTTGGATCAACTTCCTTGTTGGTTAACGTATACATCGCCGAGAACACATGAAATTATTAATGAAAACCTACATTTGTCTCCGATGTATTCAGGGGAAATAAAAGGACCGGGACCAAGTTATTGTCCATCGATTGAAGATAAAATCGTTCGATTCAATGATAAGTCACGTCACCAGATCTTCCTTGAACCTGAAGGACGAAACACTGAAGAAGTATACGTGCAAGGGCTATCTACAAGCTTACCTGAACATATTCAACATAAGCTTATCGAAAGTGTACCCGGACTTGAAAAAGCCCAAATGATGCGTGCAGGCTACGCAATTGAATACGATGCAATTGTACCAACACAATTGAAGCCAACACTCGAAACGAAAAAAATCGCCAATTTGTATACGGCAGGTCAATTGAATGGTACTTCAGGTTATGAAGAAGCTGCCGGACAAGGACTAATGGCAGGCATTAACGCTGCTGCACGTGCCCTTGGAAAAGAAGAGCTGATTCTTGGACGTTCAGATGGCTATATTGGTGTCCTCATCGATGACCTTGTCACAAAAGGGACGAGTGAACCGTATCGGTTACTGACATCACGGGCGGAATACCGTCTTTTGCTTCGTCACGATAATGCAGACTTACGACTTACAGAAATTGGATATGGAATGGGTCTAATTAGTGAGGAAAGATATGCAAAATATGTTGTCAAAAAACAACAGATCGAAGAAGAAATCGAAAGACTTCGTCGCGTGACGATCAAACCTGAAGCACATATCCATGAAATTATGCAAGAAACGGAAAGTGCAGAACTAAAAGAGCCAATGAAAGCGGCTAATATTTTGAAACGTCCTGAAATGCATTATGACCAAATCGTCAGAATGACCCCATCTGAAGTGGAACTAAGTGCAGAAGTGGCAGAGCAAGTTGAAATCTTCATTAAATACGAAGGTTACATTGAAAAATCGATGCAACAAGTTGAAAGAATGAAGAAAATGGAAGACAAAAAAATTCCCGAAGATATCGATTACGATGCAATTTCTGGCATTGCTAAAGAAGCAAAAGCGATGTTGAAGAAAGTTCGGCCATTGTCTATCGCACAAGCATCACGCATGTCAGGCGTTAATCCAGCTGATATTTCCATTTTGTTGGTCTATATTGAACACGGACGAATTGCGAAAGTATCGAGCTAAACGATCCTTATAGGATATATGTAACGTGCGAATACGGTGATAATTGCTAGAAGATCTTTCTAGGAAGGAAGTAAGTCGTCACGAGGATAAGCGAAGCGCCTCCAAAGGGCGGCGAAGTGGTAAGATTAGCAAAAAAGTTCCGCTTACTATGGGGTCCTGCCTTAATCGCTGAAGCGACCCCATTTCCCCAGACGTTTAAAGCTTTCCTTTAATTATCAGTTATTAAAAGTGCCAGTCGTTTGATGACTAGGCACTCAGCCTGTGGACAACAGATAAGGAGAATAGTTAGTTTGTAGAAGCGTTCGCTCGATTCCTACCAGAAAAGAGAGACAGGCTCGATGCTCTCTTGTGGAAAGCAAGCGGTCAGCTTCGAAAACCAAACCTATCTTGTTTTCGAGTTTGTCGACAAACTGAGTGCTAATCGTTGTTGAAGGCTAGGCACTTATGCTTTTCTGAGCAAAAGGAGGAATGTACGTGAACGAACAACAATTTTTAGATGCATTGCTTGAACATGGGATTGAATTAGATTCTTCCCAAATCAACCAGTTTGCGAAGTATTATGAACTGCTCGTTGAATGGAACGAAAAAATGAATTTGACAGCGATTACAGACGAACCATCCGTATATTTGAAACATTTCTATGACTCTATATCTGCGGCTTTTTATATTGATATGAAGGGAAGCAAAACAATTTGCGATGTAGGCGCGGGAGCCGGTTTTCCAAGTATTCCGTTAAAAATTTGCTTTCCAGAGTTGCAGGTGACAATCGTCGATTCATTGAAAAAAAGAATTGGTTTTTTGGAACATTTAGCAGCTGAGTTGAATCTTGAAAATGTCACATTTGTCCATGCAAGAGCCGAGGATTTCGGTCAAAACAAAAAGTATCGTGAAACATTTGACATCGTGACTGCAAGAGCTGTTGCACGTCTTTCCGTCCTCTCAGAGTTATGTGTGCCACTTGTCAAAAAGGGTGGTATTTTCGTTTCAATGAAAGGTGCTGCGGCAGCGGATGAATTGGCCGATGCTAAAAAGGCGATTGTTGTGCTTGGTGCAACACTAAAGGAAGAGTATACTTTCACATTACCGATGGAAGAAAGTGAACGTAATTTATTTGTCTTTTCTAAAGTGAAAAATACACCTGGAAAATACCCTCGCAAACCGGGAATTCCAAATAAAACACCAATTGTTTAACTTGATTCAGCAGAATAAAGGCGGGATGAATGCCAAAAACCCTTTCAAATCAGAGGGGCTTAAACATTCTGCTGATTCAAGTTAAAGGGAAGGCAACCTAAGTTCACTATGTCCAAGAAAAGGCCTTAATTTTTGCAAAGAGCACAGAAATTAAGGTCAATCGAACCCTTCGCTGTTCGATTGGCAACGGGTGCATGTCCGACATCCTGTCGATCCGCGGACATCACAGCTTTTTAGAGAAGCTTAAAAGGCAGTTTAAGACTGCGACTTCCTGTCGCAACGACTGTATGACCAACTTCCTGTTGGTCGCAAGCTTGAGAAAATCTGAATGTAATCACGCCGAGGCGCGATTGATTATGTTTCACGTGAAACAATGTGAAAAGAAGGTATACAACTAAATGTGCCGAACAAGTAGAAAGTAGAGAGTAGTTTTGAAAAGGTGGTGCCGGTCATGAAAAGTCCTTTTTCAAGATTTTTCGGAAGTGGGGATAAAGAGGTAGAACCTGAAACGAGTGAAGAAAATCATCGTGAAAAAATAGAACAAATAAAAATTGATACGATTAGACCGAATAAATATCAGCCTCGAACAATTTTCTCAGAGGAAAAAATAGAGGAACTTGCGAGAACAATTCATACACATGGTGTCATTCAACCGATTGTCATTCGATCTATTGGTGAACAATCTTATGAAATTATAGCTGGAGAACGAAGATATAGAGCGATGAAATCACTAGGCTGGTCTGAAGTACCAGCGATCGTTCGCCAACTTGATGATAAAGAAACAGCTTCTATTGCACTAATTGAAAACTTACAACGGGAAGAATTGACAGCGATCGAAGAAGCCTATGCATACGAACAACTTTTGGAGCTTCATTCATTAACGCAGGAAGCATTGGCGCAAAGACTTGGGAAAGGGCAATCCACAGTTGCCAATAAGTTAAGGTTGTTAAAATTACCCGATGAAGTGAAAGAAGCAATTATGGATAAGAAGTTATCGGAGCGACATGCACGTGCTCTGATCTCGCTAAAAGACGAAAGTTTACAAGTTGCGATGTACAAAGAAGTAATTGAACATCAACTAAACGTAAAGCAACTTGAAGATAAAATTAAAGAGTTGTTGAATCCCGAGCAAAAAGAAGAGAAAAAATCACGTCCAAAAAGAAAATCGGTGAGCAGGGATGTACGGATTGCTGTCAATACGATTAAACAATCGCTGACACTCGTTTCGAAAAGCGGGATTGATGTGAAGACGGAAGAAGAGGATTTTGAGGATTATTATTCGATCACAGTGAAAATCCCGAAAAAGTAAAAAGAAACTCTTGCCTGGTCATAGCAAGAGTTTTTTTACTCTATTCCTCCACATCAAACCCTAAGTTTGGTAGAATGAATGTATATATTGCGGAATGGTCAGTACATTTGCATATCGATATATACATTCGCAATATTCCGTTAAATTTTACAACTAAAATGAAAGTACTCAAAAAGATAGACAAAGCGTTAAGAATTAGCAATAAACGGTTGATTTGTTGTAGAAAGTATATCGTTCGTGCCAAGCGGTACTGTCTTTGGATTTGATGTAATTGTATCCTAAACATACAGTAGGATGAATGTGGACACTGGGACAGTAAATAATTTTCAATGGAAAGCAGGTGCAAGCATGGGAAGAATTATAGCGATTGCAAACCAAAAAGGAGGCGTTGGGAAAACGACAACGTCCGTAAACTTGAGTGCTTGCCTTGCCCATATAGGCAAAAAAGTATTGTTAATCGATACGGATCCTCAAGGGAATGCAACGAGTGGAGTTGGGATCAATAAAGGGGACGTCCAAAATTGCATATATGATATTTTAATTGACGATGTGGACATGAAAGATGTTATTTTGCAGACAAAAATGGAGCGTCTTGATGTCATACCAGCGACCATTTCATTGGCAGGGGCAGAAATTGAACTAGTATCGACGATTTCCAGGGAAGTCCGCTTGAAGCATGCAATTCAAGAAGCGAAAGAACAATATGATTATGTCATTATTGACTGTCCTCCGTCACTCGGCTTACTTACGCTCAATGCATTAACAGCATCCGATGCAATCATCATCCCAGTTCAGTGTGAATATTATGCACTCGAAGGATTGAGCCAATTGTTAAGTACGATACGGCTCGTTCAAAAACACTTAAATGAAGACTTAATGATTGATGGCGTGTTACTCACTATGTTCGATGCAAGAACAAATCTTGGTATTCAAGTTATTGAAGAAGTTAAAAAGTATTTTCAAGAAAAAGTATATACAACAATTATCCCAAGAAATGTACGACTAAGTGAAGCACCAAGTCACGGAGAGCCTATCATTACATACGATTCGAAATCACGAGGCGCCGAAGTGTATTTGGAGCTGGCAAAGGAAGTGGTGCGTAATGACTAGAGGCCTTGGAAAAGGATTGAGCGCTTTATTTCCAGGAGAAAATACAACGACAAAAGATGAAACCGTTGAGCAAGTAAGTTTGAAAAGTATTAAAGCAAATCCATACCAACCAAGAAAAATATTCGATGGTACTGCAATTGAAGAACTGAGTGACTCCATTAAAGAACATGGTATTTTGCAGCCGATCATTTTGAGGAAAACAGGTGTATCGTATGAAATAGTCGTCGGTGAAAGACGATTCCGAGCGGCAAAGTTGGCTGGGTTGGAAGAAATTCCAGCAGTCGTGCGAGAACTTACCGATGAAGAAACAATGGAACTTGCGATACTGGAAAATCTGCAACGTGAAGATTTAACACCAATCGAAGAAGCGGAAGCTTATCATAATTTGATGGAAAATCTTAAACTGACACAAGAACAACTTGCATTCCGCTTAGGGAAGAGTAGGTCACATATTGCGAATCATACCCGACTACTTTCTCTTCCAGAGAAAATAAGGATCCATATTACAGAAGGTAAGCTATCGATGGCACACGGTCGAACTTTGCTTGGACTACGGAAGAAAGAGCAAATACCACTCGTGGCTGAACGTGTAATGAAAGAGGGACTTAATGTTCGCCAACTAGAGAAACTTGTCCAAAGATTGAATGAGGATGTTCCACGTGAAACAAAGAAGAAAAATAAGGAAGACTTATTTTTAGCGGAACGTGAATCGACATTGCGTGATTACTTTGGCACGAATGTAACGATCAAGAAAAGCAAGAACAAAGGGAAGATTGAAATTGAATTCTTTTCTGAAGACGATCTTGAACGTATTCTTGAATTGTTGGACGAATAATTCAGTACCTATTTTGCACCATGCAAAATAGGTATTATTTTTAGGGTGGAAGTGATGGAATGGTGTTATTCGGTACAATTGTCAATACAGTGTTGGTCATTATCGGGGCGATTATAGGCCGTTTTTTATATAATATCCCAGAAAAGATGAAAGAAACCGTCATGTATGGCATCGGGCTCGCTGTCATGGCGATAGGAATCCAGATGACCTTTGAAAGTACCGAAATACTAATTGTCATCATTAGTATTGTAATCGGGGCTGTCCTTGGTGAATGGATGGACCTTGACGGTAAAGTGAATATGCTAGGAAAATGGATTGAAAGCAAGTTACCCGCCGGGAAAAAAGAAGGTCCCGGTATTGCACAAGGATTCGTGACAGCCACGCTTATCTTCATTGTTGGCTCGATGGCGATTATCGGTGCAATCGACAGTGGAATCCGAAATAACCATGATGTGCTTGTTATGAAAGGGATCATTGACGGGTTTGCAGCGATTATATTAAGTTCAACGCTTGGCATCGGCGTTCTGTTCGGAGCAGTGCCCATTTTATTGTATCAAGGTGCAATTACATTGCTTTCAACACAAATAAGTAAGTATGTGCCAGATGAGCTGCTTTCGTTTTTTATTTCCGAAATGACGGCAACCGGTGGCTTGATGATTATCGGGATAGGGTTGAACTTAATTGGACTGACAAAAATGAGAGTTGCCAATTTGGTGCCTGGTATAGGAATTGTCGCTATTATTGTGACAATCGTTTACTTGTGGTGACTTAAAACGACTGTATGCCAATTGCAAAGCTCTGGCCAGTGTTCGACTCATTTCATAAGGAAGATGTAGTCGCGTGTTTTGTAATACAGCATGCTCCATGAATCCCGCTACATTAACAATGCCTTTGATCGCAATGTTTCCGACGGCAGGCAAGTCTTTGCCGACGGCTTGACCAGGACGAATCGAACCGTCTCGCAATAAAATTTGTCCGATGGAACTACCTTTTCCAAGACAAGCATCGATTGCAATAATATAAGCATCCGGTTTTGAATCTGCGATTTCTTCTAGTTTTTGCTGTAAATTAAGTGCATGTAACGGGGTTTCCAATGTGCCGATAATGGGAAAGGGAAATAAGGGTGATTCAGTCAATCGGGAACCAGTGAGGGGACCGAGTGAATCGCCGGTGGAACGATCGGTACCAATACAACAAAAGACAAGGTGCGGATGGTCAAATGGAATATGTTGCAGAAATAAGGTGCTTAATTTCCAAATGGCACCGGTATCTTCATAATGGATGCGGTAATTGTAGGTAGATGAAACAGTTGCGCGCATAAGAAAACTCCATTTCTTTTTTAGGGAAGTATGTTCGTTCCATGCATGAAATATACGGTAGGAGGCAAAGAATGGGTTTATTGAAATTCGCAGAGAAAGTCGAAAAGTTTATATTTGAACAAGAAACATGGATTAAGGCAGGTCTATTGATCGGAAAAATCTTGCTCATTATTTTATTGGCAGTCATTGTTGTCAATATAGGGAAGATAGTTATCCGGCGGATGTTCACGTTCAAAATTAAGACGAAAATAAGACCATCTGAAAGACGAGAAAAGACGTTATTGAAGTTGTTGGAAAACACACTCAGTTATGTGGTGTACTTTTCAGCGATATTGGCGATTTTATCGGAGTTCATGGATATAAGCGGGTTGCTTGCCAGTGCGGGTGTGCTCGGACTGGCCGTCGGGTTCGGCGCTCAAAGTTTGGTGAAAGACGTCATTTCAGGTTTTTTCATCATTTTTGAAGATCAGTTCTCCGTGGGGGATTACGTGCAGATTGGCTCAGCATTAGGGACCGTGGAAGAAATCGGACTCCGAACATCTAAAATAAGTGCTTATGGCGGCGAAATCTATATCATTCCAAATGGAAATATAACGGAAGTTATCAATTACTCCATTAATAATTCATTGGCGATCATGGATATTAAAGTCGCTTATGAAACGGATATTGAAAAGGCGGAAAACCTCATCGATGAGTTTATCGGAGAACTATCAAAAGATGAGTATCCAGAGCTGCTTGCGAAGCCAACATTGATTGGTGTTCAGGATTTATCTGCTTCGGAAATTGTATTCAGAGTAACGGCGGAAACGGAGCCGGTGATGCAATGGGCGTTTGCACGGAAGTTCAGGAAAGATTTGAAGCTCTTCTTGGATGCGCATGGTATCGAAATCCCATACCCAAAAATGGTTACTTATCAACGTAAAGAAGGTGGATGAGCATGAGTACAAAAGAATTTGGTATGAATGATATTGTTGAGATGAAAAAGCCCCATCCATGCGGAACGAATGCATGGAAAATCATTAGAATGGGTGCCGATATTCGTATCAAATGTGAAGGTTGCGGACATAGCGTCATGATTCCGCGCAATGAATTTGCGAAAAAGATGAAAAAGATCCTTGTGAAGGCAGTTTCCGACGGAGTGGACAATTAAGCCATTTGTCCTTACAATGAAAGAGTTGTAGGGAATTGAATCGAAGAGTATAGAATGCATGCATATAGATGAAAGGTAGTGGATTACATGTCGTTAACAGCGGGAATTGTCGGCCTTCCGAACGTCGGGAAATCGACTTTGTTTAATGCGATTACAAAAGCTGGTGCGGAGGCGGCAAACTATCCGTTTTGCACGATCGATCCAAACGTCGGTATCGTTGAAGTACCGGATGATCGACTCCAAAAATTGACGGAGCTTGTTACACCTAAAAAGACCGTTCCGACTGCATTTGAGTTTACAGACATTGCAGGAATTGTAGAAGGCGCAAGCAAAGGAGAAGGGCTCGGCAATAAGTTTTTATCTCATATCCGAGAAGTCGATGCGATCTGCCAAGTTGTCCGTTGTTTCGTTGATGAAAACATCACCCATGTTTCGGGAAAAGTCGATCCGATTAATGACATCGAAGTCATTAATCTTGAATTGATCCTTGCAGACATGGAAAGTGTGGAAAAACGCTTAGAACGTGTATCGAAAATGGCGAGACAAAAAGATGCGGATGCCATGGCAGAAGCACCTGTTTTAGAAAAATTAAAAGAAGCATTCGAAAACGAACGGCCGGCACGATCCGTTGACTTGACGGAAGAAGAACTTGAACTCGTGAAAGGTATGCATTTGTTGACACTAAAACCGATGCTTTACGTTGCAAATGTATCTGAAGATGAAATTACGGATACGGACAATAACGAGTACGTGAACGCTGTTCGAACATTTGCCAAGGAAGATAACGCGGAAGTGATCGTCGTTTGCGCGAGAATCGAAGAAGAGATGGCGGAACTTGAAGATGAAGATAAGGAAATGTTCCTTGAAGACCTAGGGATTGAGGAATCTGGCCTGGACCTGCTCATCAAAGCGACTTACACTTTACTTGGTTATGCCACATACTTTACTGCGGGTGTACAAGAAGTGCGTGCGTGGACGTTCCGTAAAGGCATGAAAGCTCCGCAATGTGCAGCAATTATCCATACAGACTTCGAAAGAGGATTCATCCGTGCTGAAACGGTAGCGTATGAAGATCTTATGGAAGCTGGTTCGATGACAGCTGCAAAAGAATCAGGGAAAGTTCGACAAGAAGGAAAAGAGTATGTCGTGCAAGACGGCGACGTTATCCTATTCCGTTTCAACGTCTAATAAAGTGAAAAGCTGCTTAAAGACCATCGTTGGCTTTAAGCAGCTTTTTTGTGTTCTTATAATGTTGGATTCCGCTCCAATCAACTGACGCCCCGTGTTCCCGATGGATATACATACAACTTTGGCAACTGCGGATCATCTTTAATTAACGAGTCGTCCGGCAATTTTTTCAACTCTTTATACATGGCGAAGTCTCCGGCAGCGCCTCCAATTAATAGAGCAGACAGGATAAGGAGAACACCACTCCCGATATACAGAGCAATAAGGGCTGGAATGATACCTGTCAACCAAAATGGCAGCAGGAGCGCTTTCCGAATCGCTCGGTTTGTCATAAGCTTATCAGTCGTCGCATAGGCCACCCCCATTTTTAAATTGACGCCGACTTTCATCCGTTTCCATGGGACATTTGCGAATACGCGAAATCCGAATAGGTGAAAAAATTCATGTAAAATAATTAAGGCGATATAGCCGACGATAAAAATACCAATTGTCCAAAGTGTAATCGAAAAGACAAATTCTTTTTCAATGGTCATTTTCACAACCGTCAATAAGAGGAGGGAAAGAATGGTCACAATCAAACTGCTTTTCGCGACTTTGGGTAAATCGATTTCAATGACTTGGTCAGGTTCAGGAAGACCTTCCAACAAAATCACCTCTTCTTTATTTTTAGTATACAATAAAAAAGTTGAAAGATCCGGGATTCTATGGTAATATAAATCGATGTGAGTAATGAATTTACTTGCTCCTTGCCCACTGGTATCAGTTGGGCCAAAGTCCAAGAGGAGGTGACTGAAGATGAGAAAATACGAAATTATGTACATTATGCAACCGACAATAGAAGAAGATGCTAAAAAAGCACTCATCGAGCGTTTCGATGGAATTCTTACATCTAACGGTGCAGAAATCATCGAGTCGAAAGAGTGGGGCAAACGCCGTCTCGCTTATGAAATTAACGACTTCCGTGAAGGGTACTACCAACTCGTAACGGTTAACGCTGAAGAAGAAGCACTTGAAGAATTCAAACGTCTAGCGAACATCAACGAAGATATTATTCGCCATATGGCTGTTCGCCTCGATGCTTAATCAATATTTAAATGGTGAGGGGGTTGAATTCTAATGATTAACCGAGTCGTTTTAGTTGGCCGCTTAACAAAGGACCCTGAGCTCAAGTATACACAAAGTGGCGTGGCGGTCACCCGTTTCACACTAGCTGTGAACAGAACGTTTACGAACCAACAAGGTCAGCGCGAAGCTGATTTTATCAACTGTGTCACATGGCGAAAGCAGGCAGAAAACACAGCGAACTTTTTAAGGAAAGGTAGCCTTACCGGAATCGAAGGTCGTATTCAAACGAGCAGCTTCGACGGAAAGGACGGCAATCGCGTCTTCATGACAGAAGTTGTGGCAGATAGCGTACAATTCCTTGAACCGCGTGGTGCCAATGCCGAAAGGTCCGGAAGTAACTACGGTGCACCTGCACCATCTCAAGGTGCGTACCAACAACAACCGAGTCAGCAATGGAATCAACAACCGAGTCAACCAAATTATACACGTACGAATGACGATCCATTCTCAACAGGTGGCGGTCCGATCGAAGTGTCGGATGACGACTTGCCGTTTTAAGGAATGACCGTTACAAAGAGAACAACATTCTCTTTTGAAATACAAAGGATTGAAATTGATCCAGTTAAAAGGAGGTAAAGAAATATGGGACAACGCCGTGGAGGCCGCAGACGCCGTAAAGTATGTTATTTCACGTCAAATAACATTACACATATCGACTACAAAGATACAGACCTACTTAGAAAGTTCATTTCTGAGCGAGGAAAAATCTTACCTCGTCGTGTAACAGGGACAAGCGCTAAGTATCAGCGTAAACTGACAGTTGCTATTAAACGTTCACGTACGATGGCACTACTTCCGTTCAGCTCGGAAGAAAGATAAACTAAATTTTCATAGACCACTTTCTTACATGAATTTAAGTAAGAAAGTGGTCTTTTTCAATCTTGCAAGCTACATACAGTCTGTCCTTTTTTGGTTTCTAGGCGTCAATCGTGATATAATTAACTTGATTCAGCAGAAGTCCATCACTTCCATAAGTGGCAGGACGAACGCTGCAATGTTTTTTACGTAGAGAGAGTCCAAACTCCTGCTGATAGGAGGAACTCAGGCTAAGATTATCGCGCCCTAAAGAGTGCCTTAATTTCCGCAAAGAGCGCAGAAATACGGCAAATCGAACCCTTCGCTGTTCGATTGACAACGCCTGAGTGACCAACATCCTATTGGCCCAAGTCTCCGGCGGACATCATGGATTTTTTTAGGGGGCTTTTGGAGCAAACACAAAAAATCCGGACGCAATTACGCTGAGGCGTAATTGATTGCAATTGCTCATAACTCAATTTCAATGATGGACTAAAATAGGATTGAACGAATAATCGGGGGAATCACTATTATGCAAGACAACGCAAGGAAAATTACGTACGGAGCAATGATGATTGCCATGTTTGCCATCTTGCTTGCGATTTCGGTTTACGTACCGTTACTAGGAAATATTACGTTGTTCTTTACTCCGTTACCTTTCATTCTTTACAGGCTCCGCTATGATAGGGGGCCCTCTATTTTTGTCATGCTAACGGGTGTAGTCGTTTCTTTACTCGGAGGGATGGCACTATTCCCATTTGCGGTTCTTTTTGGCGTACTCGGGTTTGTCATCGGGGATACGATCAAATCCGGAAAGTCGAAGTTGTATACGTTTATGGCGGCGGGTCTGACGACTTTGGTCATTGCCATTTTAACGTACGCCGCGACGGTGCTGCTACTCGGCATTAATGTTATTGACGAATTGATAAAAGGTATGCGGGAATCGCAAGAAACAACGATCGCATTTATGGAGAGATTCGGTGAAGTTCCCGAAGATATTACGAAACAATTGGATGGCATGATACAGTCGACACTCATGGCAATTCCTTCCGCTTTCATCATTGCTTCTTTCAGTTTCGGATTTATCATTGTCCTGCTGAATACGGTGATTGCCAAACGACTTGGATACGCTACGCCTAGATTTCAACCATTTCGTGCGATGAAATTACCTCACGTTACCGTATGGTGTTATTTAATTATTTTGCTATTGCCATTACTTACAACGATGGAGGAAGGCTCGACTTTAGCTTTAACTTACGTCAATGCGTCCATCATTTTAAGATTTTTATTTCTCCTACAAGGGATTTCTTTCATACACTATTATATGTTTGAAATGAAGTTGCCCAAATGGGGGATGATCCTTTCCACGATACTTGCCATATTATTATCGCCGTTCACAACGATACTCGGTATCCTTGATACAGGTGTAAATTTACGCGCGTGGATAGGTAAAAACAAATCGAACTAAGGAGTGAACGACAATGACGTCTTTTTTCAGAAAAAGAGCAATCCGTTATCCGTTGACGGGGTTGTCGCTTCTTGGCGCGATAACGGCAGTGTTTTTACTCATGATCCAATTTTGGTTTGGACTTCTTTTTTCAATCCTTTTCTTGGCGATTTTAGGCGCTGCCTGGAAAATGGAAGAGCGGACGTATGTGGAAACGGAAAAGCATATCGAGACGCTTTCTCACCGGGTTCGAAAATTGGGTGAAGAAGCACTCCTTGAATTGCCGATTGGGATTATTCTTATCAATGAAAAAAATGAAGTTGAATGGGCGAACCCATACAGTGTCAAAGTGTTCGAAGAAGAGTCATTGATTGGCAAGGAGCTGTTCGAATTATCGGATCAGTTTCACGAAGTGTTGAAAAGTGAAGAGCATGAACCAACCCTTATTGAAGTCGGTGAGCATGCCTACAAAGTAAACTATAAACCGAATGAAAGATTATTTTATCTCTTTGACGTGACCGAAACGCTTGAAATTGAAACACTGTATTATGAAGATCGAACGGTCCTTGGAATTATACTCGTCGATAATTACGACGAACTTGCACAGGCAATGAATGATGAAACACGAAGTCATTTGAATTCCCTCGTCACTTCTCTCATCAATAAGTGGGGGAAGGAAAATGGTATTTATGTGAAACGGATAGCATCGGATCGTTTTTTAGCTGTCTTCAATGAATCCGCACTCAGCAATTTAGAAAAAGCAAGATTTGCGATTTTAGATGCGATACGTGAAGCGACTGCAGAGCAAAGTACAGCCTTGACGTTAAGTATAGGCGTTGGGAAAGGCTCCGCTTCACTCATCGAGCTTGGTGAACTTGCTCAATCTAGTTTAGATCTTGTGCTTGGCCGTGGTGGAGACCAAGTTGCGATTAAAAAACCCGATGGAAAAGTGAAATTTTACGGAGGGAAGACAAATCCTGCCGAAAAACGGACACGTGTCAGAGCGAGAGTCATCTCCCACGCCTTACGCGATCTGATTCAAGATAGTGATCAAGTGTTCATCATGGGACATAAAATGCCAGATATGGATGCAATCGGTGCATCAATCGGAGTACGCAAAATGGCACGAATGAACAACGTCGAAGGGTATGTCATCATCAATTACAATGAGCTTGATAGCAGTGTGTCGAAGCTGATGGATGCAATCCGGGAAGATGAAGAACTCTTCGAACAAATTATTGAACCTGATGATGCGTTATCCATGCTGACAGAGCAATCGCTCGTCATTATTGTAGATACACATAAACCGAGTTTAGTCATCGATGAACGCATTCTGGAGAAAACAGAAAAGGTCGTTGTCCTCGATCACCATCGACGTGGCGAAGAGTTTATCAATAATACGCTTCTTGTCTATATGGAGCCTTATGCTTCCTCCACCGCCGAGCTTGTCACTGAGTTGCTGGAGTATCAGCCGAAGAATGGGAAGTTGACAAGGCTTGAGTCGACGGCATTGCTAGCGGGAATTATTGTCGATACGAAAAGTTTCACATTAAGGACCGGAGCTAGAACATTTGAGGCAGCGTCATATTTACGTAAAAATCGAGCAGATACGGCACTTGTCCAACAACTATTGAAAGAAGACATCGACACGTACATGGAACGGGCGAAACTCATTGAGACCGTAGAGTTGACCGACGAAGGCATTGCAATTGCCAAAGGGAAAGAAGATGTCGTTTACGGACCAGTGCTGATCGCGCAAACGGCCGATATTTTACTGACGATGCAAGATGTCACAGCATCCTTTGTAATCGCTGACCGCGCTGACGGCAAAATTGGCATTAGTGCACGTTCTCTTGGAGAACTGAATGTGCAACTTGTCATGGAAGAGCTCGGGGGCGGCGGTCATTTAACGAATGCAGCTTGTCAGCTTGAAGTGGAGACTGTCGCTGAAGCGGAAATGATGTTGAAAGCAGCATTACAAAATCAAATGGAAAGGGGTCAATCATGATGAAAGTCATTTTTTTGAAAGATGTAAAAGGTAAAGGAAATAAAGGTGAAGTGAAAACAGTTTCTGTCGGCTATGCACAGAACTTTTTGCTCAAAAACAATTTAGCGGTTGAAGCGACGCCAGCAAACTTAAGCAAGTTGAAAGGACAGCAAAAGCGCGAGGAGAAAAATGCTGCCCAAGAATTGGCGGACGCGAAAAAGGTAAAAGAACAAATTGAAAATATAACAGTGGAAATGAAAGCGAAATCGGGAGAAGGCGGCCGATTATTCGGTTCGATCACGACCAAACAAATTGCGGATGAACTGAATAAAGCGGAAGGGATTAAAGTCGATCGTCGTAAAATGGAGCTACCTGAGCCAATCCGTGCGCTCGGCTATACAAATATTCCAATCCGTCTCCATCCAGATGTATCGGCTACGTTAAAAGTCCATGTGACTGAAGAATCATAAGAAGTGAGGAAAAGATATGAATGAGATGATCGAGCGCGTACCTCCCCATAATAATGAAGCGGAACAGTCGGTCATCGGTGCAATATTCCTGGATCCCCAGGCGTTAATTACAGCAGCAGAAGTTTTAATACCGGAAGATTTTTACCGGATCGCCCATCAAAAAATATTCGATACGATGCTTCTTTTAAGTGACAAGGGACAAGCAATTGACGTTGTTACAGTCACTGAGGAACTTTCCGCAAAAAAACAATTGGAAGATGTCGGTGGTATTTCGTACTTGACTGAAATCGCAAACTCGGTACCGACAGCAGCCAATATTTTGTACTATGCCAAAATTGTTGAAGAGAAGGCGCTTCTAAGACGTTTAATCCGTGTTGCCACCACAATTGTGGAAGATGGCTATACGCGGGAAGACGAAGTGGAAGCAGTTCTTTCCGAAGCTGAAAAGAAAATGATGGAAGTGTCGAACCGGAAAAATGCGGGTGACTTTAAACATATAAAAGATGTACTCGTAGAAACGTACGACAACATTGAGCTACTCCATACGCAACAAGGTGAAGTGACAGGAATTCCATCCGGCTTCACAGACCTTGACCGATTGACGGCAGGGTTTCAACGGAATGACCTCATTATTGTCGCAGCTCGTCCTTCAGTAGGTAAAACGGCATTTGCGCTCAATATTGCGCAAAATGTCGCGACCAAAACTGATGAAAATGTCGCGGTTTTTAGTTTGGAAATGGGTGCGGACCAACTTGTTATGCGGATTCTTTGTGCGGAAGGTAATATTGACGCGCAAGTGATGCGAACAGGCGCACTTCAAGCGGAAGATTGGCGAAAACTGACGATGGCGATGGGGAGTTTGTCGAATGCCGGTATTTTCATAGATGACTCATCGGGTATCCGCGTCAACGAAATACGCTCAAAATGTCGGCGACTTCAGCAAGAACATGGGCTTGGCATGGTCATTATCGACTATTTGCAACTCATTCAAGGGAGTGGACGAACAGGTGAAAACCGACAACAAGAAGTATCGGAAATTTCCCGTTCCTTGAAAGGGTTGGCAAGGGAATTGAAAATTCCTGTCATTGCATTGTCCCAATTATCCCGTGGGGTTGAACAACGACAAGATAAACGACCGATGATGTCTGACTTGAGAGAATCGGGAAGTATTGAGCAAGATGCAGACATCGTTTCCTTTTTATACCGTGAAGATTATTACGACAAGGAAACGGAAAACCAGAATATGATCGAAATTATTATCGCAAAACAACGGAATGGACCTACTGGAACCGTGACGCTTGCTTTTGCGAAGGAATATAATAAGTTCGTAAACGTCGATTGGAGTCAACATGCCTCACCTGATTTTTAAATGAGACATTAAAAAGCAGAAGCCTATAAAACCAAAAGACATGCCTTGAAAGTTTAAGGCATGTCTTTTTTGTATTTGAATCAATTTCATAATTGCTTATTTTAACATAAACCAGAATCGTTATAATTAGTTTTAACATTATTATTTTCTTTTAAAGGTGGCTCCGTTGATTGGAGTGGAAGGAGACGAATTAGCTGGACAGGTGAGACCTTGCAAAGAGCAAAGCGACTGAGGAGGCTCACCGCCAGCCCTGTGGAAACGTTCGCCTAGAACGGAAATCAACATTGTTCGGATTTTTAAGCAGTATAGTTAATGAGGAAATTGGCTCATTTCAATAATATGTTAATATTTTATAAAAATTGGATGTTATTATACAAATTCGTTACAAATAGCTATAAAACTACAATATTTGCAAGTGATATGGTAACTTGGAGAAGGTGCAAAAAATGAATCATTTGTATGCCACGTGTAAGTTGATAGTTAAAGGAGATTTATAGATGTTTTTCCATAAATATAGAAGTCATGAAGATAGAATCTCGAACAGACGGGGGAAATTTGTCGGACGTACACAAAAGATATTATTGAGTATGCTTTTAGCCGCCGGCATCGGTGCAAATATCACGTACTCGACGAGTGCAAAAACTGAAGAACTTTCGACAGTCTATCATATATATTCGGAAGATGAATACATAGGTGCATTGTCCGACGAATCGAAATTGGAGCAAGTGAAAGAAGAGAAACTTGAACAAACAGCTTCAAAATTCGACAATTTACCGTTATCCATTAAAGAGAATTACTCAGTTGTTCCGGAACGGGTCTTTACGGTCGGAACAAATGACCAAGCTGTCATAGAAGAACTT
This sequence comes from uncultured Sporosarcina sp., assembly GCA_948469885.1. Taxonomy (GTDB): domain Bacteria; phylum Bacillota; class Bacilli; order Bacillales_A; family Planococcaceae; genus Sporosarcina. The sequence goes on along the minus strand of CAOKMT010000005.1, from coordinate 85,637 downwards.
CAAGAATTACTAGCTGTTGAAGCCGAAGCGGTCGCCGTAATGGTCGACGAAGAACCTGCACTTTATGTGCATGATCAAGAAGCTTACGAGGAAGTCATACGCAAGCTTAAATTACAATCGATGACTGAAGAAGAACTGGTAGATTTTGAAGCACGTGAAAAGGCTACGGCTACTGCTGCTGTACCCCCTTTAAAAGAAAATGAAACACGCGTCGTCGATATCTTTATGAGTGCTAATCTCGAGGCGAAAGATGGGAAAGTTGCACCACAAGAAATTTTATCGGTAGATGAAGCGATTGTGTTACTGAACAAGGGGACATTAGAAGAAAAGAAATACACTGTCCAAGCAGGAGATGTCGTTGGGAAAATTGCCAATAAACACGGCATGGCGACAGCCGAATTATTTGAAATCAACCCGGAGCTGACAGAGAAGACAATCATTCGTCCAGGCGATGAGTTAAATGTGACGATGTTAGAACCATACGTTGAAGTACAAGTTCATTTTGAAACGAAAAAGAGAAAGAACATTTCCTATAAAAAAGTAACGGAAGAAGATAACTCGCTTTACAAAGGTGAAAAGAAAATAAAACAAAAAGGCGCACAAGGTGAGAAGATCGTCACAGAGCGTATCCGGAAGATGGACGGTCAAGTGCTCGGAAAGTCTGTAAAAGAAGAAGAAATCGTCGTTGAGCCGAAAAACGAAGTGACGGTTATTGGCACGAAAGAGATGCCATCACGAGGCGTAGGATCATTTCAGTGGCCTACGGTTGGCGGCTACGTATCGAGTCCAATGGGAGCACGTTGGGGAAGGATGCACCGTGGCATCGATATCGCCCGACCGTCAGCGAGAACCATTTTAGCCTCTGATAACGGTGTGGTGACCGCAGTAGGTTGGGATGGGTCCTACGGGAATCGTATCATAGTCAATCATAATAACGGTTATCAGACATTGTACGCGCATCTGGCCTCGATGGATGTAAAAGTGGGACAGACTGTCGCGCAAGGTCAAAAGATCGGTGTTATGGGGACGACTGGTCATTCAACTGGTATCCATCTTCATTTTGAAGTAACGAAAAACGGGACGCTTATCGATCCGCTTACTGTTTTAAATAAATAGCATAGTCGGGATGCTTCCGACACTCATTCGCACCATAAGGAAAGGCAACAATTGCATGACTCATGTCGTGTGAACCCCGAATTGTGGTAGACCTGGAACTCCAGGTAACTGTAGATAAAGTTCACAGCGACTTTGTCTGCAGTTTTTTTGACTAAAGATATGTTTGTTGAAACAGGTGTTGAGGACCTACCTTTAGCATCCACTGGTAAAAATTGCATGACTCACTTCCCGTTGGCCCTGAAAGCCTCCGCTTGGAGCGGAATTCGATTGTTAGTGGATAGCTTGTTGCTCATACTTCCTGAAATGTAAATTACAAAAAAGCTAGAACGTGCCAATCTTTATAAAGAATGATAAAGTGAAAAGAACATAGATATAGACGCCAATAGAGCGAGAAAGGAATATATTATGCAAAATAAAACAATCCTTGTCGTCGATGATGAAAAACCAATTGCAGATATACTTGAATTTAATTTAAAAAAAGAAGGTTTTACTGTTTTTTGTGCGTATGACGGAGAAGAAGCATTGGAAAAAGTGGAGGAAGTACAGCCGGACTTAATGCTTCTAGACATCATGTTGCCAAAGCAAGATGGTATGGAAGTATGTCGTGAAATAAGGAAGAAATACGATTTTCCGATTATTATGCTAACTGCGAAAGACTCGGAAATAGATAAAGTACTCGGTCTCGAACTTGGCGCAGATGATTATGTTACAAAGCCATTCGGTACGCGGGAACTGATTGCACGGGTGAAAGCGAATTTGCGTAGACATATGAAAATTGCCGCGGAGGAAGAAGAAGTCTCTAATAATATTACAGTCGGTCATTTGATCATTCAACCGGATGCTTATCTTGTATCCAAACGAGGAGAAACGATTGAATTGACGCATCGGGAATTTGAATTGTTACATTACCTGTCGAAGCATATTGGTCAAGTCATGACCCGCGAACACCTTCTGCAAACAGTGTGGGGATATGACTACTTCGGTGATGTGCGAACAGTGGATGTGACCATTAGACGCTTGCGCGAAAAAATAGAGGATAATCCAAGTCATCCAGCATGGATCGTTACAAGACGCGGGGTTGGCTATTATTTACGTGATCCGGAACAGGAATAACCGTGATGCAAAAAGTGAAGATTTTCCGGTCCATCCATGTGAAATTTGTGTTGATTTACGTACTTCTCGTCTTGATCGCGATGCAAATTATTGGTATTTACTTTGCACGTGAACTAGAGAAGACGTTGAAAGATAATTTCATTGACTCTATTGTCGATCGGATGGATCTCGTTGAATTCAGTGTCCGGGAAGAAATGTTGAAAGATCGTTCCGAAGATGATCCGAGTCTTGAGCAAAGTCTTCGTGCGGTGTTGTCCGGCGTCAATTCAGAAGACATTCATGAAATTCGAGTCATTAACGCAAAGGATCGGATTCTCGCTTCGTCGGTCCATAACAACCAAGATAAAATCGGGCGGCGTTCCATGGATGACATCGTGAGAAGAGCCATTACATCTAGTTCTCCCGATGACCGAATCCGGCTGGATCAACAAACGAGAAATCGGGTTATGGTGCGTGTGACACCCATTACCCGCGTCAATCCGATGAAATCGGGCGATGAAGTGATCGGTGCGCTTTATGTAGAGTCCGATATCGAAAAAGTGTTTAAACAAATGGATGATATTAACCATATTCTTGCAGGCGGAACAGCGGTTTCGTTAACGATTACGATCATTATCGGTATTTTCATCGCACAAACAATGACTAGACCGATCTCCGATATGAGAAGGCAAGCGCAAGAAATGGCGAAAGGAAACTTCTCTCGAAAAGTGCACGTTTATGGGGATGACGAGCTGGGACAGCTTGCGATCGCGTTCAACCATTTGACGAACAGACTCCAAGAATCGCAGGAGTCGACAGAAGGGGAACGTCGAAAGCTCACCTCGGTGCTGAAGAATATGACGGACGGTGTCATTGCGACCGATCGAAAAGGGCGTGTCGCGCTTATTAATGACGCAGCACTTCACATGTTAAGGACGAGCAACGATCTCGTTTTGAACCGACCGATTCCTTCCGTCCTTGGTCTGGAGAAAGATTACACATTTGAAGATCTAGTTCAATTGAAAGATTCATTAACTTTAGACTTCAGCACACGCGGCCGTCCTTATATTTTACGTGCAAGTTTTTCAGTGACGCAAAGAGAAACAGGATTCGTCATTGGGCTGATCGTCGTATTGCATGATAATACAGAGCAGGAAAAAATCGACATGGAAAGAAGGGAATTTGTTTCGAACGTTTCCCATGAGCTGCGTACACCTCTTACGACAATGCGTAGCTATTTGGAAGCACTCACAGATGGTGCTTGGAAAAACGAAGAAATTGCCCCTTCATTTTTACATGTGACGCAGACAGAGACGGAGCGGATGATTCGGCTTGTCGAAGATTTATTAAAGCTGTCAAGGATGGATAGTCAAGATTATGATTTGAATAAAGAATGGGTTGAGTTTAATCGTTTCTTTAACTTTATCATCGATCGGTTTGAGTTATCCAAATCGCAAAATGTTCACTTTAGACGTTTGTTGCCTTCGACTGATTTGTTTGTCGAAATCGATACCGATAAGATGACACAAGTGATTGATAATATCATTTCAAATGCATTGAAGTATTCTCCAGATGGCGGAGATATTTACTTTGGTGTTTCCGCTTTGGATAAATACATTAAAGTGACGATATCGGATGATGGAATGGGAATCCCGGGTGAAAATATCAATCGGATTTTCGATCGTTTTTACCGTGTCGATCGTGCACGTTCCCGCGCAATGGGCGGAACAGGTCTTGGACTGGCCATTTCCCGGGAAATGATAAAAGCGCATGGGGGCGAGATTTGGGCGGAAAGTGAAGAAGGAAAAGGAACGACCATTTACTTTACATTACCGTTCGAACTCCATGAAGGAGGGGAATGGGATTGAGCCGGATTGAAACGATAAAATCAGTAGTCCTTTCCTTGCTCATTACTTTAAGTGTGGCACTAACTTTTTTGATCTGGACGTATACGCCAAAATACGAAACGATTGAACAGCAGACGACAGTCGCATCGATTTCGTCAAAAAGAGATATTGCGGATATCGTGAAACCGTATAAGCTTCTATTCCACTTCGAAGATGGGTATCAGGGGACGGCTGAATCCGAGGAAATCGATCGGGTTGTGAATGAACTGAAAAATTGGCGTATTACAGACTTATCTTTGGAAGAATATGATTTTAATGCGGAGAAGTTGGACGAGTTCATGCGAAAAAGGAATCGATTTACGCTCTTTTTCCATGGGGAAGTTCCTTTTTCTGTGTACGACACCGTTCTAGGCATTGAAGACTTGAATATTCCCGAAGACACTTTTGATCGTATAATGATTGATTGGCATTCACCCGATACAACGATGAATATTCACTTTATAAGCAAGATGAATAATTTGCGTTACAGCGCAAAAGTAAATGTGTATGACAGACAACAATTCAATCATTCTTTATTGCAGAAAGGGAAATCATACGACGCCTATACGGAAGTAAATGATGCAAATATGCCATTTATTGCTGTCCCATCGGAACCCCTCGAACTGGTGCGGCATACATTTTATCAAAACGAAGTGAGTCCAACTCTCTTCAGGGAAGCTTTGTTCAATGATCCAAATGCCGTTCGTATCAGCCAGGATGGCATGAATCAGGAAGAATATAAAGATGACCATGCGTTGATGAATGTAGATAAGGCAAAGAAAACATTAACTTTCGTTCGTCCAGGTGCGAGAAGTAAAGAAATTGCGATTCCATCGGAACTATTTTTAAACACGTTCGATTTTGTGAACGAACACGGAGGGTGGACCGATGATTATAGACTGATGTATATGAATCCGAGGTCGCGGTACGTGAAATTTCAACTATTCGTTCAGGGTTTACCTGTATTCAGCGATAATACATCGACCAAAATCGAACAAGTATGGGGAGAGGAACAAGTTTACCAATATATGAGGCCTTATTATACGCTGGATCTATTGCATCCTGAATCTGAAACGACCGTGCTTTACCCTGGGACAGTCGTGGCGGAAATACTTAATGAATCGGATAAGGTCGATTTTGACACAGTTGAAGAAATTGCCTTAGGCTATTCTATGGAACAAGGCAATGTGCATAATTTATTCACTTTAGAGCCATCTTGGTATTTCATGATTAATGACAGTTGGATTCGTTTTTCACCTAAGCAATTTGGAGGTGAAAAACGTGGACTGGAATAAAACAAAAACCATTTTCATCATTGTTTTCTCTATTTTAAATGTTTTTCTTTACTCCCTATATTTGAATCGCTATACAGAAGCGCAAAATGTACAAGTAGTAGGAGAAACTTCCATTGAAGAGGCACTTCAATTGGACAATATTTCGTATGAAGAGTTGCCTACAAATTACGAAGAAGCTTCCTACGTTCTGGCTGAAGTGGTGACATTTTCAGAAGAAGAATTAGAGCAGCTTGGCAAACAAAGTTTTGATTTTGTTGAAGACAGTCATTTAATTTCAACGTTGAAAGGACCCTTTAACATCCGCAACAGTAAAGGGGATTATGAATTCACGCCATTCCTGACAAAGTATGTACTTGGTGGAGAAGAGTATGTTTTGTGGGAAGTCAGCAAAGAGCGCCAACAGGCTTTGTTTTTCCAAACAGTGAATGATAACCCAATTTATTTTAATAAAAATGCTATGTTAACTGTGTACTGGGATGAAGATGAAAACATCACGCATTATGAACAATGGATGTTCGGGAAATTTGAAAGTTATAATAAGAAAAAAGATTTGTTGCCACCAATCCAAGCGCTCAATACATTATATTCCCGTGGGTACCTAAAACAAGATTCAAAAGTGACGTATATGAAACTTGGTTATTCAACATTGATTCAATTAACAGAAACGCAAGTGTTTGCACCGACATGGCATATTCATGTAGAATTATTAGACGGAGAAAAAGAAAATTACTTTATCAATGCCATCGATGGTAAAATTATAGAATTCCAAAGTGAAACGGATAATGAAGAGAATGAATAAGGAGTTTTAACATGCGTTTTAGTGTGCTCGCAAGTGGGAGTAGTGGAAATGCGATATTGATAGAAAATGATGAGTATATGTTTCTGGTCGATGCGGGATTCAGCGGCAAGAAGTTAGAAAGTCTTTTTGCAAAGATTGACCGGAAGATGGATCAGCTGGATGGAATTTTTGTTACACATGAGCATAGCGATCATATAAAAGGATTAGGCGTCGTCGCGAGAAAATACGGGATGCCGATCTATGCGAATGAGAAGACATGGAAAGCGATGGAAGGTTTAATCGGTAATGTTCCACTTGACCAATGCTTTCAATTCGATATGGAAACCTTAAAGTCATTTGGGAGTTTGGATATCGAGTCCTTCGCTGTGTCCCATGATGCAGCGGATCCGATGTTTTATACCTTTCATGAAAATGGTCGTAAACTGGCGATCATTACGGACACAGGTTATGTAAGTGACCGTATGAAAGGGATAATCCGCGGGGCGGATGCTTTTGTGTTTGAAAGCAATCATGATGTTAGTATGCTGCAAATGGGGCGGTATCCTTGGTCGGTGAAACGTCGGATTTTAAGCGACGTTGGACATGTCTCCAATGAAGATGCGGCAGTTGCGATGAGTGAAGTTGTGGAAGAAAAAGAGACGAGAATTTACTTATCGCATTTGAGTAAAGACAATAATATGAAAGACTTGGCAAGGATGAGTGTCACGCAAACGTTAAAAACATGTGGCATTATTACGGGTGAATATGTCCACCTTTACGATACGGATGCAGAAGAACCGACAGAACTGGTCACTGTTTAGAAAGTGTAAGCGTGTTTGGATTGTGCGTTCGTTGAGCGATATTAGGTACGGACCTGTTCCCATTGCGAAAATATAATCTCAACTTCAAAAACCTTGTCGGGCGGCGAGCTTGGAAAATCACTAGGCCAGCTGACAAGGTTTTTTGTTAGATTTTAAGGGGAAAGGGAAAGATACATACAAGAAGTGTGGAAAGGAAGAAGCTTATGGATGAGTTTAATTCTGTGCCGGAAAATCGGCCACCCAAAAAAAGTGGACATTTCTTATTTGGATTGCTCGGTATCATTGTCGGGGCTTTGCTCGTTAGTGTATGGATGTTCTTTTCGAATGGCAATACATCCAATCAGGTATTGAACGATCAAGCAACGAATCACAATCAAGTTGCGACAGAACAACGATCCATCGACATTGATACGGACATTACAGACATTGTCGGCGAAGTGGCTGGTACGGTGGTCGGTGTGACAAACTTACAAACGGTACGCGATTTCTGGTCATCCTCTGAAATGACACGGGAAACGGGAACCGGATCGGGCGTCATTTACAAAAAACAAGATGGCAAAGCTTATATCGTGACGAATCATCACGTCGTGGAAAATGCTGAAGAACTCGACATTACGTTCGATGATGGAACGAAAGTAGAGGGACATCTGATCGGAAGTGATGTTTGGACTGATTTGGCCGTAATTGAGATTGATGCAGCCAATGTAGAAACCGTTGCTGAATTTGGGGACTCCGATGTGCTAAAACGGGGGGAGACGGTAATCGCAATTGGCAATCCACTCGGTCTCGGTTTTTCAGGTTCAGTGACAGTTGGCGTATTATCAGGAAAAGACCGCTCTATTCCGATTGATTTGAACAGGGACGGAAAAGTGGACTGGTATGCAGATGTTTTACAAACGGACGCAGCCATTAACCCTGGGAATTCCGGCGGGGCTTTAATGAATCTGGCAGGTCAGTTAATTGGTATCAATTCCATGAAGATTTCTCAAGAAACTGTGGAAGGAATTGGACTTGCCATTCCGATCAACTTGGCCATCCCGATCATCGAAAAGCTTGAAAAGAATGGTGAAGTGATTCGTCCAACAATGGGTGTGACATTGATCGATCTCGCGATGATTCCAGCGCAACAACAACTTGTATTGAAATTGCCGGCAAATGTAAAAGAAGGCGTCGTCGTCAATGAAGTTGTTTCGGGCTCTCCGGCAGAAGCGGCGGGTGTGCAACGTTACGACGTCATTGTAGAAATGGATGGCGAAAAAATTGAAGATATGGTCGGTTTACGAAAACATCTGTATAATGTGAAAGAAGTAGGAGATACGATGACGATGAAAGTCTATCGTGAAGGACAACTCATTGAAGTTGAGATGACACTGGAATCGGGCAATGTATTTTAAATAGATTTTCACGAAAATACTTATCCACAATAGACAGAATAGCTAATTTATCGGCTATCCTGTCTATTTTAATGTACAATTTAGTGTTTGTGGATAAATCTAAATATTTGTGCATAAGTTTGTGTATTGCAAAAAAGAAGAAAGTTGGTGGAATAATGAAAATTTATAGTTGCCAAAGCCATATAGATCAAGCACTTGAGGATTTTATAGTGGAAGAAGAGAAGTTCCCGATCATGACAGAAGTGGATCAAGAAAATAAGTTATCCACAAATTGTACATACTGTCATCAAGCTACATTGTATATTGTGTCGAACGAATGATCTTCTACAATATATAGATAAACCTGTGGGTATGTGTATAAGTTCTGTGTATAACTATTTAGAAAGAGTGGACAAACCTGTGAATATATCAATACTAACTGTTGGAAAACTGAAAGATAAATATTTGAAAATGGGAATCGCGGAGTTTGAAAAACGCCTTAAACCCTACGCAAAAATGAATGTAGTCGAAGTGGCAGATGAGAAAGCGCCTGAATCGTTAAGCGAAGCGGATATGGAAATTGTTAAGAAAAAAGAAGCAGATCGCATTTTGGCGAAAATCGGTACGGATGAGTATGTCATTGCACTTGCGATTGAAGGGAAGATGAAGACTTCTGAACAGCTCGCGGCGGATTTAGAATCTTTAATGACATATGGTAAAAGTAAAGTCTGTTTTGTCATAGGCGGCTCACTTGGATTACACGAATCAATTTATAAGCGGGCGAATGAATTGCTGTCGTTTTCTAAAATGACATTTCCCCATCAACTGATGAAATTGATTTTGATGGAGCAAGTGTATCGGGCTTTTCGGATTATGAAGGGAGAACCGTACCATAAGTAAATGAGGTTTTTGCTTTACATTTGTCAAATTAGATATGAATACAAAACTAAAGCCGACTTTCTGAGCAAACAGAAAGTCGGCTTTTATATATGTTGAACTTAAGAATAGCCCATTTGTAAATCGTTGAATAAGGCAACACTCCTGCGGGAAAAGCGTTAGTTGAAGACCCCGCAGCGAAGAGGAGCCGTTTCAACGATTTTCTTATTGAGAGAGCCTCTTTATTTCAACTTATATAGTAATTACCTAAGGATCTTTTCATGTACTTCACTTGCTTCGAAAAACACTAAGAAAACATTAAGAATTGGTGTGCGTGTTTGTTAAGATTTAGTGAGTATCATATCCTTATACGAATTCATAGGGGTGATCATATGAGCCGAAAGAGATGGAGTGGATGTCGTTGAACATTTTAATTTGTGATGATGATAAAGAAATTGTAAGGGCAATTAGTATTTATTTAGAAAATGAAGGATATCAAGTATTCAAAGCTTACAATGGGCTAGAAGCAATCGATCTAATTCGAGAGTATGCTATTCACTTAATTATTATGGATATTATGATGCCAAAAATGGATGGAATTACAGCGACGATGAAGATACGGCAAGAGAATATGATTCCACTAATTATGCTTTCTGCAAAGTCGGAGGATCATGACAAAATACTTGGATTGAATATCGGCGCAGATGATTATATGGCTAAGCCGTTTAATCCGTTAGAACTGATAGCTAGAGTGAAATCGTTGCTAAGAAGGTATACGACATTTGGCAGTCTCGAGGTGAGTAGTTCTGTATTTCAATCGGGTGGGCTCATGATTGACGATGAACGGAAAGTCATTAGCGTGGATAAAGAAGAAGTTCATTTGACACCAATGCAGTATAAAATTTTAAAGCTCCTCACTGCAAATGCTGGGCGAGTATTCACAATTGAAGAGATTTATGAAAAGGTCTGGAATGAAAGAGCTGTTAATCCAGAAAATACGGTTTCGGTTCATATCCGAAAGATTCGAGAAAAAATTGAAATCAATCCGAAAGAACCGAGGTATTTAAAAGTTGTATGGGGAGTTGGGTATAAAGTTGAAAAATATTAGCCATGCGCGCATTACGAAGATGCTTGTATTTTTAATTGCTGTCGTTTGTTTAACATGTATAGCGAAGGCACTGATTGATTTGGAATACGATAGGGTCTATCTCGATAATGCAGATAATTACTTTGAAAGCCAAGCGTTCGCAGAGGAAAGTTACGGCATCTATACCATGTTAACGGCATTAATCGGAACCTATAAAAGTGAAGAGTATATTTTAAGTGGTAAGGCATTGACGAAAGAAGACAGCCGAGTCATTGAAGACGAGTTATACAATGACTATTACGCTTCAAATGAATATAACCATGACCTAAAAGAAGCGGACAATAGGCGTATTTTCAAAGAAATCTATGCAGATGATATCAAGCAAAAAAAAGAAAAACGCGCACAAATGCAAGTGAAGGAGTTTTACCAGTTAGTCAATACACTGGAAAAGTATGAAGGGATTGTCTATTACGCGAGTGATGGTGAACATGTATTTTCCAATAGTGAACTGAATCAGAGAGAGCAATTTGAAGCGTATGATGCCTATGCGCTGTTTGGGGATTATCAACAAAAAGTGTACCCCAATAGAGTGGTGGAAAGTGCCTACTATGATTTTTTTACGTATAGGGTTGATGCACTGAATCCACAAACAGACGTGATGTATGTAGCATATACAGATGCTTTCCTACAGCCCAAAATACAAGAATGGGAGGCCAATCAAGCAAAAGCACAAAAGTTTTTGAATGAATCTATCGCCTTTTTGATAGGATTTATTGTGTCGTTTATCTATTTAATGATTGTGATTGGAAAAACATCGTTTACAGATAAAAACATTCATTTTCATGTTGTGGACAAGCTTTATAATGACCTAAATATAGTGATTGTTGGTTGTTTAATGTCGATGTGGTTTGTACTGAATGTTGAAATGTTTCGAGATAATTACCTGCTTCTCACCGTCCCCATTTTTATCATTGTTTTACTACTGATTTTATCACTCGTCAAGCATATTAAAAATAGAACAATCTTTTCGCATACACTCATATATCAAATGCTTAAAAAGATTGTTCTCTTGGTGAAACATGTTTTTGATAGCGGTAGTATGGGTGTGAAAATTGTGCTATTTGTCATTGGCTATCCAATAGTAGTTGTGGCAACATTTTTCATGTTTCCCATTACGATGGGCTTAGTTGCCTGGTTTGCGCTGAAAAAGGTCAAGTCGTTTAACCGGATTAAAGAAGGCGTAGAGCTGATTAAGAATGGTGATCTTCATCATCGAATTGAAGTAGAGGGAAAAGGGGAATTTAGTCGACTCGCAGCGAATATTAATAATATTACTGATGGGTTAAAAAAGTCGGTGGATAGTGAGATTAAGAGCGAGCGTTTAAAAACAGAGCTCATTACGAATGTTTCGCATGATATTAGAACGCCTTTAACTTCTATTATTACGTTTGTCGATTTGTTAAAGATAGAAAACGACCCTGAAAAAATTGCTGAATATATAGATGTGTTAGACCAAAAATCGAAAAGACTCAAGCACTTAACGGATGACTTATTTGAAGCGGCAAAAGCGTCAAGTGGAAGTATACCCGTTCAGGTAGAACGGATTGACATCGTATCATTATTAACGCAAGGAATCGGAGAAATGGATGAAAAAATTGAAGCATCGGCATTAGATGTTAAGTTAGCCCACCCGACAGAAAAGGTGTATGTGAAGGCTGACGGCAAACTGCTATGGCGCTCCATTGAAAATTTGTTTTCGAATATTTTTAAATACGCACAGCCTGCGTCAAGGGTATATATTGATGTTGAAGATGTGGGCAATGAGATACACGTGACATTTAAAAACATTTCAGCATATGAATTAAATATTTCAGCTGATGAATTAATGGAACGATTTAAACGAGGCGATGAGTCGAGGTCAAGTCAAGGTAGCGGATTAGGGTTGTCGATTGCTGAAAGTCTTATTCACATCCAGCATGGAAAGTTTTTCATTCAAGTAGATGGCGACTTGTTCAAGTCAATGATTTATTTACCAAAATTTCCGAATGAATAATGTAGCCTAGGAATAGGACGTGTAAGTGTCCTATTCTTTTGCTATATATAGATGTAGCGAATCAATTGCGCTGAGGCGTGATTGATGACAATGATCTTATATTGAGGGAGAAATTATGGAGACAGTTCTAGGGACACAAATGGTTATTGGATTAATCATTACAGGTTCTGCGTAAATTATTTTAAATCCATTGGTAAAGTCGCTTTCTAAAAGGACAGGCAAATCAGTCATTGGTCTAGGCTACTGACTTCACAGGAAAAATCGTCACGAAGAACCGTTTTTTGTGACCAAAAGCAAAAGCGTCGATAACAACCGGACGTATATTTTCTGCAAAGGACATAGAAAGTGATCAATTGTCCCCTCGCTACAATAGTCAAGTATTAAAGAGCCCTAAAAAGTTTTTGGCTGGAGTAGACAAGTAACGGTGTTTCATCCAAATGATCACAATTCGTGTAACAAGAGACTCTTCTTTGATTTCTTTGAAATTAAGTTTCACATCCGATTTTAATGAACACGCATCTCTTGGTAGAATTGCGATTCCCATTCCAAGACCTGCCCAGTTTAACATTGATCTTGTGTCATCTGTCTTGCCTACGATCCTAGGTTCAAAACCGGCCTTCCAACAAGCTTCTTCAATATTGACTGCAAACCTGTTGTAGACAAGCAATGGCTTACCTTCCAGCTTTTTTAGATTATCGATACATCCCCCACTATCATCCCAGAATAAATCCGATGCACCAGCCATCATTGGTTCATTAGGTAGATCAATATATTCAAAGGTATCCAGATTAAAAGGAGTACGAACAATCCCAATTTCTACAATCCCATCTTTGACCCATTCAATAATTTCAAAGGCACTGCTTTCTTTAATTTGAAAATCAACACCGGGGTAGTCCTCATGGAAACCTTGTATTTTTACTGGTAGCATTGTTTCCCCTACGGAAGATATTGTCCCTATGGAAAGTGTGCCTAGCTGTCCCGCTTTTATGTCTTTTAATTCTTTTTCCGTCCGCTCAAAAAGGTCTATGATTTGTCTAGCCCTGTTTTGAAGAAGTCTTCCAGCGTCCGTAATCTGTATTTTACGTGTATTTCTTTCTAGCAGCACAACCCCTAAATTCTCCTCTAACTGTTTAAGTTGATGACTGAGGGGTGGCTGTGCAATATGGAGTCTCTTTGCTGCTTTTGTAATATTCCCCTCTTCAGCAATTGCCAAGAAATATCTCAGTTGTCTTATGTCCATCACAATCCCCCCTAATTAATTTATACTTTTTCAGTATGAGCGCAATATGAATTATGTATTTTTAGTATATACGATAGCCTGTTACAATTACATTCCAATACTACTCTCTAAGTTGAACTATTAAGTCTAGCTTACAGTTGTACACAGTTTTCACAGTTAATCAATTAGATCAACCCTGGGGCTGTACGGCGGCGACAATATGAGTTTAAGCCAGACAGACAAGGGAATGGCATCGCAAGCTTTGCAGTGCTGAATCAATGTAGAAAAAAAGAAAAGAGGGATAAACGTGAATTCATTTGAAGCAATAACTATATTTGAAAATGTAATTGATAGAAGAAAGGCTCCTTCTGTTAAGTGGAATACGATGGAGCAAGTTTTTGGAGTTGATGACGCATCTGATATTTTGCCGATGTGGATTGCGGATATGGATTTTGCCGCTCCAAAAGTCGTAATTGATGCTATGCAAGAATGCCTTGATCATGGCGTATTCGGATATTCTTACCTGGATGAAACTTGTAAAGATGCTGTCCGTCTTTGGCTTGAAAATCGTCACGCGTGGTATACGCAAAATGACTGGATGGTGCTTCATCATGGTGTTGTCCCAGCAATTGCTTCGGTCATTGAAACATTTACTACAAAAGAGGATAGCATTTTAATCACAACACCTATTTATCCACCCTTTTTCCAACTTCCGAATAGAATGCAACGGACGCTTGTTGAATGTGTCCTGACTGAAGAAGAGGGGAATTATTCAATCGATTTCGTGGAATTTGAGAAAGCCTTGCAGCAAAACGTTAAATTGTTTCTTCTTTGCAATCCGCATAATCCAGGTGGAATTGTTTGGACAGAAAAGGAACTAAAAAAGATAATTGAACTTTGTGCAAGATATGACGTTTTGATCTTATCAGATGAAATCCATGCAGATCTTGTGTTTCCTGAATATAAACATATCGCACTTGCCGCAATTGCAGGGGAAGAAGCAAAGCGTATCATCACCTGTGTTGCACCGACAAAAACATTCAATCTTGCTGGCGTTCAAGCTGCTTTCCTGATTTCACCCGATGCAAACATTCGGGAACAACTTGAACAGGATCGATTGGTACATGGACAGATGGGCATTAATCGGCTTAGTCCATTCGCTGCTTCTGCGCTAAAAGCGGCATACAAAGAAGGGTATCCTTGGCTCTTAAAATTGCTTGAAATTCTCTCTTTGAATATGGATTATGTTATCCAAGAATTAACTGAAAAGGTAGAGGGCATAAAAATCAAAAAACCGCACGCCACTTATTTACTTTGGATTGACTACCGGGATACCGGACTTACTGAAGAAAAAGTAATGAAGAAGTTATTGGATAAAGGAAGACTTGCATTGGAACCAGGCTCAAAATATGGTGAAGCTGGGAAAGGATTTCTTCGCATGAATGTCGCCTGTGCACCTTCTCTGGTGAAAGATGGAGTCCAGCGTTTCATTACCGCACTATCATAGAGAATGAAACGGAATGGAGGTTATCATGAGAAAAAATAGATTGTTGGTTATCGCCCTATTTCTTGCTTCGCTAAATTTACGTCCAGCGATTAACTCCGTTGCTCCATTGTTGGATAGTATAAGGACATCACTGGGAATGAGTGCTACCGTGGCTGGTTTGTTTACTTCTATTCCAGTACTTTGTATGGGTGTATTTCCATTCTTCGCTATAAGGGCAAGTAGTAAATGGGGAATCGAACGGGTTATTGGGTGGTCTTTGTTACTGATTGGGCTAGGTACTGTCTTTCGATTGTTTACTCATTCTACGACTCTTCTGCTTTTCACAGCTTTACTGGCGGGAGTCGGTATTGCAATGGCCGGTCCACTTTTTTCAGGTTTCATTAAAGAACACTTTCCCAAACATGTCCCGTCTATGGTTGCGATCTACACCGTTGCAATTTATAGCGGGGCCGCCCTTAGTACATCTTTTTCAGTATCCCTACAAAAAAGTTTCAACTCATGGCAAGGTGCCCTTGCATTTTGGGCTATTATAGCGTTCGTAGCCGCGATTATTTGGCGGTTGTTCGTTACTCCGCAGGTCAAAAAGTCAACTCAAACTGCCGTGGCGAAAACCAAAAATAATTTGCCATGGAAGAACGCTAGAGCTTGGATACTTACTTTATCTTTTGGACTGATGGCTATGTTATTCTTTTCCTTCACCGCGTGGCTGCCGCAAATTATTCAAAGCATGGGATATTCGAAAGCATATGGAGCAACTGCATTAACCATATTTGCCGCTATACAAATCCCCGTAAGTTTGGTATTGCCGATCCTGTTACAAAAATTCCCCTCCCGCCGTTTGTGGTTAATCATTGCATCCCTAGCTGAACTGATCGGTCTTATCTTGCTTGTACTCAATGTTCAACCATTAGTTGCTTCAGCATTCATTGGTATTGGTGCAGGAGGATTGCTCCCTTTAAATTTCCTTTTGTCAATAGATGCTACTGCTAATGCCAAAGAAGCTGCTTCATGGTCAGCCATGACACAGTCTGGGGGATATGCAATTGGCGCTTTGGGTCCTATTATACTGGGATGGGTTCATGATGCTACGAATAGCTTTACTACTGCTACTACGGGGATGACTTTTACCATAATACTTATGATTATTGTTCAATTTATGGCAACTACAAATAAAAAGCAAATGGGTTGCAAGCATGGTAAAACAAAACTGAATAGCTTGTGACTTCGAAGCTACCGGTAAGTACTTGATAATGCCTTAATCATTTATAGGCAAAGTGAGCGGCAAGTATAAGTCGTTAAGGATTGACGAGAAACAACCGTCTATCATAACCCGGGTAAAGGACACCCTCTGAGTTGTGTTTCGGTGCTTTAGCACCCAACAATTCAGGGGTGGTGAATGCCTGTTGGCTGAATAAGCCAACGTTTTTTTGCGTTTTAACGAACGTTCGCTCAGATTCGTATGAGGGCTTTCACTCGTTTCAGAGGGAGGGTTCAAGTGCGAAAAGGATCGTTCGTCCCAAGTAGCGACCAAAATCTGACTTGAGGGGCTCCCTAAAGAGTCCGCCCATTAAAGCGTCACGGTCTCAGATTAGAACGCAGACCTAATGAGCAAACTCAAGCTCCCTCTGAATAGCGTAAAATTGAAGATTTGCGTTCAGGGGTGGTAGTTGATTAACGTCCGTAAGTAGATGATATTTAGCGGGGGACTAGTTGAACGAAAGAGTAAAATCAATCATTTTTAAAGATTTAAAATACATAACTGAAAATGTCGGATAGTGTCGGATTCGATAAGTATATGGTAAAATTGTAACATGTCACTGTATACTAGGGATGAAAGCGTTTACTAAGACATATCAAATTTTTGCCGTGTTAATACTAAGATTTATTCTGCATTAACGGGCAAGCTGATTAGAAACGCCACATCTTGTGCGTCATAAGCCTCTCACCTTAAGACTTGAGTAAGACGATAAAGATAGGTGGGAGATCAACTGCTCATAAAAGCACGGTTGGTGAAGGATTAGGATGATTTCCTTACGCACCGTCATTAGTTTAGGGGGAACCTTTTATATAAGGAAAGCGGTTGCAATCCTTGGACAGGCCTATCAACAGGGAGACGGCCGATTGCAACACATCCGAGCTGTTTAACCATGCAGATGAGCTCGGTGTCACGTAGGGTTTGAGGGAGAAACGGAGTTCGAATGATGCCGTGATCAGCTGGCCGCATTCATTCGCCACGTATGTACAAATAAAAAACGACAAGATTTAACATATCCGAGGTTAACCAAGATTCTGATGAAAACCGCTGAACGGTTCGGCTGGGGACAATTTTTGTCAATGAAGGGGTAAAGACTTTTTAGAAAGGTGAAGATATATGATTGAACTTAACCAGATTACAACTTTGTTCCTTGCAGTAGCTCTGTATCTGCTTGGAATGGCACTTGTAAACCGGATTGGATTCCTTAACCGGTTCCTGATTCCAGCGCCTGTCGTAGGCGGTTTAATATTCGCCACTTTGGCGCTCGTCTTAAAAACTACAGGGATTGTCGAGGTTGCATTGGATACATCGCTACAGTCGCTGTTCATGATTGCCTTTTTTACGACGATCGGTCTTGGGGCAAGCTTCAAGCTCATCAAACTGGGTGGGAAGCTATTAGTCATCTACTTGCTCTTGTGTGGCGTCACAGTATTCTTGCAGAACGTCATCGGTGTTTCGTTTGCCCAGTTGTTTGGAATTGACCCATTGTTGGGTGTCATGGCCGGAGCAGTTTCGATGAACGGAGGACATGGCGGCGCTGCGGCTTATGGACAGACCATTGAGAGTTTAGGCGTTTCCTCGGCTTTAACAATTGGTATGGCCGCCGCCACACTTGGCCTGATTTGCGGCAGCCTTACCGGTGGCCCGGTTGCGCGGTACTTGATTAAGAAACATGACTTAAAGCCGGCAGCGGGTGAAGTAGAAGAGTATGTAGAAAAAGATGAGAGACCAATTCAAGAGTGGTCATTCATGGTCCAGGTCGCCCTCCTCACATTCTCCATGGCAGTGGGAACGTATCTTGGCGATTTGTTTACGAATGTGACCGGCTTCGTCCTGCCGTCCTATATTGGCGCAATGTTCGTGGCGGTCATTGTCCGGAATCTCGCTGACCGCTTTGTACAGGGCACGGTGAACATGAAGGAAATCAATTTAATCGGTGACGTTTCACTTGCGATCTTTCTCTCGATGGCACTGATGAGCATCAAGCTGTGGGAAGTCGCAGATCTTGCACTACCGCTCATCGGCATTATACTCATCCAAGTGATTGTCATCGTCTTGTATGCCGTATTTGTGATGTTCCGACTGCTTGGTAAGGACTACGACGCGGCTGTCATGATCTCTGGATTCTTAGGCCACGGTCTAGGTGCAACACCGAACGCAATGGCGAACATGTCCGCAACGGTGAGCAAATATGGTCCTTCTCGCACGGCGTTCCTTGTCGTACCGATTGTCGGTGCATTCCTGATCGATGTTGTATTTAGCGCACCGATCATTATCACGACCATTAACTTGTTCAATTGAGTTATTGGAATGACTGCATCCGGATTCGCTGTCTCTAATTTAATAAAAAACTTCTAACCCTAGACTGACTCAATGATATGAGACACATATAAAATACCTTGATTAGGCTGCCATGACACTATATTTTACGGGTGTCAGGCAGCCTAATTTTTCTTGGGTAAAAAATTTAAAGGGAGGTTCATTGTGCCGAATTTGGATAAGCAATGAGACAATTAACCTCAAAAAGGTTTATACTGATATGTACAGTGAAGTTGGTAAAGGGAAAGGTGATACGCAGTGAATGCAAATGATATATTAATCAGAATAAGATATGCATTGGACATAAAGGATCAAGAAATGGTTGAGATTTTCGGACTAGGTGGAATGGAAACTTCAAAAGAAGTGGTCCAAGACATGTTAAGCAAATCAAAAACCACTCATGATGGCGAGGCCCAGGAGGTCGTGTACGACAAACCGATCGACAACGAAACATTGGAGTGCTTCTTAAACGGACTGGTGACGTTGAAAAGAGGAACACCCGATGTCAAACCGGAGAATGTGCCCAACCGCTTCTTAATGTCAAAAGACAATCGCAACGTCAATAATATTTTGCTCAAGAAAATGAAAATCGCACTTTCGCTCACGAGTGAAGATATGCTGGATATTTTACAAGAAGCCGGTGTCACGCTTTCGAAAAGTGAACTGAGTGCCGTTCTTAGAAAAGAAGGACATCGGAATTATAAAGCGTGCGGAGATCGCTACGCCAGAAATTTCCTTAAAGGATTAGCATTAAGATACCGAGCATGATCCATCTGACCATCAAAAGGTAGGCTTCGAATTGTTTTTCGGAACCTACCTTTTCTATTTGACGATCTTCCTGTCATTCATTCTCTATAATTCCTCGATGATTATACTATGAGACGAAAAGTTCCGACATCCTTTCTCCATAAATCCATTAGTGGTAAGATAAAATTAATATGAAGTTTAAAGTGAGGGGAGTTTTGTGTTTCTGGAAAAGATAAAAAAACAACTAAGTGAAAATCAATCTCTATTTATAGGAGAAGAGACCGCATTTCGTTCTGCTGTTATGATTCCATTGGTTCAAGTAGACGAGGATTGGCATATCCTGTTCGAAGTGCGTTCTGCGACGATGAGAAAACAACCGGGTGATATTAGTTTCCCTGGGGGACGAATCGATCCGACAGACCCGACGCCATGGGCAGCCGCTTTACGGGAAACCCATGAAGAGCTGGGCGTCGATTCAAAAACGGTCAAGCTTGTAGAGCCGTTGAGCCCCTATGTCGCCTCGCCGACATTTGTTGTCTATCCATTCGTAGCTGTCATTGATTATGATGAAATTATTCATAATTACAATACAGAAGAAGTTGAAGAGGTATTTACAATCCCTGTTAACTGGCTATTGAATTATAAACCTGACAGGCATGAAGTATTGGTCGAATCAAAACCTTCCCCAGATTTCCCTTTTGAAAAAATCGTGAATGGGACTGACTATCAATGGCGAAACCTCTCGGTTGAACAATGGTTTTTTGATTATGGTCAGTATACGATATGGGGATTGACGGCTAAGATTTTGAAGCATTTTATAGAGATTATAAAATAAAGAAAATCGGTTGTTTTTTATGGCGCTTCAGGATTGAAAGGTGTTTCCAAGGAAGTTAGGAAGGGGGTGGTTGACTATGTTTAGGGTAGGGGTCATTGGCCCGCAGTCCACCGTAGAGAGAATTATACATATCGCGCAGGATTTGAATTTAGATGTGATTTTTTTATCGTATCCATATAAAGAAGTGAAGGAAACAGAATCGATTATAAAACGGAATGATAACAAGGTTGATCTGTGGTTTTTTTCGGGAAAAATCTCCTACAATATCGCATGTCGAGCAATAGGAAATGAAGAAAGAAAAATTTATATTGAACATACCGAAGCAGGAATTTTTAAAGGACTGTTGGAGTCTGCCCATCAAATGGGGACTTTTTTGGATTACTTAAGTATAGATGAGATATCTAAAAGCCATTTGGAAAACGCTTTACATCAGCTCAATATAAAACCTGAAAATATGTATGTGAAAACTTTTTCCGAAAAAACGTTAACAGAAGAATTGGTTGAATTTCATCGTCAATTATGGGAAACGAACAAGACCAAAGGGGCCATTACTTGCTTTGAGGAAGTCTATTTACAACTTAAAGAACTCGGTATTCCCGCTTTCAGAATTTCGACAAGTGATATTGAAATTCGCCATACATTAAAAATTCTTTCTGAAAAAATAAAGACTTTTTACTTTATGGATACGCAAGTCGCTGTTCAATTATTTGAAATGGCTCATTTGGAGAGTCATTTCAAAAGCCCAAAACAAACGTACCAACTGCAATATTTAGAGTTAAAGTTAAAAGAAATCTTAATCAATCTAAGTGAAAGCTTAAATGGTTCACTCATTGAAAAAGGACTTGGAAGGTATTTAATATTTAGTTCGCGGGGGGACAGTGAACGAGAATTATTTAAGATTGAAGAGACCGTAAATGAGTTGATATTGGAGTCAGGACTGGAGGTAGGGGTAGGCATAGGATTTGGTGAAACGGTCTTTTCCGCAGAATTCAATGCAAATAATGCATTAAAACAGTCCAAAGAAAGATTTGGTTCTATTATTGTCGTTCAAGAAAATGGGGAAGTGTTAGAAGTGAATCGTAAGGATGTCAAGGCTATTGATTTTCCCTGGTTTAACGATGAAAACTTCATGGCCAAGCTTAAAAATGAGAAAATTAATGTGAAACTTTATATTGACATATTTGCGTTAACGAGAAATGCAGGCATCAAGGAATTTACGATCAAAGATATATCAAGCCAACTGTCTAAGGACGAAAGAAATACAAGACGCTTCATCGAAAGATTGTGTGAAGTGGGTTTAGCCGAATGTACAGGCGTGGAAGAGTCTCCTACAAGAGGAAGGCCACGACGGGTTTACAAATTGATAAACTCGTCAAATAAAGTGATTTAAGGCTGTCAGGAATATGTATCCTGTCAGTCTTTTTTATTTTGAAATAGTAATGATAGAATTGACAAAACTTTAAAATTGTTCTTGCATATCATAAGAACGTTAAATATAATTGATTATAGGGTAAATAATTAATATATACCCTTATATTAAGTAGATATGTCAAAAGGGTGCGATCTTATTTTGCATAACGGGAGGTTTGTTTATGGATCACATGGGGGTAGTATCTTTAATACCACCGATTATTGCAGTCATTCTCGCAATTGTTACTAAAAACGTTATTGTGTCACTGTTTTCAGGCGTTTATATTGGTGTCCTAATTCTTGTAGGGGGACGTCCTCTTGAAGCGACGATGGAAGTGATCGGAAATTTTATATTTCCGCAAGTAGCAGATAGTTACAATGCAGCAGTGTTAGTTTTATTGTTTTTTATCGGTGGGTTTGTAGCACTTATGGAAAAATCAGGTGGTGGAGCAGCGCTTGCCGCTAGTGCTGTAAAGTATATTAATACACGGGCCAAAGCCCAAATTTCTGCGTGGTTTGGCGGTATCATCATATTCTTCTCCGACTTGGGAACGCCATTAATCGTAGGACCTGTTTTCGAAAAGATTTTTGATAAAGCAAAAATCTCAAGGGAGAAACTTGCATGGATCATCGATTCAACGTCCTCTCCTGTAGCGGTCTTGATCCCGTTCATTGGATGGGGAGTATACATAATGGGACTGATTAAAAAGGAATTTGAATTGTTGAATATCCATACATCTGAATTCAGCACACTTATTCAAGTCATTCCCTTTCAGTTTTATCCGATATTGGCCGTTTCTATGGTGCCTCTCGTGGCATTGTCAAAATTAGATTTTGGTCCAATGGCGAAGGCGGAAAGAAGAGTGCAGCAAACAGGTCAGCTATATTGGCCTGAATCGAAACCTCTTAGAAAACCTGAAAATATAGAGGAATTTGAAACAAATGGACGAGCCATATTAATTTGGTTACCGTTATTGGTATTGTTTATGACGTTGTTCGGATTATTAATTTCATTTGGCTTCCCATTTGAGCCAGTGCCTGGGAATGAATTTAGGGTTTCATTAAGCGCAGCGTATTTATTCGCGGCTTTAACAATTCTCATCTTAATGATTGTTTATAAAGTGAAAAAGTTTGGTGAGATTATTGATATTTACACGGGTGGTATGCAGAAAATGGTTTACGTGGCGGTCACGCTCGTTCTGGCATGGTCACTTGGCAAAGTCATTAATGAGATGGGGACTGCGGAGTTTATTGTGGAGGCAATGAAAGGAAATGTGCCAGCTTTCATCATCCCAGCCATCTTATTCCTAGTAGGAGCGGGCATGGCGCTTGCATCCGGGACGTCATGGGGGACATTTGCAATTATGCTTCCGATCGCCATTCCGATGGCAGTAGGTCTTGATGCGCATTTATTAGTTTGTATAGGGGCTGTTCTATCAGGGGGGATCTTTGGAGATCATTGTTCACCTATTTCTGATACGACAATTTTATCCTCGACAGGCGCCGGGGCCGATCATATCGATCATGTGAAAACGCAGTTTCCGTATGCAGGCCTTAATGCCGCGATTGCACTCATCGGGTTTGTCGTTGCGGGGATTACAGGAAGTGCATTCACTTTAATTTTAACGACAGCTTTGCTCATCGTAACTGTTTTCGTGTTATCCAAAATGAATTCAAGAAAGTACAAGGAAAGGGTGGAAGTTTAAATGAAGCTATGGGGCGGACGTTTTACGAAACGGGAAGACGAAATTATGGAGAAATTCAATACATCTTTACCTATTGACCATAGGCTCTATTATGAAGATATAACGGGAAGCATTGCGCATGTGAAAATGCTTCAAAAATGTCAATTATTGACCGATTCTGAAGGGGATTTACTGGTTGGTGGACTTGAATCGATCTTGAATGACATCGAGTCAGGTGAGTTGAAAGTAGAGGGTGAATATGAAGATATCCACTCATTTGTGGAAATGAATTTAACGGAGAGAATTGGTGAAACAGGGAAGAAACTTCATACGGCAAGAAGCAGAAATGATCAAGTGGCAGTGGATATGAGACTTTATGCCAAAAATAAAGCAGGAGAAGTGATAAGCGGTCTGCAGCAACTGATTGGTTCACTGAATGAAAAAGCGGCAAACAATAATGTCATCATGCCTGGCTACACACATTTACAACGGGCACAAGTCGTAACGTTCGCCCATCATCTCGGCGCGTATGCACAAATGTTTAGTCGTGACAAAAAGAGAGTTCAGAATGCCATTGACATTTTAGATGAAAATCCGCTCGGATGCGGTGCATTGGCAGGGACTACGCATAACATCGACCGCCAAATTACAACTGATCTTTTAGGCTTTTCTAAACCGGTTGCTAATTATTTAGACGGGGTAAGTGATCGGGATTACTTACTTGAACTCATGTCCAGTTTTTCTATCATGATGATGCACTTGAGTCGACTAAGTGAAGAGCTCATCCTTTGGAGCAGCCAAGAATTCCAATTCATCGAGATGGATGATGCTTATTCAACGGGCAGCAGTATTATGCCTCAAAAGAAAAACCCGGATGCCGCAGAACTGATAAGGGGCAAGACGGGCAGAGTCTATGGTTCGCTTTTCGCATTATTGACGACGCTGAAAGGACTGCCGCTCACTTATAACAAAGATATGCAGGAAGATAAAGAGCAATTTTTCGATGCAATCGATACAGTGATGGATTGTCTTGAAATCATGGCGAAAATGATCGAAACGTTGCATGTGAAGGAAGAAAACATGAAAGCAGCCATTAAAGCCGGCTTCTTGAACGCTACCGAAGTCGCGGATTATTTAGTGAGTAAAGGAACTGCATTCAGAGATGCTCATGAAATCGTCGGCAAGCTCATTATTTACTGTGAAGAGCAAGGAAAGGCGATTGAGGATTTAACGGTTGAAGAGTTGGCAGGGTTCAGTGATAGCATAACGGATGATATTTATGAGTATATCGACTATGAGAACATATTGAACAAAGGAAATAAAAAACTGATCAAGCAAGTGCCGGGGGAATGATGTATTCCAACGAACTGGTCGGGTAGTTCAACAGAGGTTAGGAATAGTCCAACGAAAATATCAGGTATTCCAACGGCGGCCGGGTAATCCAACGAATGCTAAAGATGATCCAACGTACCGACGAAATTGTCCAACCTCGGTTCTTTTGTCCAATGAAATCACTCGATAGTCCAACGAGTCGCAGGGGTTGTCCAACGAACTGCTAAGATTGTCCAACCACAAACCGATATTGTAGTAAATAAAAGCCACTTCGCTACCATAGCGAAGTGGCTTTAAAAATGAATCAATTAGTTTCGAACGAGGTAATCGAATGCGCCTAGTGCTGAGTTCGCACCTGAACCCATTGAAATGATGATTTGTTTGTTTGGAGCGTCCGTGCAGTCACCTGCAGCGTATACGCCAGGTACGTTTGTTGCGCCGTATTTGTCGACTACGATCTCTCCGAAACGGTTACGCTCTACTGAATCGCCTAACCAATCCGTATTTGGCACGAGTCCGATTTGGACGAATACACCCGCCAATTCAATATGGTGCTCTGCTTCTGTCTCACGGTCAATATAAGTGATTCCGTTAACACTGTCAGTACCCGTAATTTCTTTTGTTTGCACGTTTTTCAGAACTGTAACGTTTGGTAAGCTGTTCAGACGATCTTGCAGAACGGAATCGGCTTTCAATTCCGGCGCAAATTCAAGAACCGTTACATGATTGACGATTCCTGCCAGGTCGATCGCTGCTTCAATACCAGAGTTTCCGCCACCGACGACAGCGATATCTTTGCCTTCGAACAATGGGCCGTCACAGTGTGGGCAATAAGCGACACCTTTGTTTCTGAATTCGGCTTCGCCAGGTACGCCGATATTGCGCCAGCGAGCACCTGTTGAAAGGATGACAGACTTACTCTTGAGCGTTGCGCCGTTTTCTAACTCAATTTCAACTAAGTCTTTTTTAACTAAACTTTTCGCAGTTTGTAAGTTCATAACATCGACATTGTACTCTTTTACATGTTCTTCAAGGCTTGCTGCAAGTTTAGGACCTTCCGTATGTTTGACACTAATGAAGTTCTCAATTGTCGCTGTATCCAGGATTTGGCCGCCGAAACGATCAGCAACAATCCCCGTACGGATCCCTTTACGTGCTGCATAAATTGCTGCACTTGCACCTGCTGGTCCGCCTCCGATGACGAGCACATCAAAAGGATCTTTATTGTTAAATTCTTCAGGGTCTACTTCGCTTCCTAGTTTAGCAAGAAGTTCTTCGAGGGACGCACGACCGCTGGAGAAAGATTCACCGTTGAGGAACACTGTCGGAACTGCCATGACGTTTTTGCTTTCGACTTCGTCTTTAAAAGCCGCGCCGTCAATCATCGTATGTGTGATATTAGGGTTTAAAACACTCATGACGTTTAATGCTTGGACGACTTCCGGACAGTTTTGACAGCTTAGGCTGATGTAAGATTCGAAGTGATAATTGCCTTCAAGATTTTTCACTTGATCGATCAACTTCTCATCGACTTTCGGAGCCCGTCCACTCACTTGCAATAGCGCAAGGACTAATGAAGTGAATTCATGGCCAAGTGGGACACCCGCAAATACGACGCCAGTGTCTTCACCAGGACGGTTAACACTAAAGCTAGGTGTTCTTTCTAGTTCTGTATGCTCCACTTTAATACGAGAAGACATCGTTGCTAACTCATCTACGAGACTGAGCATTTCACGAGAGACTTCATCGGATCCTGTGCTTACTTTAAGAACGATATCGCCTTCCATCATTTCAAGGTATTGGGCTAGTTGTTGTTTAATCTCTGCATCTAACAAATTGATCATACTCCTTAATATATAATTCGTAGTCTATTTCGGCGTTGCTGCCCCAACTTTTGAACGACCTTTTGTCCAATTCAAAGGCTGAGGCATACGCCGAAAATCGGTGATTTGCAGTTCTAATTAATAGAAATTTGCGGCAATCGACGATTATCCAAATAATGTAAACTCATTAGGGGCTTAAAAAATAGCGGGGACAGAGCCCCACTACGATAAAGTCCAATAAAGCCTCGATTCAGCTACAAGCTGATTTAGGTTAAATCTTACCTACTAGGTCAAGGCTTGGCTTAAGCGTTTCTGCGCCTTCTTCCCATTTCGCTGGGCAAACTTCGCCTGGGTTGTTGCGTACGTATTGTGCAGCTTTTACTTTACCAACGAGAATGCTTGCGTCACGTCCGATGCCGCCTGCGTTGATTTCAACTGCTTGTACAACACCGTCCGGGTCGATGATGAATGTACCACGATCTGCTAGACCTGATGCTTCGTCTAGTACATCGAAGTTACGGGAAATTGTTTGTGAAGGGTCACCGATCATGATGTACTCGATTGTGCTAATTGCATCTGAGTGATCGTGCCATGCTTTATGTGTGAAATGCGTATCTGTTGAAACAGAATATACTTCAACGCCAAGCTCTTTTAGAGTTGCGTATTGTTTTTGTAGATCTTCTAGTTCTGTTGGGCAAACGAATGTGAAGTCTGCTGGGTAGAAGCAAACAACGCTCCACTGACCTTTCAAGTTTTCTTGAGTGACTTCGATGAACTCACCAGTACCTGCATTGTAAGCTGACGCTGTAAACTCTTGTACTTCTTTACCGATTTGAGACATAATTCATTTTCCTCCTAATAGTTGTGTTTTTTATTATAGTTAGTGTAGGTCACTTTGTTGTAACCTATACTGACAATAGCGGTTCTTATATTGTTTCCGCTTCTAAACTATAATAATTCTAATTACATATTCATTATTATATACATTTCGCTTTTTGTCAAACATATCACTCGTATTTCTTAATGAACCTTAAAAAGTACGTGTTATCAGTCGTTTAAGAAGATAAGTGAAATCGATAATAAGATACATACGCATTCGAAAGTAACATTAAATTCTCAATTACAATATAAGTTTCCCAATTAACCTTCGCTTTTTCTCATTATAAAACTGAGATGCCTACCGCATCGTTTATTTTGGCGGTAAGAGAAGCCGTTTGGACTTTGATACGTGCATGTTCGGTCGATTTGAATCTGGCTTGAGGGGATCCCTGCCAATTCGCATTGCTTTTTTACAGTTTGCTGATTGTCGATATGGTATTTGGAAGTAGCCTCGTTGAAATAGATGAATTCGTCTGCATAACCGAGCGTTTTGAATTTTAAGTAGACGTCTTCATCGACTTCGAACTTGTCTTGACTTAATGCGATCCCAAGTTGGACATGAAAGTCCTCGGGCTGGCATTTTTCAATGTGGATCAAATGCTCGAAAAGCTTTGATGTAATTTCTTTCACGGTTCCTTGCCAGCCCGAATGAATGACGCCGATCAGACCAGCCGCTTCATTGTAAAAAAGGACGGGAACACAGTCGGCGGTGAAGCTGCACAACAAAAGATCGGAATCGTACGTATATAAGGCGTCCGTATCCGGAATGGCACTGTCCAAGTAAGTGGCACCTTTTCCTTTATCTTTAAAAGTGACCCGTTTGAAATGAGCGCTATGCGTTTGGTCGGCACAGACAAACGCGTCCAAGTCGCAGTCTAGGAAAACCGCTAAATTTTGTCGATTGCGTACGATATGACGTATATTTTCACACGCATGGAGCGCCATGTTGTTGCTTTCAAGCGCGTTTTCATCTTTCAGTGTCAAGCCAGCGATGAATTTTTCATTGCGGACATATAATTTTGCTTTCACATCATCACATTCCCTTTTTTACTCAATTGTAAAAGTTGTTTCCTCTTCGCCTTCTGTCCATTCAACTTCAATTTCAAATTTTTGTTTGTCTTGCCGTTTTTCCACCTTAATTTCCAACTCTACTGTCGAGGACGGTTTAACTTCAATTGGTTTTCCGTTATGACTCAAAGTGAAGGAGCCTTGTTCTTTCAATTTGTTTGTAATCGTTTCCAAATATGTGATTGCGTTCGCCAAAGACATTTTTTCTTCGATATCCACGAGTACTTCTTTTCTGTTGTTCGCGCCATTTGCCAAAGAAATCACTCCTCTTCTCCTCTATTTAT
Source organism: uncultured Sporosarcina sp. (assembly GCA_948469885.1). GTDB lineage: Bacteria > Bacillota > Bacilli > Bacillales_A > Planococcaceae > Sporosarcina. The sequence goes on along the minus strand of CAOKMT010000005.1, from coordinate 56,897 downwards.
CTTCTATTGTAAGTGATTTTGAAAAGGAGTAATAGAAAATGAACCAACCCGATGCTTATGGAACAGTTGAGGGCGTTTTATTTTGATTGTTATATTAATAAATCATGAATTTACAAATAATTTACATAAAATACAAACGGTCTTTACAAACGATATTTATACTTAAGGTGTATTCACAGGAGGTGAAGTGTTTGCTGCAATTACAAAACATTAGCAAACAATATGAAGGGAAAGTTGTATTGGACGAGGTTAATCTTGACATTAAAAAGGGCGAGATCGTTTCTTTACTAGGCCCCAGTGGGAGTGGGAAATCAACTTTATTGCATATCATCTTAGGATTAACAAAAATGACTCATGGGAAAGTGCTTTTCGATGATCAAGATTTAAGTCACGTATCGATGAAAGATCGTGGATTTAATATTGTTTTTCAAGATTATGCACTGTTTCCTAATTTAAATGCATATGAAAACATAGTGTACGGCTTGAGAAATAAAAAAAATTTAACGTCTAAGGAAGAACTGCAAGAGTATATTGAGTTCTTGGAATTAACCCCACATCTGACGAAACGAATTAGTGAATTATCGGGCGGTCAAAAACAGCGTGTGTCCATTGCGCGGACATTGGTGATGAAGCCGAAAATATTATTATTGGATGAGCCTTTGAGTGCATTGGATGGTGTCATAAAGGAATCCATCAAGCAACGGATCCACGCCATTGCGAAAGAATTTAATTTGACGACGATTATCGTGACACATGATCCAGAGGAGGCGCTGACATTATCGGATAAAATTTTAATTATCAATGAGGGGTCCATTGTCCAATACGGCACACCTTATGAAATTATGAATTTTCCGCAGAACGATTTTGTCAGGTCATTTATTTTGAAGCAATTACAAATTAAGCGACAAAATATCCATCATTTATTCGGTGAACAATATGCCTGAAGGAAAACCGGCAATCCGCATCATTTATATGATGATCCTATTCGTATTTTTACTTTTTTTAGCAGTGCCGATCGGTATTTTATTGATCCGTTCATTAGAAACAGCTGACGGCTTCAATTATGCGAACTATGTATCAGTCCTTTCGGATAAAGAACTGGTAGAGAGTTTTCTTAACAGCATAAAAGTCTCCAGTCTGACGGCGGGCATTACGACGATTCTCGCGTTCGCTTTGGCGTACGCGATGAATTATACGAGAATGTATCGTCCGATCAAGGCGGTTGTTCACGTGGGCATCGTTCTCCCAATGTTATTGCCGACGATTACTTATGGATTTGCGATTATCTATTCCTTGGGGAACCAAGGCTTATTGACAAAGATTACGGGCCGGCATTTTTTTGACATCTACGGATTCAACGGCTTATTGATTGGCTATGTCATCTACACATTGCCCGCAACTTTTCTTTTGATCAATAACTCATTCAAGTATATTGATAAAAAGTTTATAGTCGTTTCGAAATTGATGGGGGACAGGGGTTTCAGGACTTTTAAAAATACAATTGTTCTGCCTTTGCTCGGGTCTTTGGGTGGCGCTTTTCTCCTGTCCTTTATTTTAAGTTTTACCGATTTTGGAATTCCTGCTTCGATCGGAGGGACCTATCCTGTCGTGGCGACCCAATTGTATCAAGTGATGCTCGGTTCGATCCCGGATTTTAATAATGGAGCTGTCATTGCTGTGCTTATGTTAGTGCCAGCAGGATTCGGTATTTTGTTGCTGCATTATCTAGAAAGGTTCAATTTTCATTACGATAAATTCACTGATTTTGAATTGTTGCCACATAAAGGTAGGGACATAGCGTTTGGTGTATTTTCAACGGTTGTTTTAGTTAGCATGCTTTCCATTTTTGCTGTCATGTTCATTGCGCCGTTTGTAACGAGTTATCCTTATGATCTTCGCTTTTCGCTTGCGCATTTGACAGATACATTTCTATCAAAAGATTTACTGGCAGTTTATAAAAATTCATTGTTCGTCGCTTGTTTGACAGCGGTATTTGGTACATTGCTTGCGTTCGGTTCGGCGGTTGTCAATGTACGGACAGCGGTCAAAGGGAAATCATCGATTGATGTGATCGCGATGATTACGAATACGGTGCCCGGAATGGTATTGGGTTTATCCTATTTACTGTTTTTTAATGGGAGCGAGTTAAAAGGAACATTTCTCATTCTTGTTTTGTGCAATATTGTTCACTACTTTGCGACACCTTATTTAATGGCAAAAAATGCTTTATCGAAAATGGATCCGACATGGGAGACGACGGGGGAATTATTGGGGGACAGTTGGCTAAAGACAGTGTTTCGGGTTGTGCTTCCGAATGCGTCGTCAACAGTCATAGAAATGTTCAGTTTTTATTTCATCAATTCGATGGTCACCATTAGCGGGATTATCTTTTTAGTGACAGCGCAAACTTCATTGGTTTCCAGCAAAATCAAAGAGTTACAGCATTTCGCCCAGTTCAATGAAGTATTCATTTTATCTTTACTCATTTTTTTTACAAACTTGTTCGTGAAGTTTGTTTGTGATCATTTTCAAAGAGTGAAGTCGAAATCATACATAAGGGGGAAACTTCAGTGAGAAAAGTGAAGGGAATTTTATTGTTAGTTCTGTTGCTTGCCATGTTAGCCGCGTGCAGTGTCAGTAAAGCTGCCGAAGGGAAAATTGTTATTTATACGAATGGGGATGAAGCGGCGTCTGAAGCGATGGTGAAGGCGTTGGACGCAGCAGGATTTGAAGACGATTACGTATTGAAATCATTAGGCACTTCTGAGTTAGGTGGGAAGTTGATAGCAGAGGGCGATAAGATTGAGGCGGATATTGTGACGATGAGTTCGTATTTTATCGAAAGCGCGCAACAGCAACATGCAATGTTTGCGGATTTAACGTTCACGACGAACGCGCTGGCACAGCATCCTTCATACTATACACCGGTTTTAGCGAATACAGGCGCTATTTTCGCGAATACGGAAGTGCTTGAACAGAAAAAGTTACCGGTACCCGCTTCGATCAAAGAATTAGCTAGCCCAGATTACGAAGGAGTGGTATCGATCCCGAATATTATGGATTCTTCAACAGGTTGGTTGCTCATACAAGCGATCATTAGCGAATACGGCGAAGAAAAGGGCAAAGCAGTTCTTGGTAAGTTGATCGAGAATAGTGGACCGCATCTCGAAAGCTCAGGTTCGGGCCCTATAAAAAAAGTGCAAGCGGGGGAGGTTGCTGTTGGCTTTGGTTTGCGCTATCAAGCAGTGGCGGCGCAAAATTCAGGTCTGCCGATTAAGCTCGTTGATCCGGTCGAAGGGAACTTCTCATTGACCGAATCGATTGCTGTGGTCAATAAGGATGAAACGACGACGGAAAAAGCAATGGAAATGGTGGAAGTGATCGTGCGAGATGCGCGGAAAGAACTGCTAACCCATTACCCGGTGGAACTCTATGATGGCGAGACGGTAACTGAGCAGCAGACGCCATCTTTTTCAAAGGAATTTGAACATCCGTTAACTGTTGACCTGTTGCAAGAACATCAAGACTTTTTCAAACTAGCAAAATAATAGGATAAGGAGTGGGAAATTTGAACAGCTATAAACTTTTAACGCCAGGCCCTTTAACGACAACAGCTAGGGTGAAACAGGAAATGTTACGTGACCGTTGTACGTGGGATGAAGACTATAAAGAAATTACACAAAAAATTAGAGCACAACTTCTCGATTTGGCATCTGTGACAAAAGACGAGTACACAACCGTACTTATGCAAGGAAGCGGCACTTTCGTCGTTGAATCCGTTCTGACAACAACCATTGGACAAGCCGATAAAGTATTAATAGTTACGAATGGCGCTTATGGAGAACGTATTGTACAAATGGCACGATACATTAGGTTGAATTATGTTCAATATGGCGTCGATTACAATGCCTATCCAAAAGAGGAAGAGATAAGAGCCATTTTACAACAGGATCGGCAAATTACGCATATTGCGATGGTTCATTGTGAAACGACGACGGGAATCTTAAATCCGATCGAGATGATTGCTAAACTAGCAAAGGAATTTGGAAAAACGCTAATCATCGATGCAATGAGCAGTTTTGGCGGCGTTGAAATGAAGGTGGCTGAACTGGGCATTGACTATTTAATAAGCAGTGCAAACAAATGTATTCAAGGAGTCCCAGGGTTTGGATTCGTTATTGCGAAAAAAGAAAAGTTATCCATGTGTGAAGGCAATGCGCGAAGTTTGTCGCTCGATTTGTATGCGCAATGGAAAGTGATGGAGAAGGACGGCAAATGGCGTTACACATCTCCGACCCATGTCGTCGCCGCGTTTGCCAAAGCGGTGGAGGAATTGGTGAAAGAAGGGGGGATCACAGCTCGTTCTGCCCGCTATCAACGTAATAATCGACGATTACGTGAAGGGTTGCAAGAAGTGAATATTCATCCTTATATTGCAGTAGAAAAACAATCGCCCATTATTACGACATTTCTTTTTCCAAATGAACAGTTTAAATTTGAAGATTTTTATTCCTATGTAAAAGAAAAAGGCTATGTGATTTATCCTGGCAAGTTGACGGACGTGGATACATTCAGAATTGGGAACATTGGTGAGATTTACGAGGAAGACATACGACAATTATGTACCATCATAGCGGATTATATGAAGGTGGTGGCGGAATGATGAAAGTAGAAGGTGTCATTTTTGATTGGGCGGGAACCACAGTGGATTTTGGATGTTTTGCTCCTGTCAATGTGTTTGTCAATATATTCAAAGAAGCGGGCATTGAAGTGACGATGGAAGAAGCGAGGGCGCCAATGGGGCTTCTGAAAATCGACCATATTCGAGCGATGTTGTCCATGCCGAGAATTTCCGCGTTGTGGGAAGACAAGTATGAAAGGGCGTTTACCGAGCAAGACGTGGAAAGATTATATGATAAGTTCGAGTCTTCCCTCATGGCTTCATTGTCGGCATATACGGATCCAATCGACGAAGTGGTCGATACGGTCGAAGCCTTGCGAAAAAACGGGGTGAAAATTGGGTCGACGACGGGCTATACAAGTAAGATGATGGATATTGTAGCGCCGAATGCAGCTGAAAAAGGTTATTGTCCGGACGTTTATGTGACACCCGATGAGACAAATTCAGTCGGCAGGCCATATCCTTATATGATTTATCGAAATATGGAAAAGCTTAAACTGTCAGCGGCATGGAAAACTGTTAAAGTGGGCGATACCGTTTCCGATATGAAAGAAGGCGTTAATGCAGGGGTTTGGACAGTCGGTATCATTGTAGGAAGTTCAGAAATGGGCTTAAGTATCGATGAATTTCAAGCCTTGACGGAAGCTGATCAAGAGGCGGCGATTGCCAAGACCGCGCAAACCTTTAGAGAAAATGGAGCGGACTTCACGATTGAGTCAATGAAGGAGCTCCCTCCGTTGATTGAAAAAATTAATAGCCTGATCTCAGTAGGAAAAAGACCATGCTAAAATAGAAAGTTTCTTTCATTAGACGAATTGGCTTTCGACGACTTTAATTCTACAGGGAATCTCACTTGTTTTCTATTTATAGAGAACTTATACTTCTTGTCATCTCTTAGCTGATTGGAGTGCAGAGCGGCGACTCCTGCGGGAACAGCGCGAGCTGAAGACCCCGCAGGAGCGTGATTTTCGCGACGAGGAGGCTGAAGCCGTGCCCGTGGAAAGCGTCCGCTCGGAACGGAAATCAGCGTGTCACAGGATTTTCTTTCACCAACGTCATAAATTATAGAACCAAATGATTGCGGGACAGTATAAAATAAAAATAACCCGCTGAGAAAATTCACTTCATCATCTCAACGGGTTATTTTATGTTCATTGTGTCAACCTACGTACTTTTCAAAGGGTTATTTTGTAAAGTTATCAAAATATCCTTGGATAAAGACGATTGGCGTGCCTTTATCGCCGCTGCCGGAAGTTAGGTCGGCCAAAGAACCGATAAGGTCGGTCAGTTTGCGCGGTGTCGTTCCTTGCGATTCGAGCGATCCGACGAGGTCTTCTTCTTTACTGTCGATGAAATTGGAAATCGCTTCTTTCAATTCTTCGCCTCTTAAATTCGAAAAATTATTGTCTGCAAGATATTTCAATTTCACTTCATTCGGTGTGCCTGCAAGTCCTGGTGTGTAAGCTGGCGACACGACCGGATCCGCGAGTTCCCAAATTTTTCCGACGGGATCTTTGAATGCGCCGTCGCCGTACACCATCACTTCTACCGTTTTGCCTGTCTTTTCTTTCAGCATCTCTTGAATCTGATCGACAACGGGTTGGCAATCGCGTGGGAAAAGCTTCATGCCGTCATTCGTCGCTGTATTAGAGCCTAAAAGACCGTATTCCCGATTGTATCCGCTACCTTCAATCGGTTCAGTTAAAATGTCATCTAGCAAATAGGTTTTTTCTGCACCATTTGCTTTTAATATTTTCTTTGTGCGGTGTCTTGAATGGACATCGCAAGCAAGTACGCTTTTTGTATAATCTAAAATGGTTTGTGCGTTATTGGAGAAAATAACTTCACATTCTGTTCCGAATTCCGCTGCGATTGATTTATAATATTCGATGTAATCGATCCCTGTAAAAGCATGCTTGTTATATCCGAAATGACGACGGAATTCTGCTTCCGTCAACACATCAGTCCACGGATTAATTCCTTTTTCATCCAGTGTATCGAGGTCCACTAAATGATTGCCGACTTCATCCGATGGATAGCTCAGCATGATGACCATTTTTTTAGCACCTTTTGCAATGCCACGTAGACAGTTTCCAAAACGGTTCCGACTTAAAATAGGGAATATGACGCCGATTGTGTCGTCGCCAAACTTTGTATGAATGTCTTTTGCAATATGATCGATGGTTGCGTAATTGCCTTGTGCTCTAGCGACAATCGATTCTGTAATCGCAACGATGTCTTTATCATTAATTTGTAAGTTTTCTACTTCTGAAGCTTTTAAAACACTTTCAACGACAATTTCTTCAATGTTATCGCCTTCATTTATAATCGGACAACGAAGACCTCTCGCTACTGTTCCAACTACTCGCTCCACAATAATCGCTCCTTATTACTTTTATATAAGTAATCTCTACTTGTACTATACCCTGTTATAATGATATAAGTAAAATTAATATATTGAATAAGACATATAAGGGGTGCTTATATGGTTAGTAAATTAGATTTATACAAAGTGTTTTGTCAAGTGGGGGTCAGTGAAAGCTTTTCTAAAGCGGCTAAAGAGTTGTATATGACGCAACCAGCTGTCAGTCAAGCAATTATGCAGTTGGAAAGAGAATTGGATATACGACTTTTTAATCGAACGCCTAAAGGAGTCACATTGACGCATGAAGGTAGCCATCTATTTGAATATGCACATTCTGCCATCAGTTTACTACATGCCGGCGAAGAAAAAATTTTGGAATTCAAAAACTTAACTGCAGGCGAATTAAAGATTGGGGTCGGCGATACGATTTCAAGGTACTTTCTTCTGCCGTACTTAGAAACTTTTCATAGTCGTTATCCAAGTGTTAAATTTAAAATTGTCAATGGCACGACGCTGGAGCTTTGTTCTTTATTGAAATCAGGTGAAGTAGATATTGTCATTTGTAATTTTCCATTAGATGACCCAGCATTGACGTTACGACCTTGTATAGACGTTCATGATATATTTGTATGTGGGGAGAAATATAAAAATATATTGGCGAACCCATTAACCTTCGATGAATTAGTGAAGTTTCCTTTAATATTCCTTGAACCGAAATCAGTTTCGAGAAAGTATGTAGAGGATTATATGATCTCTAAAGGGATCCAAATTTCACCAGAGTTTGAATTAGGCTCGTTTGACTTATTATTACAGTTTGCGAAAATCAATTTAGGCATTGCGTGTGTAACGAAAGAATTTTCGGAGGATTATTTGAGTAATGGATTATTGCACGAAGTTCAACTTGCTGAAACAATCCCCAAAAGAGAAATTGGCGTTTGCTATTTGAAAAGCGTCCCGTTGTCGCGTGCAGCCACAAGATTTGTCGATATTATCAAACCAAAAACTTAAAGAGTGGAGTGTTAATCGACATGAAAACGATTACGATTCAAGAACTGGTGAAACAGTTTTCACTGGAAGTATTGACAGGTAAAGACGAACTTCAACAAATAATTACAAAAACGAAGTCGCGTCGACCGGGATTAGAATTTATGGATCAATTCCATTTCATCGCTAAAAGGCATGTCTTAATTTTGGGGAAAAATGAAATTAACTACTTGCATACATTAAAAGATTCGGAATCGAGGCTGCGTATCGGCAATATGGTCACTTATGAACCGCCTTGTATTATTATTACGTGGAAACAAAAAGAACCATTAGGCCTTCGCCAATACTGTATGGAAGCGGGCATTCCCGTATTACGTACTGAAAGTTCAACGAGTGAATTTAGGGCGATGCTAGATGCATTTTTGTTGAAAATGCTTGCACCGGAAATTGCTATTCACGGGGTTTGCGTTAATGTTTCCGGTATTGGTATCTTACTGCGCGGCAAGTCAGGCACTGGGAAAAGTGAAACGGCGAATACATTGATCCGAAGAGGACATCGCCTCGTTGCTGATGATATTGTTGTGTTAAAAAAACTGAGTCCACAAACAATTTTAGGTACCCATAACGAAAAAAACAAAGAGTTTCTCGCTTTGCGTAGCGTTGGTTTATTGAATGTCGTTCGATCCTATGGAAGAGCGGCATTCCAAGACGAAACCCGGATTGTCCTTGATATCGAATTGACTAAATGGCAAGCGGATACGTTAAACAATGAACTAGAACTAGAAACGAAATATACGGAGTATATGGGCGTCGAAATTCCACATATCGAAATTCAATTGCAGCCGGGACGCGACGTAGCTGCGCTCATAGAAGCAGCAGCAAACAATTGGCATTTGAAACAAGAAGGCTATAGTGCAGCTGAAGAGTTTATGGAAAGAATCGAATTATCGATGGAAGAGGAAGACTAAAAGATTGTCTTGCCTTTTAAAATAGTGGACGATTGGTCGGAGAGGAGTTAACATCTCAACGACTAATCGTTTTTTACTCAAATGAAAAATTTTGTGAAGTTCTCATAAAATGAGATAATTACAGTCTAAATGAAGTATTCTTTTTGTTGTGATAATTAGGTGGACGTTAAGTATTCTCACCCAAGGAGTGGATTTGTAATTTCAACAAGTCATTTTACAAGTAAAAAATTCAATCGAGCGGATGGTGTTTATTTGGTCATCCTCGCTCTATTGACTGCAATCGTCAGCGAAATTAAGGTGATTCCTTTTAACGGGGAAGCTTTTCGTTTCGGGCTTGGGAGTATTACTTTTTTTCTCCTTATTCTTATTCGAACACCTTCTTTTCTTATACGAGCTGGTGTTGTCACAGGTATAACAGTTGTTTGTTTTCGTATATTTGGCGATATAATATTTGATCATATTTTCTTTTGGACAAGCCTAAAAAATCATTTTCCTGCTTTTCTTTTTTATTTTATATTTGCATTTGGTTTACACATTATAAAAATAGAGAAATATAAAACATTTCCCCTTTTACTGGGCGCTTTATCGGCAGTCTTTGAATTTATCGGAAACAGTGCAGAACATCTGATGCGATACGCATTATTACCACAAGTGACTTTAAGTTTCCAAGAGTGGGTATTACTGAGTGGTGTTGCCTTGCTCCGAAGTTACTTTGTCGTTGGACTTTATAGTTCCATCACGATTTCGGAACAAAAGAAACAAATGCAAGAGATGTTAGGCGTTGGCTCTGAGTTGTACGCGGAATCATTATATTTAAAGAAATCAATGGATCATATTGAGAAAATAACCGCATCAAGCCACGATCTGTATAGAAAATTAAAAAAGCATGATCTTCAAGAGTTAAGCAGGCAAGCATTGCTGATCACGCAGGAAGTACATGAGGTTAAAAAAGATTCACAGCGAATCTTAGCAGGGTTATCCAAAATAACAGAGCAACAACGGAAGGATATCCTTTTACTTTCTGATGTGCTTCGTTTAATCATGACAGCGAACGAGAAATATAGTGAGCTACTAAAGAAAAATATTACAATTCAGCTGTCCATGTTTGTTGATTTCGAAACAGATGAGCAAATTCCCCTTCTTGCTTTATTGAATAATCTTATGGCGAACGCTGTCGAATCTATTGTGAATACAGGTGAAATTGTTTTTGAAGTTTTTGAGGAAGCGGAATATACATGCTTCGTTATTAAAGATTCAGGAGAAGGCATTTTAACAAAGGATGTTTCTCTTGTTTTTGAACCTGGTTATACGACAAAATTCAGTCGTCAGGGCGTGGCTGCTACCGGAGTGGGCCTATCCCATGTACAAGAAATTATTCATGCATTAGAGGGTCAAATTCAAATAGAAGTACCAGAACAGGGGACGATTTTCCGAATCAAAATTCCAACTGAAAATATTAGAAAGTGAGTTGAAAAAATGCTGCGTTATTTTATTGTAGATGATGATATAGCAAGTCGTAGAATGTTAGCGCACATTATAACCGAAGGCGGGCTTGGAGTTGTCATAGGTGAAGCAGAGAGCGGAAAAAAATCCATTCCGCAAATCTTGTCGACGCATCCCAACTTTGTTTTGATTGATCTATTAATGCCAGAACTGGATGGCATTGAAACGATTGAATTATTAAAGGATGGGGGATATCAGGGGCAATTCATTATGATTTCTCAAATTGTCACGAAAGAAATGGTAGGAGAAGCTTATGAAAAAGGGATCGAGTTTTTTATACATAAGCCAATCAATCGAGTGGAAGTGTCCAGCATTTTAAAAAAGACAGCAGAACAATTTCGATTAAAAGATTCTTTACTACAAATCCGTGAGTCGCTTGCTCACATTGGTTCTAGCCCCAAAGTGCAAGCAAAGAGAAGTGTGAAAGAAATTGTCATGTCCATTTTGAATGATATGGGAATTACCGGAGAAGCAGGAAGCGATGACATTGTTGCAATGATGGAAATTTTAATGAACGAGCGTAATCAGGATACTCAATTGCCCCCTTTAAAAGATCTATACGAAGCAGTGGCGAGTCGAGCAAAGAAACTGGATATCCAAAAGGAAAGTAAGGCGATTGAACAACGAGTCCGTAGAACAATTCTTGCTGCTATTAATAATCTGGCGTCATTAGGTTCAATTGATTACACGAATCCGGAATTTGAATACTATGCCCCACGTTTTTTTGATTTTAAAGAAATAAGAAGTCGAATGAACGATATCCAAAATGACAGCCTTGAACCGATGAGGGTAAAAATTAATACGAAAAAATTTCTTCAAGTATTGTATTTAGAAACGATTGATAAATATTATAATGAAATCTAAAATGTCAGATTCCGTCGGATTCGATAAGTCATCCGTAAACTACTCTTACTAGGACTCCTTTCCAAAAGAAAGCGTTTACAAATAGATGAAGAGGTGACTTATTGATGAAAAGAAAGTTTAAATTTCCTTTAGCCTATCAAATCCTTGCCGGATTAATATTAGGGATTATTGTCGGGGCAATTTTTTATGGCAATCCCGCAGTTGATACGTACTTGCAACCGCTAGGCACAATCTTCCTGAATATGATTAAGATGATTGTTGTGCCAATCATTGTGTCTACCCTCATTGTAGGGGTTGCAGGAACTGGAGATATTAAGCAATTAGGTAAACTTGGCGGAAAAACAATGTTGTATTTCCAAGTTGTATCATTAATTGCGATTGTGGTCGGATTATCTGCCGCGAATATTTTCAAACCAGGTGAAGGTGTTGATATGTCATCACTTGCCAAAGGGGATATCGACCAATACGTTCAAACGACGGAAGAAGTACAAAATGAAGGTTTCATGGATGTGCTTGTCGGGATTGTACCAAGCAATATTGTAGAGTCGATGGCAACGGCTGACATGTTACCGATTATCTTCTTTTCCGTGTTATTCGGCCTAGGAATTGCGTCAATTGGCGAAAAAGGGAAGCCGGTTCTCGCATTTTTCCAAGGTGTTGCCGATGCTATGTTCTGGGTGACGAACATGATCATGAAGTTCGCACCAATCGGCGTTTTCGGTTTAATCGGGGTCACAGTTTCAAAATTCGGGTTGAGCTCATTGCTCCCGCTTGGAAAACTGATGATACTTGTCTATGTAACGATGATTTTCTTCGTACTTGTTGTGCTCGGTGGGATTTCAAAATTAGTTGGTTCAAGCATCATCCAAACAATCAAATTACTAAAAGAAGAACTGATTTTAGCGTATTCTACATCTAGTTCGGAAACTGTCTTGCCTAAGTTGATGGAAAAACTGCAAAAGAAAGGTTGTCCAAAAGACATCGTTTCTTTCGTTATCCCAACAGGCTATTCATTTAACTTGGACGGTTCCACGTTGTATCAAGCACTTGCTGCCATTTTCATCGCACAAATGTATAATATAAACTTGAGCATCATGGAACAAATTACGTTAGTGTTAGTTTTAATGATCACGTCTAATGGAATTGCAGGCGTACCAGGCGTTTCCTTCGTTGTTTTATTGGCAACACTAGGAACAGTAGGTATTCCGCTTGAAGGGCTTGCATTCATTGCCGGTGTAGATAGACTTCTCGATATGGGACGTACAGTTGTAAACGTACTTGGTAATGCAACGGCTACGATTGTTATGTCGAAGTGGGAAGGTCGTTTCGGAGAAGATCCAGAGGCAGACTACACTACGACAGTTGAGGCGTAACATATATAGCGTTTAAGAAATGGGTAGTTTCCCTAACTGTAAAAGGTTAAGGAAACTACCTGTTTTTTTGTCAATGGATATTTTAATTGGCGTTACTGCATCACTTGTTGTAAGAATGCATCAAAAAAGAATAAAAACATAAATAATTATGTATTTTGTAATGGAAAAAGTTTGGCACAGAACTTGCAATATTAAATGGCATAGATGCAAAATGACGTAAAGGGCACGTACATATAAAGAAAATGTCATGACCTTAATTGTTGTAACATTCTATCGATAGTTAAAGGAGGATACAAATGAAGAAAGGTAAAGTGGTGGGATTTATTCATAGTGGCATTACGGTGAAAAACTTAGAAAGAGCTTTAGAATTTTACGTAGACGTATTAGGGTTTAAGCTTTTATCCACTCAAGTGGCCAATAGCGATTATATTTTCGACATTGTCGAAATTCCAGGATTGAAAGAAATCAACATCGCATTTGTTGAGATCCCGGGCGGACATGTAATTGAAATTTTAGAGTATGTCGGCATCGATACTTATTCAGGAAGTGCCAGATCATGCGATTATGGAACGGGCCATATTTGTTTGCAAGTAGAAAATTTAGAGAGCATGTTCGAGGAACTAAAAGCGAAAGGGATTGTATTTAAGTCTAAAAACGTCGCCCATATAACAGCAGGTGCCAATAAAGGCTCGAAAGCAGTGTATATGCTTGATCCGGATGGATATATCATTGAGTTGATGGAAAGAGCCAAATGATTGGATGACCGAGTTATCGTGTGTGCAAGAAGGAAATGATGACCCAGCTCGGTTGTGTAAGCGAATACATACCTTGAAGGAGGATAAATTAATGAACGACTTACAAGGCAAGAAGGCAATTGTCACAGGTGCTGCCCAAGGATTAGGTTTGGCCATGGCAGAAGGGCTCGCCGAATATGGCGTGAAAGTTTGCATTTTGGATATTTCACCAAATTTGTCTCAAACGGTGGAAGATTTACGAAAGAAAGGCTATGAGGTTGAAGGTGTAACTGCTGATCTATCTGCCATCGATCAAATAGAGGGCGTATTTAATCAAGCGATTGAAAAACTGGATGATGAATTAGACATTATCGTTAATAATGCGGGCATTCATAAACCGATGCCGGCAGTCGAGTTACCCGTAGAAGATTTCCAACGGATATTGGATGTCAACGTAAGTGCGGTCTTTGAGCTGTGCCGACTTGCGGCGAAGGAAATGAAAAAGAAAAACAAAGGAAAAATCATCAATATTGCATCAGTCCTTGCGTCACAAGGCGGCTTTAATGCATCAGCTTATTCTACGAGTAAAGGAGCGGTCGCCCAGTTGACTAAGTCTTTGTCAAATGAGTGGGCGAAAGACGGGATAAACGTGAATGCAATCGCACCGGGTTATTACAAGACGGAATTAAATCGTTTTATTATGAATGACGAGGCGAGGTACGAGTCTTTGGTAAGCCGTATCCCGGCTGGTCGGTTCGGCGATCCGGAAGAACTTGCAGGAACAGTCCAATTCCTTTCTTCGAACAAATCAAATTACATTAACGGGGTTATTTTACCTGTTGATGGCGGGTTCTTAGGCAGATAAAGGAGGAATTACTGTGAAGAGAATGAAAGTTAAGTCAATCTTTTTGTCTATTATCGTGACAATCTTAATGCTTTCGGGTTGTGGACAAGGTAAGCCGGCAGGAACAGTGGGCGCCGACGGGGAAAAGGTCATTTTAAGAACGGCGAACCTTGTTGCAACCGATAACTTTTTAAATGTCGGCTATGAAAAGTTCAAGGAAGTCTTGGAAGCGGAGAGCAATGGTCAAATCGAAGTTCAAGTTTATAACAATGGGATGCTGACCTCTTCTGAGGATATTCAATATGAAATGCTTCAGACTGGCGTGTTGGACGCAGTGACAGTCGCGGCTTTTGTTGCGGCAAGCAATGCAAAAGTTCCTGCACTTAATATTTTTGATGTACCGTTTTTATTTGAATCGGAAGAAGAAATGTATACGTTGATTGATGGTGAATATGGCGAGATTATAGAAAATGGTATGGAAGCGAATTCAAATGCTTATTACATGGGCGCTTTCAGTATTGGAACATTTGGGATCGCAAATAACAAGCATACGGTGAGGACCCCATCCGATTTGAAAGGTTTGAAAATTAGGAGTACGACGACTCCGCTTCAGTCAGGTACGATTGCTGCAATGGGAGCGAACCCGACACCGATTTCATACGGAGAAATTTTCACATCTCTACAACAAGGCACAATTGACGGCGTACAAACGACAACGCCATTAATTTATGGAGATAAGTTTTACGAAGTGGCAGACCATATGACGTTGACGAGGCATTTTCCGTTACCACATGTCTTAATGGTGAATAAAGAGTTCTACGATGGTTTGACCGACGAGTTGAAAGCGGCCGTTGATAAAGCGACAGAAGAACATATTAAGTTCGCCAGACAATTGGCCGTCGAAGCTGAGAAAGATGCGATCGAAGGGATGAAAGAAAAAGGTGTGGATGTTGTTGAACTGACCCCAGAAGAACTGGATCTATTCAAGGAAGCAGTCCAACCCGCAATTGATAAAAATATTGATAAAGTCGGCCTAGAAAATTATGAAAAAGCTTTGGAAGTCTTAGGAAAACAACAATAATCATTGAGCTGTATGCGATGAAGAAATTCGAGGTGAGCAATATGGATGGGGAAAAGATTAACTACACGATAGAAGGATTGTTTTGTGTGCTCCTACTTGTCATTATGACGGTTTTGATGTTTACGGAAGTTGTGGCACGGTATGTGTTCGGCTCCTCTTTTATTTGGATTGAAGAATTATCAAGGTATATGTTTATTTGGCTTGCATTTATCAGTGCATCCTATGTAACGGCGACACAAGCCCATATAAAGGTGGACGTGGCGTTATCTGTGTTTCCAAAAAAGATACATCCTTTTATAAAAAAGATCGGACTATTAATTTGGCTGGCATTTTCGGTTGTCATTACCTATGTCGGTTTTGATTACTCGATAACGATGCTGAATGTTGGTGGAGATTCTCCTGCTTTAGGGCTGGCGAAGGGGATTATTTATTTGGGAATCCCGATCGGTTATTTGCTGATGGCTATTAGGTTAGTCATTCATATATTCAAGAGAACTTCAAATTCGGACACTCAGCATGTTGAAGTGTAGAAAGGTGGGACAACCGTGGGTACAGTAACATTAATGCTATTCGGCTTCTTGATTTTGTTAGTTTTCCTGAATGTACCGATAGCGATTGCATTAGCAACCTCAAGTATTTTAGTCGTATTAATTCAAGGGTCTGTTCCACTGACGTTATTTATCCAGACGTCGTTCAGCTCCATGGATTCCTTCCCGCTCATTGCGATTCCGTTTTTTATTTTGGCGGGAGATATTATGAGTCGGGGCGGAATGGCAAGACGGCTTGTTGATTTTATACAAAGTTTTGTTGGTTCGTTAACTGGAAGTTTAGGAATCATTACAATTATCGCGAGCTTCATTTTCGCCGCGATTTCCGGCTCTGGGGCAGCAACAGTGGCAAGTATCGGGGCCATTCTTATCCCCTACATGTTAAGAAACGGATACGCACCGGGATATGCGGCATCCATCTCAGCAAGTGCAGGGGCATTAGGGCCAATCGTTCCGCCAAGTATTGTTTTTATCCTTTATGCAGTCATGGCGAACACCTCAATCAGTGATCTGTTTATTGCTGGGATTGTTCCAGGCGTTTTAGTGGCGATCGCCTTACTCATTGTGAACTATATCATTTGTAAAAAAGAAGGGTTCGGTAAGCCACAAGCTGTGGTAGAAGAAGTGGAGAAAGTGCCATTCTTGAAAGCGTTGAACGAAGCGAAGTGGGCTTTGTTGGCACCTGTTTTAATACTAGGAGGTATTTACGGGGGGATTGTAACGCCGACAGAAGCGGCAGTATTAGCGGTTGTTTATAGTTTGGTTATTTGTATTTTTTCTTACAAGGAAATTGGTGTGAACGATTTCATCGGCATCTTTTTGAAATCTGCGCATACGTCCGGTTCTATTCTAATTTTTGTAAGTGCAGCGTCGTTTTTTGGTCTTGTTCTGTCAATCGAACAAATCCCACAGTTTTTAGCTTCTTCGATTGCAAGTTGGACGACAAATCCTTTTGTCATATTGTTGCTGATTAATATTTTCTTGTTAATTGTTGGTATGTTCATGGAAACCGTCGCGGCAGTGTTGATTTTTGTACCGCTACTGCTTCCGATTGTCATTCCTTTAGGCATTGATCCGATTCACTTCGGTATGGTTGTTTGTCTGAATTTAAGTTTAGGTTTAATCACCCCGCCATTAGGTATCAACTTATTTATTGGTAGTAACATAGCGAACGTTCCGTTTGAAAGAACGTTTAAATACGTTGCACCGATATTTGGGGCGTTACTTATTGTGTTGTTGATCATTACTTATGTGCCTTCGATTACGCTGTTTCTTCCAAATTTGTTGGGAGGCTGACGTAAAAAGAGCATCGTCTTTTTTTCGACGATGCTCTTTTTTATTTTTCGATTTCATATCTCTGCATTTTGCGGACAAGGGTGGATTGGTCCACTTTCAAGGCGGTGGCAGCTTGTCGGATACTCGGGAACTGACCAATGGTTTCTTTGATGATTTTGGCTTCGAATGATTCGACTCGAAGTTTTAAAGGTTCTATCTCTCCTTGTTCATCGGAAGAGGGAGAAGCCGTCAAGTTAAATTGTGTCCCTTTGTTAAACTGCAGTTCTTTTTGTAAATCATCCATTCCTACCTCGGAACTTGTACTCATTAAAGCAACTCTTTCGACTAAGTTTTGCAGTTCGCGGACGTTTCCGGGCCAATCATAGTTCATGAAAGCATGTAAAGCGTCATTAGAAAACTTGCGATTGAGCCCATATTTCTGGTTGAGCCCATTTAAAAAATGGTAAATCAGTGGAATGATATCTTCTTTTCTTTCATTTAAAGGAGGAATGAGAATCGGGATGACATTCAGACGGTAGTACAAGTCCTCCCGGAATTCCCCGCTTTCGATCATTTCGGATAAATTGCGGTGGGTTGCGGCAATGATGCGAATGTCGACAGGGATCGGCTTCGTGCCACCGACTCGTGTAATTTCATGTTCCTGCAATACACGCAGTAGTTTCACTTGTAATTGAAGAGGCATCTCCCCGATTTCATCTAAAAAGATCGTCCCTTGGTTTGCTGCTTCGAAAAGTCCTGCTTTGCCTTTTTGGTTGGCGCCTGTGAAAGATCCTGATTCATATCCGAACAACTCGGATTCCAGTAAAGATTCGGGGATCGCACCACAATTGATCTTGATTAAAGGCGCATCATTTCTAAAACTATGACGGTGAATCAATTCCACTATTTTTTCTTTCCCTACTCCAGAAGCCCCTTGGACGAGCACGCCGGAGTCGATATGGGCAACTCTTAATGCTCGGTCCAAAACATCTTTCATCATAGCTGAATGCGCGATGATGGAAAGTTTTGGGTCGTTCTGTTCTTTTAACAATTCCAGTTCTTCATGAATCCGTTGGTTCTGTTGTTCCAATTGTTGGATTTCGGATTCAAGAGAATTTAAATGAGTCAAATCACGGACGTTATTGACGACCTTTTCGATTTCACCGTTTTTATTTCGGATTGGAACAGCGGAAACAAGAGCGGTGGCACCTGTATTGATTTTTTGAATGATCGTTACTTCCTTATTGTCCTGTAAGGCTTTTAGGGAAGCTGAAGCATCGATAACGTTTTCATCTTCAAGCTCTTTCAAGCTACGACCAATGCAGTCTTTGGCAGATAATCCGGTGATTTTTTCATAAGCTGGGTTTTGGTGAATGATAATCCCATCTTGATCCGAAATGACAATGCCATCGAAAGAGGAATTGATCACTTCATTCAATTCATTTCTAACGTTTTGCAGTGATTCTGTTTCCTGTTTTAATCTTACGACCTCATGCAAGGGGTGGATTAAAATGATGTGTAAGTCATTTTCGACAAAACATGCAATTTCAGCTGGGTAGTTCACTAAACTGAAAGTCGAAGCTCCTTGTAAAACCGCTTCGATTATATTTTCAAAGTAATAATTGTATTGCTTGGCAATGGCATTGGAAAATGAGACTTCTCCTTGCTTATTGACGATGAGAACACCAATGATGTTAATTTTGGACAATATATTTTTCATGAAACGGTCTCCTTTGCATCATTCATAGTAAGAGTGATGTTATTTTGCATCGATTTAATCGATTATACATCAATTTACATTGAAAAAGTAGAATAATAAGAAAAAAGAGCATTAAAAAGGTTGGCATGGAACTTGCATTATAATTTAGTGATAAAAATTTAGGAGGTAAATAGATGTCTAAAAAAACTTCTTATTCACCAGAACAATTAAAAACAATGTTATACGACATGATGATAATCAGAAGCTTTGAAGAAACAGTAGAAAAGCTTTTTCAGCAAGGGAAAATTCATGGAACGATGCATTTATGTATCGGACAGGAAGCAACAGCAGTCGGTGCATGTGTACCGTTAACGAATGAAGATAAAATTACGAGTACGCACCGCGGACATGGGCACAGCTTAGCAAAAGGTACAGGTATTAAAGGAATGATGGCTGAATTGCTCGGAAAAGAAACGGGTTATTGTAAAGGTAAAGGCGGCTCTATGCATATCGCGGATATGGATGTCGGGAACCTGGGGGCGAACGGGATTGTTGCGGCTGGGTTACCTTTAGCAACAGGGGCAGCACTAACTTCTAAAATGAAAGATTTGGGATATGTCGTTGTTTCGTTTTTCGGAGATGGGGCGACAAATGAAGGCGCTTTCCACGAGGCACTCAACTTAGCATCCGTATGGGATTTGCCTGTCGTGTTCTTCTGTGAAAACAACTTATATGGTATGTCTGGTTCCATCAAGGAAATGACCAATATCGACAACATCGCGGATCGCGGCGCCGCTTATGGGATTCCAAGTGAAACCATTGATGGCAACGATGTTTTAGCCGTTGCGGAAGCGACGGAAAGAGCAGTTGCAAGAGCAAGAGAAGGCAAAGGCCCTACACTAATTGAAGCGCATACGTACAGATGGAGAGGTCATTCACGTAGTGATGCGAGAAAGTATCGTACGCGTGAGGAAGAAAAAGAGTGGAGAAAAATGAGGGACCCAATTGCGTCTTTCAAAGAAAAACTTGTTGAAGACAAAGTGATCACGGAAGACGAATATGAAGACTTGGTAAAAAAAGTGCAAGCTGAAATGGACGAAGCGGTGGAATTCGCAGAAAACAGTAAAGAGCCGGACTTAGATACATTAATGGAAGATATTTTTGCATAATTGAAAGGTGATGAATAGCATGAAAGAAATTACGTATTTAGAAGCGATCAGAGAATCAATGAGTGAAGAAATGCGCAAAGATGAAGATGTTTTCATCATGGGTGAAGATATCGGAATTTATGGAGGTGCCTTCGGTTTAACTAATGGCATGATTGAAGAATTTGGTCCGGAACGGGTACGGAACACACCTATTTCGGAAGCGGCGATTAGTGGATGTGCCGTTGGGGCAGCAATGACAGGGATGCGTCCGATTTTGGAAATCCAATTTTCGGATTTCATCATGATTGCGATGGACAATATTGTAAACCAAGCGGCGAAATCACGTTATATGTTCGGAGGAAAAGCACAAGTGCCTGTCGTTATTAGACTTCCAGGCGGATCGGGAGCGGGCTTTGCGGCACAGCACTCACAAAGCTTGGAAGCGTGGATGGCGCATGTGCCTGGCTTGAAAGTTGTACAGCCATCGAATGCTTACGACGCAAAAGGATTAATGAAGGCGGCAATCCGGGATAATAATCCGGTGTTATTTTATGAACATAAGCTTCTTTATAATACAAAAGGCGAAGTGCCGGAGGAAGAGTACGAGATTCCATTGGGACAAGCGGATATTAAAAAAGAAGGTTCGGATATTACGATCGTTGCAACAGCGGTCATGGTGAATCGTGCGCTGGAAGCAGCGGCTGAGCTTGAAAAAGAAGGAATCAGTGTTGAAGTCATTGACCCACGCACGCTGGTGCCGTTGGATACAGAGACGATTTTGGCGTCCGTTAAGAAAACAAGCCGTGTTCTCGTTGTCTATGAAGCGGTTAAAAGAGGCGGATACGGTGCCGAAATCGCAAGTATGATCGCCGAGAGTGATGTCTTCGATTACTTGGACGCGCCGATCAGACGGTTAGGTGGCTTGGAGACACCGATCCCCTACAATCCGGTATTGGAAAAAGCGGCAGTTCCACAAGTGGAAGATATCGTCGAAGAGTGTAAAAAATTGATGAACAAGTAAGGAGGTAAAGAAAATGGCATCAGAAGTTGTCATGCCTAAATTAGGCGCAACGATGGAAGAAGGAACAATCGTCTCCTGGCTCGTCCAAGTTGGTGAAGAAGTGGAAGAAGGCGATCCAATCGCTGAAATCCAGACGGATAAAATTGTCATGGAACTTGAAGCGGAGGCGGATGGTGTTTTATTGAAAACATTGCACGATGCGGGCGCCACCGTAAAAGTGCATGAAGTCGTCGCTTATCTCGGTGAAGAAGGCGAAAGTGTTGAAGGATTGGGGAATGATTTGTCGAATCTTGCTGAAGCAGCTGAAGACGAGACGGAACAACCAATGGCTGAAACGCCGGCGCAAAATGGGCAACAAACAAGAACAGGCGAAAAAATCAGAAGAACGCCGGCTGCACGGAAACTTGCCGAAGACAATCATGTAGATTTAAGCGAAGTGACAGGGTCAGGCCCACTCGGCCGAATCCATAAAGCAGACGTTGAAAGTTTTATGGAAGCGAATGAAAAGCGAGTGACGCCATTAGCGAAGAAAATCGCAAATGACCAAGGGATTGATTATAAAGAAATTGACGGTACAGGTATGCGTGGAAAAGTCGTGAAGAACGACGTAATTGGGCGACCTGTTGCACAGCAAGAAGTTGCTAGGGAAGCAAAACGCGTACCCTTTAAAGGGATGCGTAAAGTCATTGCAGATCGCATTTCAGAAAGTGCATATACAGCGCCTCACGTTACATTAACGTCGGAAATCGATATGACAGAATGTGTAACTTTACGTGGGAAGTTACTACCAGTCATTGAAAAAGTCGAAGGAATGAGAGTTTCTTATAACGATATCTTATTGAAAGCGACTGCATTTGCTTTAAAGCAAAATCCAGCTTTAAACGTTTCGCTTGAAGGTGATGAAATTGTCTACCATCCGGAAGTGCATATTGGTATGGCAGTAGCGGTTCCAGAAGGTTTAGTCGTACCCGTTCTACGAAATGTAGATGAAAAAGGGTTGGCAACGATTACAAGAGAAACGAAAACAATCGGTCAAAAAGCTAGAGACGGTAAACTGACAATGGATGACATGCAAGGAAGTACGTTCTCCGTGAGTAACTTAGGCATGTATGCGGTAGACGGATTTACACCGATCATTAACAGTCCAAACTCAGCGATTTTAGGAGTAGGACGGATTCAAAAAAAATCTGTCGTTGTAAATGATGAACTGGCGATCCGTTCAATGATGACGTTAAGTTTATCGTTCGATCATCGAATCATAGATGGTGCACCAGCAGCAGCGTTTTTGACGGAACTAAAAGAAGTCTTGGAAAATCCATTCAAATTAATGATATGAGGCGGTGACAAAAGATGTCGTATGATGTCATTATTGTCGGCGGAGGACCGGGCGGCTACGTTGCCGCCCTCAGAGCCGCAAACAACGGCAAGCGGACAGCACTTGTGGAAGCGGATCATTTAGGCGGTACGTGTTTAAATAGAGGGTGTATCCCTTCTAAAACGTTGCTAAGGCACGCCGAAGTGATAGAGGATATAAAAAAAGCGGAGAGCTGGGGCATCCAAACGGATAACTTGCGCTTTTCCTTGAAAGATATGATGGCGCGTAAGGATGACGTCATCAATACATTAAGAGGTGGAATCGCTTATTTATTAAGCAAAGGAAAAATCGATGTCTATAATGGATATGGCACGATCCATGCGGATAAAAAAGTGACGGTTCAAACGGAAAATGAAACGAAACAAATTACCGGGGAAAAGATTATCATCGCAACGGGCAGCCAGCCTGTCGTTCCACCAATTGACGGACTGGACGCTGTCAATTACCACACAACAGATACAATTTTCGACATAACGGAAATCCCGAAGTCGATTGTCATTGTGGGAGGCGGTGTGATTGGTGTTGAGTTTGCCAATATCTTCTCAAGCTTGAAAACGGAAGTGACAATTGTAGAGCTCGGTGACAGAATCATCCCAACTGAAGATGAAGATGCAGCGAACGTGTTGCTGAAAAGTTTAAAGAAAAAAGGCATCAAAGTAATGACGAAGTGCCAAGTGACGTCTGTTCAGGAAAATGAAGGCGAAAAAACAGTTGTCATTGAGAAAAAAGGCAAGGCTGAAACAATTGTTGCGGATGAAGTACTGTTGGCTGTTGGGCGGAAACCGAACTTAGCTGGCGTTTCCGAATTGAACCTGAACATGACTGGGCCGCATATCGCAGTGAATGATTATTTGGAAACGAGCCAAAAAGATTATTTTGCTGTCGGTGACGTCATCGGTGGTCTCCAATTGGCGCATGTCGCCAGTGCGGAAGGTTTAACCGCTGTCGAGAACTTGGACGGGAACAAGGAGAAGATGAATTATAAAGTCATTCCTCGTTGTATTTACACAAACCCGCAAGTTGCCAGCGTCGGAATGAGTGAAGCGGAGCTTAAGGAAAAAGCGATCAAGTACAATGTGAATACATATTCTTTCTCCGGCAATGGAAAAGCGTTGACGATGGGGGATACAGAAGGATTCTCGAAAGTGTTGATCGACGAGAAATATGGAGAAATCCTCGGAACAGTCATGATTGGTGCCCATGTTACCGAAATGATCGGGCAAGCCTCTTCTTATATGTATTTGGAAGGTACTGTTGATGAACTTGCCCAAATGGTGCAACCGCATCCATCGCTTTCCGAAGTACTGATGGAATCCGCAAATGCGCTTATTGGGAAAGGGATTCACTCTTGAGTTGATTGTATAATTTTAACAGGGTTGATTTCCGCTCCAGGCGGACGCTTTCCGCTCCAATCAATGGTGTGTTCTAAAAACTGTTACAATCTCAACTACTGACACTATTCGCCCCTCTCTAGAAATATGTCGGTAGCTATATATCAAATAATTAAAGAGGTGAAAATATGTTTAATTTACACGGCAAAAAAGCGATTATAACAGGTGGCGCCCAAGGACTTGGCTTTTCAATGGTGGAAGCTTTTCATCGGGCAGGTGTGGAAGTTGCGATTATTGACATTTCAGACGAAGTTTTCAATGTTTCAGGGAAGTTGACATCCACTGATGCAAAAGTGCATGCGGTCAAAGGGAACCTGCTAGACATGGACAGCTTGAGAAGTGCATTCCACGAAGCGTTAGAGAAACTCGATGGGACAGTGGATATTCTGATTAACAGCGCAGGGTTGATCGAAAGAAATCCAGCCTTAGAGTTTTCAATTGATAGTTGGCATCGGATTTTAGGGCTGAATGTCACGGCGGTTTTTGAATTATCGAGACTGGCTGCAGTAGAAATGAAAAAACAAGGATCCGGGAAAATCATCAATATGGGCTCGATTCTTTCTGTCCTCGGCGGGTTTAATGCGGCGGCTTATTCGACGAGTAAAGGTGCCGTTTTACAGTTGACGAAGTCTTTATCCAATGAATGGGCCGCGTATGGAATTCAAGTGAATGCCATCGCACCCGGCTATATGTTGACGACAATGAATGATGATTTGATGAACGATCCGGTAAGGGCCCCTCAAGTGGAAGCAAGAATTCCAGCGAAAAGATGGGGAACGGCAGAAGACGTTGCAGGCGTGGCACTATTTTTAGCCGCCCCAGCTTCCGACTATGTGACAGGCACATTAATTCCTGTTGACGGCGGTGTGTTAGGAAGATAGGTTCAAAGGAGGAACAACCAAATGAAGAAAAAACTATACATTAACGGAGAATGGATGGAATCCGAACAGTATGCGGATCTGTTTTCACCGTATTCAGAAGAAAAAATTGCCAAAATTCCTCAAGCTTCGGAAGAACAAGTGAACGCGGCAATTGACGCTGCTTATGAAAATCGTGAAGTGATGGCGAGTTTAACGGCTTATGAAAGAGCGGAAATTCTTGAAAAGTTAGTTGAACTACTAAAGGAAAATAGGATGAAAGCGGCACAAATTATTTCTTTGGAATCTGCAAAGCCATTGAAATTCTCATTAGGCGAAGTGGATCGGACGATTGAAACATATAAATTTGCAGCGGAAGAAGCAAAGCGTTTACATGGAGAAATGATTCCGATGGATGCCGCCAAAACTGGCGCCAATCGGTTGGCTTATACGTTGAGAGAACCGATCGGTGTCGTCGCTGCCATTACGCCTTTTAACTTTCCATTAAACTTGGTTGCCCATAAAGTAGGACCAGCAATTGCTGCGGGGAATACGATTGTATTAAAACCGGCATCTCAAACGCCGCTCTCGGCTTATTTTATTGCTGAACTATTAGAAGAAGCGGGAATGCCAAAAGGTGCACTGAACGTCGTGACCGGAAGTGGACGCCTCGTCGGCGATCAGCTCGTCACAAGTGAGAAAGTGAGCATGGTGACGTTCACAGGCAGTCCGGAAGTCGGTATTGGCATCCGCAATAAAGCTGGATTGAAGAAAGTGGCATTGGAACTTGGCTCAAACGCGGGTTTAATTATAGACGACGGTGTCGATTTGGATAAAATTGTCCCTAAGTGTGTCGTAGGTGCGTTTTCCAACCAAGGGCAAGTATGTATTTCCTTGCAAAGAGTTTATGTCCACGAAAATTTACTCGAAACATTTACAACGAAATTTAAAGAAGCAACAGAAAAATTGGTGTTAGGCGATCCAATGGAAGAACTGACGGACGTCTCTACATTGATTGCCGGAAAGGAACTGGAACGCGCACAAGCGTGGATTGATGAAGCGGAGGCAGGCGGTGGACAAGTAATCACGGGCGGCAAGATCGACAACAATATCCTATTGCCGACAGCAATCGTCGATGTTTCCCCTCATTTGAAGGTTTCTTGCCAAGAAGTATTTGCACCGATCGTAATCATTAACCCGATTAAAAATGTGGAAGAAGGCATTGACCACATTAACGATTCAAAATATGGACTCCAAGCGGGGATCTTTACGAAGGACATCTCCACGGCTATGCATGCTTCCAAGCGACTTGAAGTCGGTGGTGTCATGATTAACGATATCCCTACATACCGCGTTGACCAAATGCCATATGGTGGCGTGAAAGAAAGCGGTAATGCGCGTGAAGGATTGAAGTATACAATTGAAGAAATGACCGAAATGAAATTAGTCGTGTGGAATCAAGAATAAGGAAGCGTAAAGGGGGATGAGCATGAGCGAATTATTTGGTATTATCGGAAATCCGATCGAGCATTCGTTATCGCCCTTATTGCAAAATGAGGCCTATACATTGAATGGAATCGATGCTCATTTTCAAGCTTTTCATATTGCGCCAGAAGACTTGGAGAAAGCGATTCAAGGGATGAAAGCAATCGGTGTGAAAGGATTTATGGTAACGGTGCCTTTTAAAGCCGCTGTGATCCCTTACCTAGACGAAGTGGATCCAATTGCCAAACAAAAGAATGCCGTGAATATAGTCCAATACATCGACGGAAAGTATGTAGGTTTCAATTTTGATGGAGAAGCATGGCTGAAAGCTTTATTGGAAGATATGGGGCAAAAAAGTTTGCGGACGGAAAAGATTCTTCTGCTAGGAGCTGGGGGCGCTGCTCAATCCATTTACCATACGCTCACCCAATTTGCCGAAGTGCATATCGATATTGCGAACCGGACGCTGGACAAAGCGGAGGCATTAAAAAAGTTGGGCGACAGTCATCCGCATACGCACGTCATTTCGCTTGAAGAAGCTGAAAGTAAGCAAGAGCAGTACGATATTATCATTCAAACGACGTCCATCGGGATGTGGCCTAATATTGAAGAGTCGCCCATTCAGATTACGAACTTGAAGACAGGGGCTTTTGTATCCGATATTATTTACAATCCGGCGGAAACAAAAATTTTGGAGCAGGCACGAAAAAGCGGTGCACGAACGCAAAATGGCATGAAAATGCTTGCGATGCAAAACGCCCTTGCCATTGAAAGATGGACAGGCCAGAAAGTCAGCTATCCTAAAATGATGATGTCGTTAAAGGAAGCTTTACACTCTACTTGAATGCCAACATATAAGGTGTTATATAGTTTCAATAACTAGAAAGAAACGATCATAAAATGCCAAAGGGGTAACTTCCTTTGGCATTTTACTCTCTAAACTTGAATTTCTTTCCGCTGACTGGAAGGGAGGATATTCAATTCTTTGCGATATTTCGTGATTGTTCTGCGAGAAATGGAAATGCCTTTTTCGTTTTTAAAATAATCGGCGATTTTTTGGTCGGAGTATGGTTTACTCTTGTTTTCTTCAGCAATAAAAGTTTGGAGCAGTGTTTTCACTTTTGTTTGTGAAACGCTATCCCCTTCGACGCCGTCTATCTTTGAAGTGAAGAGCAATCGAAGATCGAAAGAACCGAAAGAAGTTTGAATCACTTTATTTTTCGTTGCACGACTGACGGTGGATTCATGCATTTCGATTTCGTCTGCCACTTCTTTCATCGTTAATGGCTTCAGTGAAAGGAACCCATTTTTAAAGAAGCTCTCCTGCCTAGTTAATAGGACTTTCACAATTTTAATGATCGTATTCCGCCGCTGTTCGATACTGCTCAGAAGCCATTGGTAATTGTTGTAATGGGTGTTGACATATTTGGATACTTCATCCTTCGTATGAAAAAAAGACGCATAATCGTTGTTTAGCTGAATGGTTGGCAAGTAACCGTCGTTCAATTGAAAGACGAGCTCGTCGTTTTTGAGCTCAACGATAATATCTGGCGTCACATATTTCGTTGAAAAGTCAGAAATAAAAACGCAAGGTCTTGGATTGAGTGTCTGTATGAAATCATGAAGCTCTTTTACTTGAGCCATCGAGATATCCATTTGCAAAGCGAGATCCTCCCATTTTCGCTCAGCCATCAAATGTAAATGAGAGGTGACTAAGGATTCCGCCAACTCATTTCGTGGGGAAGTATGGATGATTTGCAAAAGAAGACATTCTCTTAAATCCCGAGCTCCTATTCCGAGCGGTCCAACTTCCTGTAATAAATGGATGCCTCTCTCAATTTCCTGTTCGTTGAATAGCACCTCGTTTTCGTCAAGCGTTAAATACCCATTATCATCAAGATTGTAAATTAGATACCCCAACAGTTTTTGAACTTGTCCATCAGCATATATGAATTTGACTTGCTCGAACAACTCATCTCTCATATTAAGTCTGTTGTTAGCGATCGCTTCTAGCGGCATATCGGAGTGACCGGAAGACGTAGAACGATATTGCGTCCTCTCCTCGTAAGTATTATCTGTCACTTTTTCTTGCAGTTCTATTAAAGGGTTTTCCAATTCTTGTTGCCTTATATATTGTTCTAGCTCGTAAGTGGAATATTGTAATAGTTCAATTGCTTGCCTCAACTCGGTCGTCATTAACAGATTCAATTGTTGCTTTTGTTGAAGCACGAGCTCCATCATCATTCCCTCCTTTAATTTTTCAATTGTGTAAGCGATTACACTAGATATCTATATTGTACCACAAAAGAGGAGAAGTGTTTTATTTATCAGAAAATTCAATCGTCCGTTGATGTGAAAGTTTCGGGAGAGTGTTTCAATTGTCAAATTGGATAGGAAGGAAGTCTTGGATTGTTGAGTAGGTTGAAGTATACAGATGCAACGAGTATGATAGAGAGGTGTGTGTAGAATAAAAACAATGTAAAAACTTATAAAGAGAGGAATCATCATTGGCTGAAAGAAAATACGAACAAAGGCTTAACATTCGAACGACCGGTTTGAGGGAGTGGCGGAACCACCCCCACTATAATCGCTACGAGGCGACCCCCTATCAAGCATTGGAAGCTTTATTTAGCGTATACCGGCTTGAGAAATCGGACGAAGTCGTAGATTTTGGATGTGGTCGTGGACGTGTGTCTTTTTATATTCATAACCGGTTTCAAGTGCCTGTCACCGGCGTGGAAGTGAATGATAAAACCTTAGAAGAAGCACTTGATAACAAAAGAAGTTATCGATATATCGCCAACCATATCGATGCGCCAATTCGTTTTGACTTTGCACTCGCGGAACAGTATGAAGTAGACGAAATGGACAATATTTTTTATTTTTTTAACCCTTTCTCGGTTGATATTTTCAAGAGAGTTGTTAGAAATATTTTGGAATCCGTTGAGAAGGAGAAAAGATCCATAGATCTGATTCTATACTATCCATTAGGCAGTTATAAACGGTTTATGGCGAAAAAAACGCCTTTCAAGTTGCTGAATAAAGTGAAGGTGCCTGGCGCTCAAGATAAGTTGGAAAAGTTTTTGATTTATCGGTTAGGGTGAGCGTCAACCGATAGGAAAAGCAAGAAAAAGGTGAGCCCCTACTTATTTAGAGTAGAGTCTCACCTTTTTCTTACTTTATATGGATTTCGCATGTCAGTGACTGATTCACAGATAATTTAGTAGGCACGGTGGAGTAATGTTTCAATTTGTCCTTTCGGGAGCGGTTTAGAATAGAAATACCCTTGCACTTCATCGCAATGTAAGGTCTCCAAAAATTGAGCTTGCTCTTCCGTTTCAACGCCTTCTGCGATAACGTTCAAATTTAAATTTTTAGCCAAACTGATAATCGTTTTTACAATGGCACGATTGCTAGGATTCAGTTCTTGTACGAAGGCTTGGTCGATTTTTAAATGCGTAATTGGAAATTTGCTTAAATAACTAAGCGAAGAATAACCGGTCCCAAAATCATCGATGCTGACATTAACGCCAAGTTCTCTAAGCTTCTGAAGAGTTGTCTTGCAATTTTGCACATCGGATGTCATGCTTTCTGTAATTTCCAAATTCAAATAGCTTGGATGAAGACCCGTTTTTTTCAACGTCTCTTGTACTTGATCGACGAAAGTGAGTTGCTTAAATTGGTGAAGGGAAACATTGACGCTCATTTGGATAGAGGGTAGGCCACTATGCTGCCATTGCTTTGCTTGTAGGCAAGCGGTTTCCAGTACCCATTGTCCTATCGATACGATTAGCCCCGTTTCTTCGGCAATTGGTATGAAACGACCGGGAGAAATGAATCCTTCCGTTGGGTGATGCCAGCGAATTAGTGCTTCCACTCCCGTCAAAGCCCCTGATTTCAAGTCGATTTGCGGTTGATAATAAAGTTCGAATTGATTTTTTTGCTGGGCTCGCCGAAGTGCCATTTCCAAATTGGACTTTTCAATCATTTCATTGTGTAAAGCTTCCGTGAAAAATTGATACGTATTCGTTCTTCTTTCTTTTGCTTGAAACATAGCGGAGTCCGCATTTCTCATTAAAGTGTCGCTGTCGTCGCCGTCTTGCGGAAAAATACTGATACCGATACTTGAGTTGACGAACATATCGATATCTTTGCAAAGAAATGGATCCGCCAAGCTATCAATGATTCGTTGCGCTATTTTTTCCGCTTCCGTCGCTTGCGCAGAAGGAAGTAAAATAACGAACTCATCGCCTCCGTGCCGACCGACAACGTCCTCTTTTCGAACGAGACTTCGCAATCGATTTCCGACCGCGATGAGAAGTTGGTCGCCAATCGCATGCCCCATCGAATCGTTAATATATTTAAAACGATCCAAATCAATAAACATAATAGCGAATGACTCTTTTTCTCTTTTGGCTTGTGTAATCGTATCGTTCACTTTCTTTTCAAAAAGTCGCCTATTTGGCAGACGTGTCAAAAAATCATAATAGGCCATCCGCTCGACAAGCTGTTCCGCTTTTTTCCGTTCTGTAATATCAATAACCGTGCCGACGACTTCCGCTACACGATTCTTTTCGAAAATAGGGGATAAGTAAATAAGAAATGTATGATGAAAAAAGCTTAACTCAAAATGCACAGCATCCCCTTGCAAACCTCGTCTTAACAATTGTTTATATTTTAAAAGCTCAATTTCCGAAAAAGGATGGGCGACCCGACCTTGTAGAGTATCCTCCAAGGTGATGTTCAGTTTTTTTGCCATCTTCCCTTCGATTAACGTGAACTGCACACCTTCTTTTCCGTCATCCACATATTTGAAAATGGCATTTTGAAGATTTTTGACAGTTTGTCGGAAATCATTCTTCAGCGCGATCTCCAAAAAATGTTCTGCTTCCTTTCTATCAGTGATGTCTGTTCGGATGGCAATATATTGAAAAGGTTTCTTGTTGTCGTCCAAAAATGGCACAATCGTGGTACTGACCCAATATTCGGAGCCGTCTTTCGCTCGGTTTTTTATATCCCCTGTCCAAATTTCTCCTTTTCCAATCGTCCGCCACATCTCTTTGAAAAAGCTTTTCGGATGAAACTTGGAATTGACGATGCGGTGTGTCTGTCCGATTAACTCGTCTGCGGAGTATTTAGACAGTCGACAAAACTTTTCGTTGACGTATGTAATGACTCCTTTTCGGTCGGTGATCGCGACAACGGTCGATTGGTCGAGTGCATTTTCAATATTATGCAAATCTTTGAGCGTTTCATTGTACTTCTTTTCTATCAGCATTTTATTTGTTATATCGCTATCGAACAAGATGAATTGAGTGATCTGGTTATTATCATCGAAGGTGGGCATGATTGTTGTTTCGACCCAATAATGGCTTCCATCCTTCGCTGTTCTTTTCATATGTCGTTGGGCAATTTTATGTTCCTTTAAGGCAGATACCAATTCTGAAACGAAGTCGGATGTTTCCTCATGTTGTAATATGCGAAAATGATTACCGATTAACTCATCGGCACTATATTTTGAAAGGTCACAAAAAAGTTGATTTACATATAAAACGATCCCGTGGCGGTCAATAATTGACACACAAAATTTCTTCTCTAGTAAAAGAGGGATGGATAAACTATTTTTAACTGTTGCTAACACTCATTAACAAATCCTTTCGAGTATGATCAGTTCGAATTCATGGCTACGAAATGAGCAATGGCTAAACCAATATCTACTACTTTAGTATATAGACCCTTAAGTTTTGATTGTATCATTATACTCACAACTATTGTACTAGTGTTATCCCTAGCGTGGATTGTAGTAGTCGCTGAAGGTAACTAAAATTAGGAAAAAAGGGAAAAGAAATAGAGGAAGACAATATGAAAACTGGAAAGGAGAAAGTATCATGCCAGTCAACATGAAGCGCGCTTATACAGAACCTGCGAAAGAGGATGGTGTACGAATTCTTGTCGATCGACTTTGGCCGCGTGGTGTTTCAAAAGAAGACTTAGAGATTGACTATTGGATGCAAGAAGTAGCCCCTTCTGCGGAATTAAGGAAATGGTTTAACCATGAGCCGGAAAAGTTTGAAACGTTCAAAAAGAAATATAAAGAGGAATTGGCTTCGGATGACGAGAAGAAAGAGCAGTTGGAAAAGTTAAAAAAGATTGTGATTGATCATGAAAAACATGTAACGTTAGTGTATGGTGCCAAAGATGAAAAGCACAACCAAGCTGTCGTTTTGAAAGAAATATTGGATCATCAACGGGTTGAATAGACGGTTGAAAGCAAACATGAATTACGAGTATCGGAATTTCAAATAGTTTGGATTTGGTGGTACAATGCAGCTTATTACGTTGAACAGGAGCGAACGATGACAAGGAAAAAAACGATGTGGACGGTGGGCGTATTAGTTACACTTGTCGTTGCGATTATCTTTCTATGGATTGTAACCAATGAAAATCGATTTGAAGACGAACTGCTTATCCAAGATGTCAGTCGGCTTTCTCCGACGAAAGTAAAAGAGGTCGTTCAAGGAAAAGAAGCGGAAGGATTGATAGAAGCGGTCCAACTCGCTCAAAAAGAAAATTTGAAAGTATCCATTGGAGGCGCCAAGCATAGTCAAGGCGGACATGCATTTTATAAAGATTCGGTATGGTTGGATATGCGCGGGTACGATAAAATATTGAATTTTGATGAAAAGGAAAAGACGATTACCGTACAAAGTGGCGCGACTTGGAAACAAATACAAGACTACATCAATCCATATGGGTTGTCGGTTAAAGTGATGCAGTCTTCCAATATATTCACGATCGGTGGCTCGTTAAGTTCAAATGTGCATGGACGGGATCCCCGTTACGGCACGCTCATCGAAACAGTGGATTCCTTCCGCTTGTTGATGGCGGATGGAACCGTCAAAGAAGTGAGCAGGACGGACAATGAAGAATTATTTCCTCTTGTGATCGGTGGATATGGATTGTTTGGCGTCATTTTGGATGTCACGCTTCAATTGACGGACGACGTGTTTTACGTGTCAGAAATGAAACAGCTGAATTATGAGGCATATGCAAGCCATTTTCAACAACATATTTTAGCGGATGAAACCATTGGATTGCATTATGCTCGGTTGTCAATTGCCCCGAATTCTTTTTTGGAAGACATGTATTTAACAAACTATAAGCTTGTTAGGGAAGACAATGAATTGTATCCTGTGGATGAAATGACATTCGATCAGTTGACTACTTTGGAAGAAGAGAAAAATGTGGGAAGAAATAAGTTTTTATTTAATTTATCACGAAAGTTTGATTGGGGAAAAGGGATGAGTTGGTATGTCCAACAACAGTTTTTGTCAGATGAAGGCCTCATCCTTTCTCGGAACAATGCGATGAGTCCATTCATTGAATTTCTGGAATATGAATCTGCCAAAAACACCGACATTTTACAAGAGTATTTTGTTCCTTTAGATCAATTTGCAAGTTTTGTAGACGGAATAAGAGAAGTTGTTGACTCGGAAGATTTAAATTTACTAAATGCAACGGTGAGGTATACGAAAGCAAGTGATGAAGGGTTTTTGAATTACGCAAAGGAAGACACATTTGCGATTGTACTTTTGTTCAACCATCCGCTTTCTGATGTAGGGATCGACCATATGGAGCAGGCGACACAAAAAATTGTGGACCTTGCATTGGCACACGGAGGAACGTACTATTTGACGTACCAATTGTATCCGAATCCTACACAAATTCGAGCGGCTTACCCGGAGATCGATGCTTTTTTTGAGAAGAAAAGGGCATACGATCCTGATGAGCGATTTATGAATCAGTTTTACGAAAAGTATAATCCCCGGAATTGAGTGGAGAAACGTTGATGGCGTTATAAAATGCTGGGGGTTTGCCAAGTTGTGAAAGCAGGCGATATGCGTTGACGATTTTTCTATTTATGATCATTATTTTATGCGCTTCCATTTTACAGACGAGTACAGGTTTTGGTTTTTCCATTATGGCAACACCGTTTTTATTGCTTATTTTTGAACCGAGAGAAGCGATCCAAATTAACTTAGTGCTGTCGCTTGTCATTTCTGTTGCTTTGATTGCCAAAATTAGAAAAGACGTCGATACAGGCATCTTGAAACGTTTCATTGTCGGAAGTTTGCCTGGCCTTCCGATTGGCATGACCATTTTTCTAGTCGCAGATGCTGAAAAACTGAAAATGGGAATTGGAATAATTATTCTGATCCTCACTATTTTGCTTATGCGCCATTTTCGTTTGAAAAAAAGTAAGCAGCGGGATTTACTTGTCGGCAGTGTATCCGGTGTGATGACGACTGGAATTGGTATGCCGGGACCGCCGCTGCTTCTTTATTTTTCAGGGACGGATACGAAAAAAGAAAGTTTACGGGCAACGACTTTGGCTTTTTATCTGTTCATCTATTTTGTTAGTCTTGTCGTTCAAGTTATGTTTGCGGGGACTAGCCAAACGGCATGGCGCTCAAGTGCAATGGCATTGCCGGTCGTAGCGGTCGGGTTGTACTTCGGTCAGCTTTTGTTTCATCGAATTAACCAGAAAATCTTTCGTCTTTTTACATATGCAATTTTACTATTTACAGGGATTTATTTGCTCGTGCAAACATTATAGGAGGGATATATATGAATATCGCTTTATTTGGTGCGACAGGTCGAGTAGGCAGAGAAGTATTGAAACAGGCAATTGCAGATGGACATAAAGTGACAGCACTCGCTCGATTTCCCGGGAAATTAACAGCACACGACAATTTGACCGTTAAGGAAGGCGACGTGCGTAATGGCGAAGTAGTGTCGCAAACAATTGCTGGTGCGGACGTTGTTTTCAGTGCACTCGGTACAGATAAGACGACTACATTAACAGAAGCTGTGCCGCAATTCATCCGGGAAATGAAAGCGGAAGGGATCCAACGAATTGTGACCATCGGAACGGCAGGCATTTTGCAAAGTCGGATCGATCCGGCGAAATTGCGTTATGAGGCGGGCGATACGAATCGTCGATTGACATTCGCGGCAGAAGAACATCATAAAGTGTACGATCTGTTGCGTGCATCCGGGCTTGATTGGACGATTGTTTGTCCGACGTATTTACCGGATGGGGAAGCAGTTGGCGGTTATCGGGTCGAACGTGATTTGTTGCCGGAAGAAGGTAGGAAAATATCCGTTGGCGACACGGCGGCATTTGCTTATGCCGAACTATTGGATAAGAAATATGTCGGCGTTCGTGTGGGCATTGCGTATTGACAAGGGATTATGTATAGGCATCTTGGTTGCCATCGCTGGATAAATAAACAAAAGAGTCGCTCCTTACGAGGAAGCGACTTTTTATATTATTAGACGAAAGTTGCTTTTTGTTGATTGAGCATTAATTGATATTGAAATAAAAACTCGGAAGCTTCTAGTAACTTTTTCGCTTCAAAACCATCTTTCCCCCACACCGTAATTCCGTGATTGCGAATGAGTACTGCGCCACGGTCACTTTGGATATGGGTTTCAAACTCTTCCGCCAACCGTGGGATATGTGCGTGATTCGGAATGATCGGAATGGTAAGGACAGCATCTTCTTCCCAAAATCCAAAAGCTTTAATGAGTTCTTGTCCTTTGAACTCAATTTTCCCTGCATCTCCGTAAATTTCAGAAACGACATTATTCGCTACTGTATGTACGTGAAGGCTACAACCAGCAGTCGTTTTCCCATAAATGGCACAGTGGAGTAAAGTTTCAGCCGATGGTTTTAAAGGTGTCTTCCCGACCGGTTTGCCTTCACTGTCAACGAGTAAAAAATCTTCAGCTGTCCGTTTGTATTTATCTTTTCCACTTGCTGTCACTAAAAATTGGAGAGGCGTATCTTGCACTTTCATGGCGAGGTTTCCACTCGTTCCCATAAACCAATCCCGTGCAGCCAACGCTTCTTTGATATTCGCAAGTTCAATCCATTTCTTAGAATCATTTTTCATTATCCAACACCGACCTTAAAATAATAATCGCATTGTTTCATTTTTGTATCTTTTTGTCAATTTTTCAATCTATCTAAAATTTAGTTGACAAAGATTTCCGAATGATGTTAAAATGCAGTTTAAACTAAATGATAGCACTCTTATCAAGAGCAGGCGGAGGGAATTTGGCCCGATGATGCCCAGCAACCGACCGTAATCTCGTTGTGAAACGGGGCGTATGTACACGCCGGGATCCATATCCCGTAAGGCACGGTGCTAATTCCAACGGAGCGATACCATAGTGTCGTTTCCGGAAGATGAGAGGCAAGGAATAATTCATCCTTTAGCCTCTCTCAACGGAGAAGGCTATTTATTTTTGCACATAATAAGGGGATGAATATAGATGACAACGAGATTAGCAGTAGAACAATATGAAGCTTTGACGGAGCAGACAGCAATTCAATATGCCAAGAACATGGGTGTTTTTCCAAAAGACGCTGAACTGGGATGTGCGGAAATTGGCGATGGTAATTTGAATTACGTTTTCCGAATAAGCGACCCTAAAACAAATAGAAGTATTATTATTAAACAAGCATTGCCATACGCGAAAGTCGTCGGGGAAAGTTGGCCGCTTACGTTGAAGCGTGCGGAAATTGAAGCGAACGCTTTGAAAAAACATGGTGAATTTGTACCTCATTTAGTGCCTGAAGTGCTCGGGGTCGATCCGGTGCAGGCGATAACGGTTATTGAAGATTTATCTCGTTTAAGGGTGGCAAGGGAAGGTCTCGTTGCCGGTGAACATTATCCAAAGTTGGCGGAACATATCGGCGAATATCTCGCCTGTACGTTATTCGCTACGTCCGATTTCGCCTTGCATCCTTTTGAAAAGAAAAAATTGGTGAAGGAGTTTTCAAACCCTGAGCTATGTAAGATTACGGAAGACCTTGTTTTTACAGATCCATTTTTCGATAGTGAAACAAATAATGTTGAACCGCTGTTGAAGCCAAAAGCTGAAGCGCTGTGGAGCAATCCTGCATTAAAACTGGAAGTAGCAAAGTTGAAGAAATCCTTTTTGACGGAAGCAGAAGCATTGGTGCATGGTGACCTACATACGGGCAGCATATTTGCAAGTGAAGAGGAAACGAAGGTCTTCGATCCCGAATTCGCTTTTTACGGACCAATTGGATTTGATATTGGTCAATTTCTTGCGAATCTAATCGCTCAAGCTGTATGCAGAAAAGGCGATGCAAAGCAGTTGATCATTCAACAAATTGAACAGACATGGGAAGTGTTTTCTTCCAAGTTTTCGGAATTGTGGAGAAAAGGAGAAATGGATCCATCTTTCGATATCGAAGGGTATGAAGCGAGCGTTTTACAGAAGATATATGTCGACACGCTCGGTTTTGCAGGATGCGAGTTAATCCGCCGAACAATCGGACTGGCGTTAATCGCAGACTTGGAAAATATTAAAGACGTTGACCAAAGAATTCAAGCGAAGACAAAAGTGTTGGAACTTGGAGAAGCACTCATTTTAAAGCGATTTGAATTGAGCCCGATTCAAAAGGTCACGTCATTGATTGAGGAGAAAGTACAATGACAATTCCAACATCCATCCAATGGAAAGATGATGAACTTATCATTTTAAATCAACAGAAACTTCCGCTCATAACGGAGTATTTGACACTGACCACAATCGAAGAAGTATATGATGCAATCGTCACTTTAAAAGTGCGGGGAGCACCTGCAATTGGTATTGCCGGTGCTTATGGGCTGGCTAGCGCAGCAAGCCGCTATGAGACCGAAGACGTGAAACAATTCCATCGACTTTTACAAAAGGATTTCGATTACATAGTGAGTTCGCGTCCGACAGCGGTCAATTTAATGTGGGCATTAAAACGTCTTCTCGCTTCGAGTCAAGCAGCCACGAGTGTGGCAGGAGCGAAAGCCGCACTATTAGCCGAAGCAATTATAATTCATGAAGAAGATGAAACGTTTTGTAAAAAAATCGGTGACTATACGCTATCGTTGCTCGCCGACAAGACGAATGTCATGACGATTTGCAATGCAGGCTCCATTGCAACAGCCAAATATGGCACAGCACTTGCGCCATTCCATCTCGGACAAGAGCGCGGAAAGCAATTCAACGTATATGCTTGCGAAACACGTCCATTGTTTCAAGGCGCCAGGTTGACCGTGTGGGAGTTGCAACAATCCGGTGTAGATGTCACGCTCATTACAGATAGTATGGCGGCGCATACGATTCAAGCGAAGGGAATCGAAGCGATCATCGTAGGTGCAGATCGTATCGCGGCGAATGGAGATACTGCCAATAAAATCGGAACGATGAACTTGGCAATTTTAGCGAATGCATTTAATATACCGTTTTACGTGGCAGCACCTTCTTCCACTTTTGATGTGTCGATTCAAGACGGAGCTGACATTCCAATTGAAGAAAGACCAGCGGAAGAAGTGACGACGATGAACGGTCAACAAGTCGCGCCCCTGGAAACGAAAGTGTTTAATCCCGCCTTCGATGTAACACCCGCAAAATATATAACGGCCATCATTACAGAAAAAGGCATTCTTGAGCCAGATTATGTGGAAAGTATCGGGGAGTTGTTTGGTGTTTATTCGAAACAATAAGCGGTTCGTGTTAGATTCACAGGAGGAAAAAGAGTGGTTTTCGTTGTTTTCATGATAGGATCTATCGTGTTTTTACTACTTTTATTAGTATTCTTGTTATATTTTGCTTATCGATTATTAAAGCGTAAAAAGACTGTGATGGAATGGTTCATTCTTCTGGGCATTGTATTTTTCATATCTCTCATAGTAAGACAAGGTTTAAAGGCCTTTAATTTCATATGAGGTTTGACCTAGGATGCCGTCCATAAAAGAGAAGGGAAGTTGTTGAAATGACAGTTAGAAGAGCGACGATTGATGATCTGCAGGCAGTTGTAGAGCTATTTGATTTATATAGGATATTTTATGCGCAGTCTTCCGATATCCCTTCCGCGGAAGCGTTTTTAGAAGAAAGGTTCGAGCGAGAAGACTCGGTCATATTTCTCGCATTAGATGGAGAAAATCCCGTCGGTTTCGTTCAACTGTTTCCGTCATTTTCATCGGTCAGCATGGAACGAGTGTGGATATTGAATGATTTGTATGTGAAGCAAGAAGTCCGACGAAAAGGGTATGGAGAAAGACTGATGGCAAAAGCGATAGCATTCGCAAAGGAAACGGATGCCAAGGGCTTGTTGCTTGAGACAGCGCCCGATAACGTCAATGCGCAACAATTATATGAAAAAATCGGTTTTGTGCGCGATAAGAGTTGTTATTATTTTTTCACGACGACTGCATAAGTGCGCTAAGTACTGACATCCTTTTCGCACAAGTGCCGCTTTAAATAAAAGAGAAAATAAAAAGAAGCAGAAACGGAGCAATGGGTTACTTCGTTTCTGCTTCTTCTAATTGCTGTTGTCGTTCTTCTATCCATCACATCAACTTGGAAATGAACATCGTCGCAATACCGAAGTAAATGAGCAAAGACAAAATATCATTGACGGTTGTAATGAGTGGACCTGAAGCGATTGCAGGATCCGCTTTAAATTTGTATAAAATAAGCGGAATGATCGTGCCGGCGAGCGTACCGATAATGAGCGTAGCAAGTAGTGAAGAGCCGACAACGAGACCAAGCGTCAAGCTTCCTCTCCAGGCGAACGCAACGATGGCAATAACGACCGCACAAGTGAGGCCGATTAAAATGCCGACGAGAAATTCCCGCCATAACAGCTTGACCGTCTTTTTAAAATCAAGATCTTCTGTCACAAGTCCGCGCACAACAACTGCGAGTGATTGTGTACCCGTGTTTCCGGTCATGCCGGCAATCATCGGCATAAAGAAAGCAAGTGCGACAACCGCCTCCAACGTTGCTTCGAACCTTTCAATAATACCTCCCGAAATCAAGCCGATAAACAATAGCAAGATGAGCCAGGGCAACCTTCTGCGAGCTGCCGTGAACGCTGACGTCTTAAAATCGATTTCCTTACCGGAAGCGAGGAGCATTTCTATATCTTGATTCGCTTCTTGGACGACGATATCCAACACATCGTCGATCGTCACAATACCGGCAAGCGTGCCATCGTCCTCCGTTACAGGAAGGGACACGAAATCATAGCGGCCAATGATTTTCGCCACTTCTTCTTGGGGGGTCAACACATTGACATCGACGACTTTTTTCGTCATGAAGTCTGCAATCAATGCATTCGGTTCGGCAAGCAAAAGATCGCGATAGGAAACAACACCGACGAGTTTTTTCTCGTCGTCAATGACGTACAAGTAATTCAGATACTCAGCAATGTTCGCGAAATGCTTCAACTTTTTGATTGCCTTGTCGATCGAATACGATTTATGTATCCAAATGTACCGTGTCGTCATGACGCGGCCTGCTGTTTTCTCGGGATACCCCATGAGGCGTTGGAGAATCTTCATTTCTTCATGTTTCATTTCCACGATCAATTCGTTTATCTCGTCTTCGGGAAGCCCCGATAATAAGAAAGCGAGATCATCGTTTTTCATCATATCTAATATTTCGGTTGCGCGTTTCGGGTCCATCGTCCGGATGACATGGAGCTGTTCTTCTTTGGATAAGTGACGCAACAGCCAAGTAACC
Source organism: uncultured Sporosarcina sp. (assembly GCA_948469885.1). Taxonomy (GTDB): domain Bacteria; phylum Bacillota; class Bacilli; order Bacillales_A; family Planococcaceae; genus Sporosarcina. The sequence goes on along the minus strand of CAOKMT010000005.1, from coordinate 16,097 downwards.
TCTTCCAATGTTAGAAATTCCAAAAACAATGGTCGGTGTTTGTTCGGCATTCCTTTGAAGAGGACCGCAATGTCATAAGGTTTCAATTCGCCGATCAGTTCACGGAACAATTCTCTCTTGCCGTCTTTCAATAGACGGATCGCACCTCTGGCAATGTCATGGTCAGTCAATGATACAACACCTCTCTGCTTATCTCTTTATCGTTACCTTCCCCTAAAAGGAGAGGATGAAAACAGATTTGGAGGAAAAGCTTCGTTGAAACTGAGGTGTTGTCCAATGAAATTCTCGTAATAGGTCCGCAAGCACTGGGTGTGTCCGTAATCTAGGGGAGTGTGCCCTCAAATCCCCGAGATGCGTTCATAATCAGGTGGTGGCCTACTTATCGTTTGGGTGTGTAGTTCATCATTTTGAACATTTCATTCAATTCCGCAGGCGTTAAATCTCGCCAACGGCCGATGGGTAAATCTCCGAGATGGATATTCAAAATTCGCGTGCGTTGTAAAGTTTGGACATGGTAGCCGAGCGCTGCGCACATGCGCCGGATTTGACGATTCAACCCTTGCGTCAAAGTAATATTAAATTTACGAGGGCCAAGTTGTTTCACTTTACAAGGTTTTGTCGTCGTATCTAAAATGTCGACGCCTGTTTCCATCTTGTCGACAAATGTTTTTGTGATAGGGCGATCGACCGTGACGATATATTCTTTCTCATGGCCATGTTCTTCCCGTAAAATCTCGTTGACCACGTCGCCGTCATTGGTGAGTAGAAGAAGACCATTCGAATCTTTGTCGAGTCTGCCGATATGGAAAATTCGAAGAGGATGGTTGACAAAGTCAACGACATTGCCTTTTATGTGTCGTTCTGTTGTACTCGTAATGCCAACAGGCTTATTGAGTGCGATATAGACGAGTTGTTCCTCCGTCTTAACAGGTTTTCCGTCAACACGGACGTCATCCTCGTCATTCACCCGGCTGCCAAGTTCGGCGGTTTGGCCGTTGATCGTCACACGACCTTCTTCCACCCATTTATCGGCGCCGCGTCTCGAAACGATGCCTGCGGAACTTAAATATTTGTTAATCCTCAATTTTGATCACCTGCTTTAATTGGTGAACTAAGTATAACGCATCCGCTACTCCGTGGCTAAATGCAACCCTTCCCCAGCTTATTTGTGCAGCCAGGCAATAAACTTTCCGAATTGAACGGCAAACGGTAAGACGAGCAGTGAAGTGAAAATGTTAAAAATGACAGTGGCATGAGCCAATTGTACATCGGGTTGCTGGGCGGTCAACTGACTTAGGGCGGCTAAATGTGAAATGAAAGGCCATATGATGAGCACCCCTCCAACATTTAACCAGACGTGCGCAAATGCAGTGAGCCTCGCTTCCTTCCCAGCACCAATACTCGCCAATAACCCAGTGACGCATGTACCGATATTGGCACCTAGCATGACCGCAATCCCGATGTCTAGAGGAAAAATACTGACGCTTAAAAAACTCATGGCAATGCCGATGACGACAGTACTAGATTGGATAATTGACGCTAAAACGATGCCTGCGAAAAGAGCGTAAAGTATATGCTCATTCATCAAGAGCAATATTTTTTGTAGCAGTGGGATGTTCATCAAAGGCCCCGCGAGCTTTTCAAATCCATCCATTGCGGCAAAAATACTGGCAAACCCAATTAAAATAAAGCCAGTGCTTTTAACCCATATTTGTTTAAAAAAGAGACAGACAATGCCTACTAAAACAAAAGGAATGATTAAATTAAATAAATCGAGTGAGATGAATTGCAATGTTAATGTTGTCCCAATATTTGTGCCTAAAATGATTCCAATTGTTTGCGGAAATGTGATAAGGCCGGTTGATACAAGACCAATTGTAATGACCATCACGGCGGAACTGCTTTGCAAAATACTCGTCAAGACTGTTCCAGCAAACATTCCTTTGACAGGCGTATTTGTGAGTTTTTTCATCCATTGTTCTGTTTTATCACCGCAAAGTATAAAAAGGCCGGCACGCATTAATGTGATGCCAAGTAGAAAAACGGCGACGAGCAATATAAAAGCCCCTATAAAAAGCATGTCCTTCACCTCTTCAACTAATCTATGGTTGTTGAGTCCAAACGATGCGCAAAACAATTAAAAAACGAAAAACAGAAAAGGTTGACAATTTGAATATCTCGTAATATGATGTAAATACCTTTTTATAAGATAGGCAGAAGGTGCCGAGAGCGGTGCCGCCTACGGAATAGCCAGTTGAGAAGAGCATAGATGAGAAATTTTTGAATAAGAAGAGTAGCATGAGTGCGCGATTTAAGAGAGTCAGTGGTAGGTGGAAACTGATTCGCAGCTTATGTGAATGGACTTATGAGAGCTGTTTTGAAATGTTCAAGGCAGACGTCGCACCCACGTTACGGGAAGTGCTAATTTAGCACGTTAAGTGGAAGCAAAATGCTTCAATTAGAGGTGGCAACGCGGTCAATCCGTCCTCTACAATCGGACCAATCTGTCCTTTTGTAGGGGGCTTTTTTTATTTTTAAGCTACTTTAGGGGATGATGACCATCCAAGTATCGTTCAAACAAAGGTGCAGTCTAGGGGAAGTCTCCCTTATCGCCGGAGCGGATTGAAAAAAATATATAAAACGAGTCAAGTGGAGGAGAGATGAGATGGATACAGAACAGATGAGTTTACGCACACAAATGAAAAAAATAAATGGAGATTCACTAACACCTATTTTGATTTTTAGAAGATTGACAGGAAGACAGAAGTTTTTATTGGAAAGTAGTTCCAAACATGATGGTTCTGGACGTTATTCATTCATCGGAATGGATCCGATCAAGGCTTATAAGGGAAGTGGCGAAAGGTTAGAGGAGCACGTCTATAAGACGGGCAAAAAATACATCCATACGGGTGAAATGTTTACTTTGCTGAAGCGGTTGATGCCGCGAATTGGCGACAATATCGAGTTTCCGTTCACAGGCGGTGCGGTCGGTTACGTCGGCTACGGTGCGGGACGGGACAATGGCGATGGTCCGACCGACGATCTTGGTTTACCAGACGTACACTTCAATATTTACGAAACAATCATCGTTTTTGATCACGTGCTGAATGAAGTGACATTGCTTCGAACAGAAACGAGTGCAGTACACCAAGCGCATGATTTGGAAGTATTGGCGGAACAGATCACATCCGCCGCGGAAGAAAAAGACGGCGATTTCGCATTGGGTGAATTCACTTGTCCGACAACAGAAGAGAAGTTTGAACGGCTTGTCCGCGAAGGTCAGGTGTTTATCGAAAAGGGCGAGATCGAACAGATTGTTTTGTCGAGAAGGTTGGCGGCAGACTTTGAAGGGGATCCGTTCGCACTGTACAGAAAGTTACGGAAGCGTAATCCATCTCCATATATGTACTATATGGATTTTGAAGATCATGTCATCGTCGGTGCTTCTCCGGAAAGTCTTGTTCAAGTGGCGGACCGGAAAGTGATGATGAACCCGATCGCCGGAACAAGACGACGCGGTCAGGATAAGGCGGAAGACGCAAAACTGGCAGCGGAATTATTGGCAGATCCCAAAGAGCTTGCGGAACACGAAATGCTCGTCGTGCGCGGCCGTCAAGAAGCGGAAAGTGTTGCCGTTCCAGGAACAGTTGAAGTGACAAAGCATATGGAAGTCGCCTATTACGAGCACGTCATGCATCTTGTGTCCGAATTGGAAGGGGATTTGAATCCCGCCCTTCATCCGCTCGATGCATTGACGTCTTGTTTGCCTGCCGGGACGGTGACGGGGACGCCGAAAAAGCGTGCGATGGCGTTAATCGATGAACTAGAAGACATTCATCGGGGAATTTACGGCGGCGCAATCGGTTATATCGGCTTCAACGGGAACATAGACTTCGCTTTGACGATCCGAACGATGTTGATCAAGAATGATAAAGCGTATGTGCAAGCAGGTGCAGGCGTTGTAGCGGCCTCAGATCCGCATGCAGAGTTTATGGAAACCGTGAACAAGGCGCGTTCTTTAGTCAATGTGATGAAATAAAATGATAAACGAGAATAGTAGAGTAAAGGGGAGATTGAGTTGAGAGAGTTTGTAGAGAAAGTTCAAGCAGGGGTTCATTTGACATTTGGAGAGATGGAAGCGGCGGCAAATGAGTTGTTCGATGATGTGACGGAAACGCAAGATATTATAGATTTTCTTGTCGGGTTATCGGAAAAAGGAGAAACAGCGCAAGAAATTGCGGCGCTAGTGTCAGTGATGAAAGGATTCTCCTTGAACTTGCCATCCGCAGAAGGGACATATACCGATAACTGCGGTACAGGCGGTGACGGTTCGGATAGTTTTAACATTAGCACGACATCCGCTTTTGTACTGGCAGGTGCAGGAGCTAAAGTCGCAAAACATGGAAATCGTAAAGTATCCAGCGCGGCAGGCAGTTCGGATGTGTTGGAGGCGCTTGGCATTCGTCTCGATTTGAGCGTGGAAGAGATGACGGAGTTGTTGGAACAAGAAGGGTTGACGTTTATTTACGCGCCCCATGTGCATCCAAAAATGAAGAGAATCGGTGCAATTCGTCAACAGATCGGGAAGCCGACAATCTTCAATCTCGTCGGTCCGTTGACGAACCCGGTTCCTTTGGCCACCCAATTCACCGGGATTAGCAGGCCGGATTTCACAATGGAATACGCATCGGTTCTCAATATGCTTGGCAGAAAGAGAGCGATTGTTGTATCGGGAAGCGGCGGAATGGATGAAGCTTCACTGGCCGGACAGAACTCGTTTGTGTTGCTGGATAATGGTGACTTAATCCCGTTTACGTTAACGCCGGAGGATGTTGGCTTGACGGTGGCCCCGCCATCTGCCATCCGTGGTGGAAATGCAAAGGAGAATGCTGCCATTATTTATGCAATTTTACAAGGAAAACGTGGCCCCCATTTCGATACGGTCGTGTTCAATGCAGGCATCGGCTTATTTGCAAACGGGCAAGCAGGAACGATCCAAGAAGGCGTCGAAATGGCGACGGACAGTATTTTATCGGGGCGGGCTTTACAGAAATTAGAAGCGGTCATTGCGTTTAGTGAAAAAGTTGGACAGAAGGAAGTGGCAAGATGACGATTTTAGATAAAATTTTAGATGAGAAAGTGCGTGAAGTAGAACAATTATTGAAGGAAGAAGTCGTTGTAGAAGGGAGCGAGGTTACGCGCCCTTCTTTATTCAACAAACTGTACGGGACAGAACATTTGCAAGTCATCGCAGAGATGAAGCGGGCATCGCCTTCTAAAGGGCTCATCGCGGAAGGAGCTGATCCGGTCGCGCAAGCGCTTGCTTATGCAGGTGCAGGGGCGGCATGCATCTCTGTTTTGACGGATGCACCATTTTTTAAGGGTTCGTTTGATGATTTGGCGGCGGTGGCAAAAGTGGTGGAGACACCATTATTGTGCAAAGATTTCATAATCCATCAAGTACAAATTGACCGTGCCAAAAAAGCGGGGGCTTCCGTCATTTTGCTCATCGTTGCTGCGCTTAAAGATGACCAGCTTGCAAATTTACATGCTTATGCAGTCGCTTCAGGTCTTGAAGTGCTCGTGGAAGTGCATGACGCGGAGGAGCTGGAACGGGCTCTCCGAATTGACGCTAAAATTATCGGAGTGAACAACCGGGATTTGCGCACGTTTGAAGTGGATTTGAAACGAACTGAAGAGATTGCTGCGCTATTTCCATTTCATGAAAAGCGGGTTTTTATTAGTGAAAGTGGGATTGTAAGCGATCAGGACGCAATCCGCGTCGCTGACGTTGGGGCGAGCGCCATCCTTGTCGGCGAATCACTCATGCGGAGCGGTGCAGTTGCCGAAACGTTGAAATCGATGCAAGTAGCACGTCCTGGGGTCGTCCAATGACGAAAGTGAAAATCTGTGGGTTGAAGGAGCCGGCTCACGTAAAGGCGGCAGTTGACGCGGGAGCGGATGCAATCGGTTTTGTCTTTGCACCGAGCAGTCGTCGCGTCACTGTTGAGCAGGCGAAAGAGCTTGCCCAGAAAATCCCTTCAGGCGTGTTGAAAGTTGGCGTTTTTGTCAATCCGACGCGTGAAGAGGTGGCGCGTGCTTTCCGAGAAGTTCCACTGGATCTTGTCCAATACCACGGCGATGAAAGTGCTGATTTCATCCATGCTGTCGGGCTTCCTGCCATTCGGGCGGTGGCGGTTCGAAGTACGGAAGACGTGGAGCGGGCGATGCAATTGGATACAGCGTATACATTGGTTGATGCCCCAGGAACGGTTTACAAGGGGGGCAGCGGCGTGACTTTTGATTGGAAGCTATTGAAAGATTGCGGAATTACGACGGATCGACTCATTCTCGCGGGCGGTCTGAACGCGGAAAATGTAGGAGAAGCGATCCGGCGTGTCGCTCCTTTCATGGTAGATGTGTCAAGCGGCGTCGAACGAAATAAGCGGAAAGATGAGTCGTTAATCCGGGCATTTCTACGCGCGGTTAACTCAACTCAGCAGGAGTCCCCTCGATCCTATAAGAGTTGAGATGAATGCTGAAATTCTACTTTATAGAGAAAGTTAGAATCCTATGCTGAGTGACCAACGTCCTGTTGGTCCAAGCCTCTCGCGGATGTCACAGGTTTTGAGAGGAGCAAATTGCGTAAGCGCAATTCAAAATCTGGACGCAATCACGCCGAGGCACGATTGATGAATGAGGAGAGATTGTAATGGTGAAAAATATAGATGTAACACAATCTGCGCAACCCGGACGTTACGGGAAATTCGGTGGTCAGTTTGTGCCAGAAACGTTGATGACAGCGCTTCTTGAATTGGAAGAAGCGTATGAGTCGGCATTGGCAGACCCGCAATTTGAAGAGGAAATGAAGCATTATTTAAAAGACTTCGTTGGACGGGAGACACCCCTTTACTTTGCAGAGCAGCTCACTAAAAAAGCGGGCGGCGCGAAAATTTATTTGAAAAGGGAAGATTTGAATCATACAGGTGCCCACAAAATTAATAACTCGCTTGGGCAAGCCTTACTAGCGACACGAATGGGGAAAAAGAAAGTAGTTGCAGAAACAGGCGCGGGACAACACGGGGTTGCGACGGCAACGGTCTGTGCTTTGTTCGACTTGGAATGTACGATTTTTATGGGCAAGGAAGACATTCGTAGACAGGAGTTGAACGTCTTTCGGATGGAGTTGCTAGGAGCGAAAGTTGTCTCGGTTGACCAAGGTGCAGGAACGTTAAAAGACGCGGTAAATGAAGCGCTTCGCCACTGGGTGACGAACGTTGACGATACTCATTATATTTTAGGATCTGCACTCGGACCGCATCCTTTTCCTAAAATGGTTCGCAATTTTCAACGGATCATCGGCGTGGAAACGAGACAGCAAATTTTAGAGAAAGAACAACGTTTGCCAGATGCAATCGTCGCATGTGTCGGCGGGGGCAGTAACGCGATCGGCATGTTCCATCCGTTCGTGGAAGACGAGAGTGTCGCGTTGTATGGCGTGGAAGCGGCAGGCAGTGGTGTGGACAGCGGGTTGCATTCCGTGGCGATTGCAGGCGGTAAAGCAGGTGTATTACACGGTGCGTATATGTACTTGCTCCAAGACGATAATGGGTTTGTACAAGAAGCGTATTCCATTTCTGCTGGACTGGATTATCCGGCTATTGGACCGGAACATTGCCACTTGCATGAAACAGGTCGTGTCACTTACACATCGGTGACGGATAAAGGTGCCTTGGAGGCACTGCAATTACTATCCAGAACAGAAGGCATTATCCCAGCGCTTGAAAGCTCTCATGCGGTGAAGTATGCAGTCGATCTTGCATCGGAAATGGCGGAAGATGAAGTGATCGTCATTTGTCTATCGGGGCGGGGCGATAAAGATGTGGAAACAGTAAGAGATGCACTTGGAGGGAATGCAAATGACTAAACATCAGTTAACAAACGCTATCCGATCTTGCGCGGAACGGGGCGATAAAGCGTTCGTCCCGTATATTATGGCGGGAGACGACGGACTTGCTACGTTGAAAAAGACAATTTTATTCCTTCAGGAAATCGGGGTAACGGCGATCGAGCTTGGCATTCCTTTTTCGGATCCCGTGGCAGATGGCCCTGTCATCCAAGCGGCGGGGGAGCGTGCGCTTGCACATGGCGTAACACTCCGTTCCGTCATGGAAGAAATCGCTACATTTAAAGAGGAAATCAAAGTGCCGCTCGTCTTTATGACATACGTGAATCCGGTTATTCAGTATGGTCTCGAACAATTTGTCAAAGATTGTCGCACAAATGGCATCAGCGGACTTATCATTCCCGATCTGCCACTTGAGGAAAACGGCTTTATGAAAGAGGCGCTTGCTGCTTCGGATATCGCGCTCATTCCGCTCGTTTCTTTGACCAGCCCACCCGATCGCATCAAAAAAATAACGGCTTCTGCGGAAGGATTCATCTACGCAGTGACTGTGAACGGCATTACGGGTGTACGAGACAGTTTTGACGAGGATCTCGGTGTCCATTTTGAAAAGTTGAAGGCAATCAGTCCAGTGCCGGTGCTTGCTGGCTTCGGTATATCAACACCAGCCCAAGTCCAGTCGATGGGCGAATTAGCAGATGGAGTCATTGTGGGGAGCGCCATTGTGACAGCACTCCATCAAGGGGCGCTGGAAACGGTGAAAGAACTTGTGAAAGCTGCAAAAAGTGAAGCGCGTATCCAGAAAGTGACCAAATAGCACGAAATTTCGACAAAATGATGACTCGTTGAAACTTTTTTTCCACATACTCGTACATATGGAAAAGGAGTTGGGATAATTGGGCGCAGAGGCGATTAGGCGAGACGTTGAAATAACGTATGAAAAAGTGAAATCATTAGCAGGATGGACTGTCGACAAAAACGTAGTATTGACGATCACTTCGTATTACGTCACGTCCGAGCGTGAATTTGACGCGGAATGTTTGAATAAAACGATGGATGGCCTGAAGCAGAAAGCTGGCTGGTTTTCTCCATTACGTGGCAATCTTCTTCCGATGATGGCGGCGTTTCTCAATACGCCGGGCGTGGTCATTGAAGAAGAAGTGGATCGTTTATTTGACAAGCAACGCATTTTGCGAACAGTCGGTTTCCGGAACACCATTCATTCCTACTTGGCAGCACTTTTGATGACAAATGACCCGACTCTTTACGAAACCGAGGCAAGACAAGCGAAGAAATTGTACGATGCCATGAAAAAACAACATTTTTTCCTGACGTCTGATGACGATTATGCGTACGCGGTCTTACTTGGGAAAAGAGGCGGCGTTCCTGTCGAGCATGCAAAGTCGATGCGTACATATTATGATGCGTTACGCGGAGAGGGCTTCCGAGCGGGCAATGAATTACAATGGATGTCCCAAGTGATGACGTATGTAGACATTCCATTCGATGCTGAGCTAGTCACGAAAGCGGCGGAACTATTAGCTCGTTTTAAACGAGAAACGAAAGTCCGCCCGGTTCATTATCCAATGCTCGGTTTTTTGACCGTGTTTAATGTGGAAGATCACAAAGTGTCAAAAATTATCGAGTTGACACATGCGCTTGAAGAAGCGAAACCATTGAAGTGGAAAAAAGAAATGGCGCTTTCGATTGGAATCGGCTACGTCATGCACGAATTGACGGAGTATGTGGAAGATACGCATATCAGTTTCGCCACTTCCATCGAGTTGATCTTACAAGCGCAACAAGCTGTCATGGCTGCGACGATTGCAGCGATGGCTGCATCTTCTGCGGCCAATTCATCAAATTCATAATGTACGGAAAAGGTGAGATGCTATTGAATGAGCATTTCATCTTTTTTTCTGAAGAGAACAAGTTTTTGAACTTACAGTTTGTTGGTAGGTGTTCCAATGAAAGCCGTGTTTATTGCAACGTCCTCGCAGAGTTCTCCAACGAATACCGTGGCTAGTCCAACCGATTGCGGGTGGTCCAACGAATTACCTGTTTATTGCAACGTCCCCACTGAATCCTCCAACGAATTTTGAAAATAGTCCAACCGCGTTGAGTCTATTCTCCGCACCTCCTCATTTTTTAAAACCCATTCACATAGAATTTCTTTTAAAAACCATAATAAACCTATAAGAAGAAATAAATTCTGAAAAACCATCATATATTGTCTACGGGTAAGGAGGGTTTCTTTGGGCAAGGCATTATTGGAAATAGAAAATCTCCAGACGTCGTTTCGCATAAAAGGGACCGATTATGCCGCGGTGGATGATGTGTCGCTATGCATCCATGAGGATGAAGTGCTTGCCATCGTCGGGGAGTCGGGCTGCGGCAAAAGCGCGCTTGCTTTGTCTATCATCGGATTGCATGAACCGCGTGTGACCGACTTACGAGGCGCCATACGTTTTGAAGGGGAAAACCTTTTGGAGTTGTCACGGAAAAAGTTGAACGAGATTAGAGGGAAGGAAATCGGCATGGTCTTTCAAGATCCGATGACCGCACTTAATCCTCTTTTGACGATTGGCTCACAAATTGAGGAACCGATGAAATACCATATGGACTTGTCGCGGATCGCTAGAAAAGAAAGGGCACTCGATTTGTTGCGTCGTGTGGGCATCCGGGATGAAGCTCTTGTGCACGCCCGGTATCCACATGAATTGTCGGGAGGGATGCGCCAACGGGTTGTCATCGCGATTGCACTCGCTTGTAATCCGCGGCTTTTGATTGCGGACGAACCGACCACTGCGTTGGATGTGACGATCCAAGCCCAGATAATGGAGCTGCTGAAGACATTACAGAGTGAGATGCAATCGGGGATTTTACTAATCACGCATGATCTGGGTGTTGTGGCCGAAACGGCGGATCGTGTCGCAGTCATGTATGCAGGGCAGATCGTTGAGCTTGCCGAGGTGGATGACATATTCGCACGGCCATTGCATCCCTATACCCGGTCATTATTCCAATCCAATCCAGCGAAAATGCCACGAAAAGGCAGGCTGCATGTCATTCAAGGTAGGGTCCCTAATTTGGAAAACTTGAAAAGGGAAGGTTGCCGTTTTGCAGATAGGGTTCCATGGGTTCCGAAGACGGAGCATGCCCGTTCTCCGGTTTTGCAGGAAGTGAAGCGTGGCCATTTTGTCAGATGCACCTGTTATAAGAACTTTCATTTCAATACGGGACGGTCGGGTGAAAAAGATGTCGCCACTTCTTAGTGTCCAACGGCTAAAAGTGTATTTCCCGATCCGTGGCGGTTTCTGGCACCGAGCCATAGACCATACACGGGCGACCGATGATGTCAGCTTCGAGATCATGGAAGGAGAGACGTATGGGCTTGTCGGGGAGTCGGGATGTGGAAAGACGACGACAGGCCGGGCGATTATCGGCTTGCATAAAGCAACGTCGGGAAAAATCTTGTTCGACGGGATTGATTTGGCAAAGCTCCGTGGAAAGGAAAGAAGGAGACGGACTAAGGATATTCAGATGGTCTTCCAAGATCCATATGCTTCGTTGAACGGCCGAAAAAAAGTGCTCGATATCGTGGCGGAACCTCTCCGTAACTTTGAAAGGATGTCGCCGCAGGAAGAAAAAAGAGCGGTCCAAACCTTGTTGGAACGCGTCGGATTGGATGCGGATGCGGCGTACCGGTATCCCCACCAATTCTCGGGAGGACAGCGTCAACGGATCGGCATCGCACGTGCCTTGACACTGAACCCGAAGCTGATCATTGCAGATGAACCGGTTTCGGCACTGGATGTGTCTGTTCAAGCGCAAGTGTTGAATTTTATGCAAGATATCCAGAAGGAGTTCAATCTCGCTTATTTATTCATCAGCCATGACCTTGGTGTCGTTCAGCATATATGTGATCGGATCGGGATCATGTATCGTGGACGTTTAGTGGAGGAAGGGTTAGCGGAAGAGGTATACAGCAACCCTCAACATTTGTATACGAAGCGTCTCATTTCCGCCATTCCAGAAATGGAGCCGGCACAACGTCTTGCTAAGAGACGGGTGCGTCAGTCGGTTCAGGAACAATATGAGGGTGCTTATGATCAATTTTTCGATAAGGACGGGAAGCTTTTCGATTTGAAGAAGATTTCGAAGACACATTCAGTGGCGGTGCCTTAAAGGGGGTGGGGGAATGCTAACGTTTATCATGCGAAGGATGGCCATCATGATTCCTCAGCTTCTCCTGCTCAGTCTAATTATCTTCGTGTTGGCGAAAGCGATGCCGGGCGATGCGGTTTCTGGGGCTATTCAAGGAAACCCTGATGTGTCGGCAGAGCAGTTGGAAGAAATTAGGGGGAAGATGGGCCTAAATGATCCGTGGTATACGCAATACAGCCGTTGGTTAGGGGATTTTGTTCAAGGAGATATGGGGATGTCCTATGTCCACCAGCAACCTGTGACGACGTTGTTGGCAGGGAGGTTGGGTAACACATTCCTGCTTTCACTTGCAACGCTTATTGTCAGTTATTTGATTGCCATTCCGCTGGGCATCATCGCGGGGCGCTGGCACCAATCATGGGCGGATAAGTTGATCGTCGGGTACAACTATTTCTCGATTGCGACCCCGCTTTTCGTTTTTGCGCTCTTGGTCCTCTTTGTTTTTGGGTTTTATTTCAATTGGTTTCCACTTGGGGGCAGTGTAGATATCCAAGCGGAGGGCGGCAGTTGGGAATACGTAGTGAGCAAGGCGCACCATCTCGTCCTGCCGACGCTATCCGGTGCACTTCTTGCGACAGCAGGGACGATCCAGTATTTGCGTAACGACATTATCGAAACGAAGTTGAAGGATTTTGTGAAAACCGCGCGGGCGAAAGGGATACCGGAAAGAAGGGTATATACCGATCATATTTTACGGAATTCGCTTCTTCCGATTGCCGCATTCTTAGGATATGAAATCACTTTACTTATTAGCGGTTCGATCTTTATCGAGTCGATTTATAGTTATCCGGGACTCGGGCAATTGTTTGTACAATCGATCAGTACCCGGGACTTCACGGTTGTTTCCGCACTTGTCATGATTTCAGGCGCTGCGGTCATCGTCGGTACGATGCTATCGGATATTATTTTAAGCATTGTGGATCCGCGGATTCGTATCGAATGATAACCGGTGCTGGAGGGGGAAAGTGATGAAAACAGTTGAATATATGAAGGAGGCGGAGCGGTCCGCCGCCCCTGAAAAGGACAACCTATCTTTTGGTAAAACGGTATGGCGGGAAATCCATCATGACCGGACCGCATATGTTTCATTTCTTTTATTGACGACCATTTTAGTCGTCACATTCGTCGCACCGTTGTTCATCGACATGGTGGAAGTATCACGTATCAACTTGTCGCAGATTTACGAGTCGCCTTCCTGGTCTCATTGGCTCGGAACGGATAAAGGTGGGCGTGATGTCTTTGCCCAGCTCGTGATCGGCGCGCGCAATTCCATCACGATCGGTGTTGCGATTACATTGATTGCGGGTGCTCTCGGTTTGATGGTCGGGCTTGTGGCAGGCTATTTCGGTGGGGTGATCGATTTTGTCATCATGCGTGTCTTGGATTTTTTGATGGTGTTGCCGACGTTAATGTTCATCATCGTTTTCGTTGTCATCGTACCGGAATTCAATATATGGGCCTTTGTCGGCATCATGAGTGTATTGCTCTGGTTCAGCAAGGCGCGTCTCATCCGTTCGAAAGCGTTGGCGGAAAGGGAGCTCGACTATGTGAATGCTTCCAAGACGGTCGGGACACCGCATTGGAAAATCATGCTGTTCCAAGTGTTCCCGAATTTAAGCTCTCTCGTCGTCGTTAATATGACGCTTACGTTGGCGGGGAATATCGGAATTGAGACAGGCTTGACGTTTCTCGGCTTCGGCTTGCCCGAAAGTACACCGTCGCTCGGTACGTTGATCAGTTATGCCAAAAACCCGGACGTGATGGAAAGCAAATGGTGGGTGTGGCTTCCGGCATCCATGTTGATCCTCGTCGTCATGCTATGCATCAATTTTCTTGGACAGGCGGTGAAACGGGCGGCGGATGCGCGGCAAAGAGTTGCTTGATACTTTTTGATGGTTATGGGCGCACGGCGGTGTGTATTGAGCGTTTGATTAGGTTTATAGGCGCACGGCGGTGTGTATTGGGCGTTTGCTTGAGTTTATGGGCGCGCAGCCGTGTTTAATGGGCGTTTGAATAAATTTATGGGTGAATTCAGCTAATAGAAAGGAGCGTTTTGAATTGGGCGCAAGGTATTTCCTACATCTTGTCGTGCTTCTTATTGTGCCCGGAATGTTACTTGCTGGTTGTCAAGGATGGAAGACGAGTGCGGCAGAACGTGTGGAAAGAGGAAGACCGGATTTCCCTCTTGAAGTGAGCAACCGCGAGGAACCGATTGAAAATGGAAGTCTCGTCTATGCGCAAGTGTCGGACCATCCGTTTGAAGGTACGTTGAACAAAGTGTTTTATTCGGGTGCGCCGGATGCGGAAGTGATGCAGTTTTTTGACGAAAATCTGCTTGCCGTCGATGGTGACTTTATCATCACGGATAAAGGAGCGGCGACTTATCGGCTATCGACAGATCACAAAACGATCTCCATCACGATCCGGGACGGCGTGAATTGGCATGATGGGGAGCCAGTGAAAGCGTCCGATCTTCTTTACGCGTATGAACTGCTCGGACATCCCGATTATATGGGAACGCGCTATACGTTCATGATTTCAAATGTTGAGGGGATGTCAGCCTATCATGAAGGCAAGGCGGAAAGCATTTCAGGCATCCACGTATCCGACGATGATAAAACCATTACGATCACGTTCAAAGAAGCGACCCCCTCTATCATGTCGGGCATTTGGACATCCCCTGTACCGCGCCATTACGTCGGGGATGTCACAAAAGGTGACGTGACGATGGAGGACATTGTGACTTCTTCGAAGATCCGGTCGGTGCCCATCGGCTTCGGACCGTACAAAGTGACGAAAGTTGTGCCGGGAGAATCCGTGCAGTATGAGCGGTATGAGGAGTATTGGCGCGGTACGCCCGCACTCGAGTCGATCGTTCTGAAAGTCGTCAACCATTCGTCGATTGTGAAGGCGATTGAGTCGGGCGTTGTCGATATTGCCAGCTTGCCGGTCGACCAGTATGGACAAGCGAAACAGTTGGGCAATATCGAATTGTTGGCGGACATTGAACTTGCTTACACATATATCGGTTTCAAACTCGGCAAATGGGATGCGAAAAAGCAGGAGAATGTGACCGATCCAGACGCGAAACTGTCGGACAAGCGGGTGCGACAAGCGATGTGGCATGCGATGAACAATGAAGAGATTGCGAAGGAGCTGTACCATCATCTTCAGTTTCCCGCGACGACACTTATCGTCCCGGTTTTTAAAACCTTCCACGATGTACAGAATGGCGGGCGGGCTTTTGATCCTGAAAAAGCGAAAGCGTTGCTTGACGAAGCTGGTTATAAAGATTTGGACGGTGACGGATTCCGGGAAGATCCGGACGGCAAGCCGTTTGTGTTGAACTTCGCCGCGATGGACGGCGGCGAGACAGCCGAGCTGATCGCGAGATGGTACATCCAAAATTGGGGGGATGTCGGGCTCAAGGTGAAATTGACGGACGGTCGTCTCCATGAAATGAATTCCTTCTATGACCGGGTGCAATCGGATGATCCCCAAATCGACCTGTATCAAGGGGCTTGGGGGACGGGCTCCGATCCGGATCCATCGGGGTTGTACGGCAGGTCCGCGATGTTCAACTACTCCCGTTTTGTGAGTGAAGAGAATGACCGACTGCTCGAAGCGGGTACATCCGCAGCCGCATTCGATTTCGGTTACCGGCAAAAAATCTACGAGGAATGGCAGAAGCTGATGGTGGAAGAAGCGCCCGTCGCCCCTGCACTCTATCGCTATTCTTTGACGGCGGTCAATAAACGGGTAACGAATTATTCGATCGACGGGGGATCTGATATTTGGTTGTATGAAATGGGCGTGACGGAAGAAAAGCCGGCTGTGGGGAAATAGGGAGTTGATGCTGCTTCGGTTGTCCAACGAATTCGTGAAGTAGTCCAACGTCACGCGCTGATAGTCCAACCACGTTCAGGTACTCCAACGAACTCGATGGATCGTCCAACGAATTTGT